>NZ_JAKRFL010000014.1:0-81112 GCF_022348105.1 Halomonas sp. MMH1-48
GGCAACAAGCCCTGCTGTTCATAGAAGCGGATCGTCTGTGTTTCGACCCCTACCAACTGCGCCAACTGACCAATGCGCATCAGCCTCCTCCCCAACGGATTCTTTACTCTATTGACCTTATAGTAGCTTTATAGTTTTAAATGGTACCACAACATTGTTCAAGTGGAGTCGTATCATGAGCAAATCCTGTGGTGGCGCCTGTGGCGGTGATGCAACGTCCGCAGCGGATACCGATATACAGGCCTCCTCCGAGGCGCCAGGGAGATGGGTCAGTGTTTATGCCGTGCCGAAGATGGACTGTCCATCAGAAGAACGAATGATTCGCCTAGCCCTGAACGGCTTTGAGGAGATTCGGGCGCTGTCCTTCGACTTGTCGAACCGCCGGCTGAAGGTCGTGCATGACGGCGAGGTCGAGCCCGTCACCTCGAAACTGAAGACCTTGGGGCTAGGCGCCTCGCTTCAGGAAACCGTCGCTGCAAATCCGGAGACCATCAAGGCCGCCGAGTTTTCGGCAGCTTCTGCTAAGCAAGAATCCGGGACCCTGCGCTGGTTGCTCGGCATCAATGCACTTCTGTTCGTGGTGGAAATGACTGCCGGTCTGATGGCTCAGTCAACTGGCCTCATTGCAGAATCCCTGGACAATTTTGCCGATGCGGCGGTGTACGGGCTTGCCCTTTATGCGGTTGGACATAGCGTGAAAATGCAGGTACGTGCCGCGCATCTTGCTGGTGTACTGCAACTGATCTTGGCTGTGGGCGTGCTCGTAGAGGTGGTGAGACGCTTTGTATTCGGTAGTGAGCCTGAATCGCTGGTGATGATGGCTATCGCATTCGTCGCATTGATTGCCAATACCAGTTGTCTGCTGCTCATATCCAAACATCGGGAAGGCGGGGCGCACATGAAGGCAAGCTGGATATTCTCGGCCAACGACGTGGTGATCAACCTGGGGGTCATCACCGCCGGCGCCCTGGTCGCGTGGACCGGGTCCAATTATCCGGATCTGATTATCGGCACCATCGCGGGGGTCATTGTACTTAACGGTGCCAGACGCATTCTGGCGTTGAAGGGTTAAATAATGCTCATTATTGGCAAAAAGCTCTCGCCGTATGCCCTATTGTCCATATCGGGCCTGCTGGCAGCGTCTGATCAGGCTGTAAAGTGGCTGGTGCAGCAATCAATGGCCTATGGCGAGTATGTTTCGGTGACCCCGTTCTTTAACTGGGTGCACCTATGGAACACCGGTGCCGCATTCAGTCTTTTTGCGAATGGTGGAGGCTGGCAGCGCTACTTATTTATCGGAATCGCGGTAGTGGTCTCGATTTTTCTGATCAAGCTGATCCTTGAAAATCGTCATAAAGGAGAAGCCATCGCTTACAGTCTTATCCTCGGTGGCGCCATGGGCAACCTGATTGACCGGGTCTTTCGCGGCTATGTTGTGGATTCCTTTGATTTCTATTGGCGAGACTGGCATTGGCCGGCCTTCAACCTGGCTGATATTGCAATTGTCCTCGGTGCCTTACTTTTCGTTTCCAGCAGCTTGTTGGGTAAAAAAGCAAACACCAATGCCGAGCCGGATGGATCTGACTGACACTGCGGCTGCATGAGTACGTGGAGAAGGAATCCTTCAACCACCCCTACACCTTTGTGGCGGCACAGACCGGCCTGGACGAGAAGACGGTGCGCGACATCTTCAACGCCCGCGCCGAGTTCCTGGGGCGCTGGCACCGCTTCGAGACGCCCCGCATCCTGGGCATTGACGAGCTATACCTGAACAAGCGCTACCGCTGCATTCTGACCAACATTGAGGAGCGAACCCTGCTCGACCTGCTGGCCACCCGCCGCCAGAACGTGGTGACCAACTACCTGATGAAGCTGAAAGACTGGCAGAAGGTCGAGATCGTCAGCATGGACATGTGGAACCCCTACCGGGCAGCGGTCAAGGCTGTGCTGCCCCAGGCCCGTATCGTGGTCGATAAGTTCCATGTGGCCGGTGGTGCGCATGGCCAACGATGCCCTAGAGAGAGTGCGCAAGGGCCTCAGAAAGGAGCTGAAACCGTCCCAGAGCCGGACTCTCAAGGGAGACCGGAAAATCCTGCTGAAACGCGCTCACGAAGTCTCAGACCGGGAGCGCCTCATCATGGAGACCTGGACAGGCGCGTTCCCGCAACTGCTGGCCGCCTACGAGCACAAGGAGCGCTTCTACGGCATCTGGGACGCCACCACACGGCTCCAGGCAGAAGCCGCCCTGGACGAGTGGTTAGCCACCATCCCGAAGGGCCAAAAGGAAGTCTGGAGCGATCTGGTCAGGGCAGTGGGAAACTGGCGCGAAGAGACCATGACCTACTTCGAGACGGACATGCCCGTCACCAACGCTTACACGGAGTCCATCAACCGACTGGCCAAGGACAAGAACCGTGAAGGGCGCGGTTACTCCTTCGAGGTGATGCGGGCACGAATGCTCTACACCACGAAGCACAAGAAGAAGGCCCCGACTGCGAAGGTCTCTCCTTTCTACAAGAAAACCATCGGTTACGGACTGCCGGACTTCGCAGAGGAACTCAACTACGGAGTCGATCTATCAACCATCTGAGGGTGGTATCAGATTGATGGGGTGAAGGTGCCCCATCAACCATTAAATCCGTATACCCAAAAAATCTTAACCACGTCACTACTGGACGTGCTGATTATTTGCTTCTAAAGTGGATTTGGTAGGTAGGCAATGAGCCACCTGCTCAATCATTAAGCACGTTAAGGATATGAACGATGGCAACTGGCACTGTCAAGTGGTTCAACGACACCAAAGGTTACGGCTTCATCTCTCCCGATGACGGCGGTGACGATCTCTTTGCCCACTTCTCTGAAATTCAAGCTGAAGGTTTTAAGACCCTGCAAGATGGTCAGAAAGTCAGCTTCGAGGTGACTCAGGGTAAAAAAGGCCTTCAGGCTTCCAACATTCGCGTTGCTTGAACCGCACCGAATGGATAAAGGCCCGCGAATGCGGGCCTTTTTTATAGGTTGGGGTTTCCTTCTTAAGACGATGTATCCAACGTGTCGTCCGAGGAGCTTTCGGCCTCTTGCGCTTCGCTATCGTCATTGGTAGAGCGCTCTTCAACAGGGTGGTCATTATCAACGTCGCGGTCTTGGAGTTCGTCAGACGCCAGGGGTGCACCATTGGTGGGGCGCTCACTCTCCAAGGCTTGGAACTGCTCTTCTAGGCGCTGCTGGGCCTCTTCGAATTGACGTTCGGTATCTTCGATGAGCGCATCCACATCTTGCGCTTCTAACCCACCTTCCACGGAAGAGCCTTCGGGTAAACTGCTTTCGCGCTCCCAGCTTGGCTCGATGGGATCGTTCTCCATGGGCGCCAGTTCGGGCGACTGCTGCTCGATTTCTTGAAACTGTTGCTCCAACTGACGCTGTGCCTCTTCGAAACGACGCTCGGTCTCGGCAATCACGTCATCGACATCAGAACGCGTGGTTTCACCCGGCATGGCGCTAGCTTCGTCAAGGGCTTCGTCGGGGTCGGCGGCCAGCGTCTCTTCGTCCGCCTGCAGGGGCTCCGAGGTTGACTCACTGGCGGTGGAAGACAGGTCTTCCTGAGCATTGGAAGGCTCGGACGCCTCGGACGCCTGACGTTCAATGTCGTCTTCCACCTGGGAGGGCGAAGGAACATCGTCACTACCAGTGTCAGGTGCAGCGGCTGGCGTCTCACTGGGCTGCTCGGCCGCGCTCTCTTCCGGTACGACGTTTGCCTCTTCTTGACTGTCGCCGCAGGCACTCAGCAGTAGGGCCAAACTGGCCAGTAGCGGCATCCATACACGGTAGCTCATCGAGTCATGCTCCTTAATGGTTCGAATTCATTAGTGGCGGTCGTTGGCAGACAACAGCGAACAGCCTTCTGGTAAGCGTACCTTCAACGCTAGCGGGACGACTTCAGCGGTAAATCGTTGATAGCGTTTTGCCTCACCATCCAGGGTCAGCGGCCAAGGTTCATCATCGGACCGAGTGGTAACGGTCAACTGGCTGGCAGTAAAGTAGCGCACATAACGCCCTTCTGCGGGGAACTGCTGTAGCTCGCCGAGCAGCGCAGGGAGCTCCGTCACCGAATGAAAATCTTTGACTAGCAGAACGTCCAATCGCCCATCATCGAGCTTGGCACGAGGGGCCAGCACCTGCCCCCCACCCGATTGACGCCCATTGCCCAGTGCCAGCAGCAGCAGTGACGCGGCCTGCTCATGATCGCCCCAGTGCAGCGTGCCGCGATAACTGCGATGCCGCCACGCCTTGAGCGCCCCCATCAGTGAGTAGGCTCCTCCCCCTAACATGCGTTTTAACGTTTTAGGGGTCGAGGAGGTAATTTCTGCGCCGAAACCACCGGTGGTCATATTGATGTAATAGCATACCGACGGTTCGCCACTGGCTTCCGCCGTCATACGAATCACATCGATGGGCGCAGACGGCAAGCGAACGGCATCCGCCAGTGCGCGATCCAGCTCCAAAGGTAACCCCACCGAAGTGGCAAAATCATTCGCGCTGCCCATCGGCACCACGCCCAAGCTCGGACGATGGTCATGAGGCAGCCGCATAAGTCCATTGACGACTTCGTTGACGGTACCATCACCACCGCATGCGATGACGCATGTCGCGCCCAAATCGAGCGCTTGGGCTGCAAAATCAGCGGCATCGCCACCTTCCCACGTCGCGCGAACAATGATGGGCGTCCCTGCCTTGCGCTGCGCTTCGACGGCGTCGCGCAGCGCCGGGTTCCCGGCCGACTTACCGTTGATAATCAATAAATAACGCTGTTGTGGGTCTGTCACCGGTGTCTTCCCTCTCCATGGTTAATTCACTGGATGCACGTTATGCCAGCGCTTTCTCGACCACCTCGAACACGTTGGACGACAGCGGCTCGCGTTTGATTCTTTCGAGTTCTGCTCGCATCAACTGCTGTCGTGTCTCATCGAACCGCTGCCAGCGCGTCAATGGGGTAATCAGCCGCGCGGCAATTTCAGGGTTGAGGCGGTTGAGCTCGATCACCGCATCCGCCAACAGGGCATACCCTTTGCCATCCAGGCGGTGGAAATTGATACGGTTTTGCGCAAAAGCGCCAATCAACGCACGCACTTTGTTGGGGTTCTTCATCGAGAACGCCGGGTGCTGCATTAAGTACTCCACGCGCTCCAGTACGTCGGGCTGAGGGCGCGTTACCTGAATCGTAAACCACTGATCCATCACGAGTGGATCGTGAGCCCAGGCTTCCCCAAAGGCTTTCAAAGCCGGTGCCGACACGTCGTCACGATCACTGTGCACGAGCAGGGTCAGCGCGTGGCGAACGTCGGTCATGTTGTGATCCGTCGCAAACTGCGCTTCACACAGCGCGACGCTCTCATCGTCCTCAATGGACATCAAATAAGCGAGCGCTACGTTTTTGAGGCTGCGCTGAGCCATTTGTTCAGGCGTAGGCGCGTATGGGGCGTCACTGACGTTCGCCTTATAGACGGCCAAGAACTCATCACGCAGTGCCAGCGCCAGGGATTGGCGCACGAACTCGCGGGCAGCGTGAATGGCGTCCACGTCGACGATTGGCTGCTGTTCGGCGATATAGGCTTCCGAGGGCAGTGTCAGCATCTCGGCCAGCACCGCTTTATCGTCCATGGAAGAGGTCAAGAGCAAGCGGAATGCCTCGATCACTCGGCTGTCCATCACTTTTTCAACGCCGTTTCGATGGGCAGCAATCAGGTCGTCCAGCGCCAGTAGCGCCAATCGCTGACCGGCATCCCAGCGGTTGAAGCCATCGCTATCATGGGTCAACAGAAAGGCCAAATCTTCGCGGGAATAAGGGAAGTGCAGCTTGACCGGTGCGGAAAAATCGCGCAGTAGCGACGGCACGGGTGCCTCGGCCACTTCCGTGAAGATGAATGTCTGCTCATCGTCGGTCAGGTGAATGACCGCATCTTTCCCGATCTTGTTGCCGTCGAGCGTGAGCGTTAAATCCTGACCGGATTTGGTGCCCACCAAGCCCATGCGTACCGGAATGTGCAGCGGCTGCTTGTCCGGCTGTCCGGGCGTGGCTGGCGTGCGCTGGCGAAGCGTCAAATGGTACTCGACGTTGGCGTAGTCGTACTCACCGTGGGCATCGATTTCCGGCGTGCCCGCCTGGGAGTACCAGCGCATGAACTGGCTTAAATCGATGTCCGATACCTCGGCCATGCAGCCCACGAAGTCTTCGATCGTCACGGCCTGCCCGTCAAAGCGCTCGAAATAGAGATCCGAGCCACGGCGGAAGGCCTCCCAGCCCAGCAGGTTGCGCAGCATGCGCACCACTTCTGCCCCTTTTTCATAGATAGTCAGCGTGTAGAAGTTGGTGATCTCGATATAGTGATCCGGACGAATCGGATGCGCCGTGGGACCTGCGTCTTCGGCAAATTGCGCGGTGCGGAAAAACGAGACGTCTTGAATGCGCTTGACGGGGGCTGAATTGGTATCCGCAGAAAAACACTGATCGCGGAATACCGTAAAACCTTCTTTTAGCGAGAGCTGGAACCAGTCGCGGCACGTCACGCGATTCCCCGACCAGTTGTGGAAATACTCGTGGGCAACGATCCCTTCGACATTTTGAAACGCAGCATCGGTGGCGGTCTTAGGGTGCGTGAGCACCGCCGCGGAGTTGAAGATGTTGAGGCCTTTGTTCTCCATTGCGCCCATATTGAAGTCGTTAACCGCCACGATCATGAACAAGTCCAGGTCGTACTCACGGCCGTAAGTTTCCTCGTCCCAACGCATGGAACGCTTGAGAGACGCCATGGCATGGTCGGTTTTATCGAGATTCTCCTCCTCTACCCACAGCTGAAGCGTTACCTCGCGGTCGCTCATGGTCGTGAAATGATCTTCGACTTTTTTCAAATCGCCGGCCACCAGCGCAAAGAGATAACAGGGCTTAGGGTGAGGATCTTCCCAGGTAACGAAGTGCCGGTCACCTTCTAACGAGCCCTGCTCGACTGGATTACCATTGGCCAACAGCACCGGCTCTTTTTGCACATCACCGATGACCGTGACCTTGAACGTGGCCATGACATCGGGGCGATCCGGATAATAGGTAATACGTCGAAAGCCCTCTGCTTCACACTGCGTGCAGTACATGCCATTTGATTGATAAAGCCCTTCCAAAGCCGTATTACTACTGGGCGAGATCGCCACGTCGCTTTCTAACGTAAAGGCAGCAGGTACACGGGTAATCGTCAGCGTTTCATCAGTGAGCTGGTAATCGGCATCGCTCAACGCTTGACCATCGATGGCAAGCGCGCGCAGCGATAGATGCTCACCATCGAGCACCAGCGGCGCAGCCGCGTCAGCGCTTGGGTGGCGCTGCATGGTCAGACGTGCTTTCACACGGGTCTCGGTGGGGTCAAGATCAAACGTCAGCTCGGTATGAATTACGTGGTAGGCGGGTGGCTGGTAGTCGCTTAAATAAACCGGCTGCGGATCAGACATAGCGCGAAACTCCTGTAAGCTTTTCAGTAGTCGAGTAGCGCCTATACGGCGCTACTCAATGAATATTTTTTGTGATCGTCAATCGCGGAAGTTGTCGAACTGTAATGGCAAGTCAGGCCCCTCTTCGCCACGCAGTAGCGCCATGACACTCTGCAGGTCATCTCGCTTTTTGCCCGTCACGCGCACTTTCTCACCCTGAATTTGAGCCTGCACTTTTAACTTACTGCCTTTGATGCGCTTGACCACATCCTTGGCTTCAGCTTGGTCGAGCCCCTGCTTGAGTACCACCTCTTGACGCGCCTTGACACCGGACAGCACGGCATCTTTGACATCCATGCAACGTGCGTCGATACCGCGGGCAATCAGTCGGTTACGCAACACGTCCAGCATTTGCTTGAGCTGGAAATCTACTTCGGCCTCGAGCAGCACCTTATCGCCTTCCAACGTGAAGCTGGCATCGACGCCTTTAAAGTCGAAGCGTGACTGGACTTCACGATTGGCCTGGTCCACCGCATTGGCGGCTTCGTGCTGATCGAATTCTGACACGATATCAAATGAGGGCATGACACTATTCCTAACAAGACATGACCCACCATTCTAGAGCAGCAAGCCCCCAACCGGCCAATTCTCTTAGAAAAAGCTGGACAAAAACTCTGCAAGCCGGTCACGTCAAGCTTAAAAGCTATACAAACACCTCTCAGGGCGATGTTAAATTGTGCGCCTCTGTCGTAACCTGCTGACATAGCCCTGCACTCTTTCAAAGAGGAGAGACCATGAGTGATCGCGATACCCGCCATAAAGCATCGATGGAAAAACTCAAAGCGCGAGTGGACGAAAAAGTCGCCAATGCCACCGAGCAGCGCGGACTGCTGCTCATCAACACGGGTAACGGAAAAGGCAAAACCACCGCCGCCTGGGGCACCGTCACGCGCGCGCTGGGTTATGGCTACAAAGTAGGCGTGGTGCAGTTCATCAAGGGGTTATGGGAGTGTGGCGAGCGCAATCGGCTGGAAGACGATCCACATTTGAGCGTCGCTATCATGGCAACCGGCTTTACTTGGGATACGCAAAATCGCGAAGCTGACACCGCCGCCTGTATGGAGGTCTGGCAAGAAGCGCAGAAAATGCTGGCAGACCCCGAGACGTATCTCGTGGTGTTGGACGAACTCACCTACATGCTGAAGTTTGGCTATCTCGATATCGCCACGGTCAAACAGGCGCTACTGGACCGTCCGCAGGAACAAACCGTGATCATTACCGGGCGAAATGCCCACCGTGAGCTGGTGGCCATGGCCGACACCGTGACCGACATGCAGGAGGTGCGACACGCTTTCAACAACGGCCTTCAGGCCCGGCGAGGCATCGATTTCTAAGCACGAAAAAGGGCGGCCAAGCCGCCCTTTTGATATCACCGGAGGGTGTGCAACCTAGCCTTCGAACGGGTTGCGCAGCACGATGGTTTCAATACGATCGGGACCGGTAGAAATGATATCGATGCTGGTGCCTACCTGCTCTTCGAGGAAGCTGATGTATGCACGGGCATTAGCCGGTAAGTCTTCCACCTTCTTAGCGCCCAGCGTGGACTCTTTCCAGCCTGGCAGATCGTGATAGACCGGCTCTACCGCTTCGTAGCCCTCTGAATCCACCGGGTTATCCAGCACGTCACCATCCTTGCTGCGGTAGCCAACACACACACGGATGTTTTCCAAACCGTCCAGCACGTCCAATTTGGTCAGGCAGATACCGGAAACCGAGTTGATTTGCACCGCATGACGCAGCGCTACCGCATCGAACCAGCCGCAGCGACGTGGACGCCCGGTGGTCGCGCCAAACTCGTGCCCACGCTCGGCTAGGTGACGACCATGATCGTCGAACAGCTCGGTGGGGAACGGACCCGAGCCAACACGCGTGGTGTAAGCCTTGGTGATACCCAGCACGTAGTCCAAATAGAGCGGGCCGACGCCAGAGCCGGTTGCCGTGCCGCCAGCCGTGGTGTTGGAGCTGGTGACGAACGGGTAAGTACCGTGGTCGATATCCAACAGCGAACCTTGGGCGCCTTCGAATAGAATGTTCTCACCGGCCTTGCGCAGGTCGTGCACCATACTGACGGTATCACTGACCATGGGGCGCAGCTCTTCGGCCATCTGCATGGCGCTATCGAGCACTTCCTGGAAATCCACCGCCGGTTCGCCGTGGTAATTCACTAGCACGAAATTATGGTAGTCGAGCACCTCACCGAGTTTGGAGGCAAAACGCTCACGGTGGAGCATGTCACCCAACCGTAGACCACGGCGTGCCACCTTGTCTTCGTATGCCGGGCCAATGCCGCGACCGGTGGTGCCGATCTTAGCCACGCCACGGGCCTTCTCACGTGCCTGGTCGAGACGCACGTGGTAAGGCAGGATCAGCGGACACGCCGGGGAAAGACGCAAACGCTCACGAACGGGAACGCCCTTCGCTTCCAGTTCGCGGATCTCTTTGATCAGCGCTTCCGGTGACAATACGACCCCGTTACCGATCACACAGGTTTTACCTGGACGTAGCACACCCGAGGGGATCAGGTGTAGGACGGTTTTCTCACCGTCGATGACCAGCGTGTGACCGGCATTATGCCCCCCCTGGAAGCGCACCACGGCAGCAGCGGATTCGGTGAGCAGGTCAACGATCTTGCCTTTGCCTTCATCGCCCCATTGGGTACCCAGGACTACGACATTCTTACCCATTATGCACTCGTCTCTTGTGTCAGGGCCGTTGTCTGCCAACGACCATCGATAAACTCAAGACGGCGGTCACAGCTGTGCTCCGCCGGCCCAGTACGCTGCCCAGGCAGCGCTTGAATTACGCGTTCACCCTGCTCACGCAGCGCGACGATGGCAGCGTTGAGCGACTCTTCTTCTTGGGCTGGCGCCCAAATGGCCCCCTGGCTGGGTGACGCCAATGCCAGCGATGCCAACTGCTTCAGGTCCATGGAGAAGCCGGTCGCGGGTCGGGCTCGGCCAAACGCACGCCCAGTATCATCATAGCGCCCACCTTTGGCCAGCGCATGACCATAGCCAGGCACGTACGCCGCAAACATCATACCCGTGTGATACTGATAACCGCGCAGCTCCGCTAGATCAAAATAGAGCGATACCTCAAAGCGCGCCAAAACGCCTTTGTAAAGCGCCTCGAGCTGATCTAGCGCCGCCGTCACGGGGGCAGGTGCGCCAGCAAAACGCTCGCGCGCCTCGCTCAGAACGCTGGCATCCCCATGCAGCTCGCCTAGCGCCACTAGCATATCTGCCAACACAGGGTCGCTAACGCTGGCACTGACCTGCTCGGCCAGTTGCCCCGGCGATTTAAGTGCCAACGCTTCGAAAAGCGCACGCTCTTGCTCATCGTTAAGGGCAGCGGCTTCCACCAGGCTACGGTAGATCCCGATATGCCCTAATGCCAAATGTATCTCGTCAGCGCCTGCCGCATGAAGACTGGCAAGCGCCAGATGAATGATCTCACTGTCGGCTTCGAGGCCAGCATGACCAAACAGCTCGACTCCGACCTGCACGGGGCTGCGTCCCCCTTGATGCTGGTCGGCTTTGGCACGCAGCACATTGGTGCAGTAACACAGCCGAACTGGCCCCTGGCGTTTTAGGGAGTGGGCGTCCATCCGCGCCACCTGCGGTGTGACGTCTGCCGAGGCGCCCATCATGCGGCCCGTCAGTTGGTCGGTCAGCTTGAACGTTTGAAGATCGAGGTCCGTACCGGTACCGGTCAGCAAGGAGTCCAAAAACTCCACCGGCGGCGGCATGACCTGGTCGTAGCCCCAGCAATGGTAAAGATCGAGCAGCGCACGGCGCAGCTCTTCCATGCGGCTTGCCTGAGGCGGCAGCACCTCATCCATGCCGTCGGGCAGTAGCCAGCGGTCAGCGATGGTCATGTGAACAATCCTGCGAGACGATGAAGGCCCTTTCTAACGATACCACTCGCTGCCTCACGAGGCGCTGTGTGGAACGTTCACGAAACGAGGGCCACAAAAAAACCGGGCGACGCCCGGTAGGTAAAGTCTATCACGTTTATGCGCTATATGAACCCCGCCAAGCGCAGTGCTTGGCGGGATGGGCGCATCACTCGGCGCTGTCGGGAACGGCGCTGCGTAGATAGCGGAAGAAGTCGCTATCCGGTTCTAGCACCAGCAGATTACCATCGCCAGAGAAGCTTTCACGGTAAGCGTTCAGGCTGCGCCAGAAAGCGAAGAACTCTTGGTCCTGGCTATAAGCCTGCGAGAAGATAGCGGCTGCTTCGGCATCCCCCTCACCGCGCAGCGTCTCGGCACGCTCGTTGGCTTGAGCAAGCAGCACCTGACGGCGACGGTCGGCATTAGCGCGAATCCGCTCGGCCTCTTCCTGACCCTGTGCGCGCCACTCGCGGGCCTCACGCTCACGCTCTGAGCGCATGCGCTCGAAGACGGCTGCCGAGACATCTTCAGGCAGGTCGATGCGCTTGATACGAATATCGCGAATCGCCACGCCGAGCTCTTCACGCATGAGCTGATCGAGCTCTTCGGTGGGGCCTGTCATCAGGTCATCACGGCGCTCGGCAATGATTTCCTGAAGATTCAAACGACCGAATTCATTACGCAGACTCTCATCCACTCGCGGCTGAATGAGGCGGATCGCCATCAGTTCATCGCCTGCGGTAGCCTCGTAGTAGCGGGTCGGGTTGACGACTTGCCACTTGACATAGGAGTCGACGATGACCGCTTTCTGCTCAAGAGTCAGATAACGGCTAGTATCGGTATCCAGCGTCAGCAGCCGCACGTCGAACTTGCGGATGGTCTGCGCAATCGGAATTTTCACATGCAGACCCGGCTGAATATTCTCTTCGATGACTTCACCAAAGCGCAGCTTCACAGCGCGTTCGGTTTCATCCACGACATAAAGACTGTTGCTCGCTAGCCACGCGACGGCGGCCAAACCACCTACGATAAGCAGGGATCGGTTATTAATCATTTAGCGGCCCTCCCTGCGAATGGGGTTATTGCTGGACGACGATGAGGAGCTACTTTGGCTGCCTCGCAGCGACTCTAACACGCGCGGATCGACCGTATCGCTGCTGTTAGCACCGCTATCATTGCTCGCCGAACGACTGTCGTTACTGCTACCGCCGCGCATTTGATCGAGTGGCAAATACATCAGCGGCGCATTGTCGCTCACGTCCAGCAGAACTTTCGGCGTCCCACCAAAGACTTCTTCGATGGCATCCAGGTACATACGTTCGCGCATCACTTCCGGCGCGTTGCGATACTCGGTCAGCAGCGCATTGAAACGGTTAGCTTGACCCTGTGCTTCGGCCACCACCGACTCACGGTACCCTTGGCCCTGCTCGACGATACGCTGAGCCTGACCCTGTGCGGCCGGAATGATCGCATTGGCGTACGCCATACCTTCGTTGATCGTTCTCTGACGATCTTCACGGGCACGGATAACGTCATCAAAAGCATCGATGACGGGCGCAGGTGCCGACGTGGATTCGATGTTGATGGTTTGCAGGCGAATACCTGCGCCATAGGCATCCAGATACGTTTGCAGACGGCTCGCGACGGAGCTACCGAGTATCTCACGACCAGAGGTCAGGATATCGATCATGTCCGTGCCACCGACCACGTGCCGCAGCGCAGAGTCCAGTGCGTTCTCGATGGAGAGCGCCGGATCACGAACGTTCAGCACGAAATCGCGCGGATTCGCGACCTGGTACTGAGCAGAAATTTCCACTTCGACGATGTTTTCATCACGCGTCAGCATGGACTGAGTTTGAGAGACAGAGCGTACGCGCGTCACGTTGACCATGCGCACGTCATCGATGAGCGGCGGGTTCCACTGGAGGCCCGGCTCGACGATGCCCTGGTACTCACCAAAACGCAACACGACGCCCCGCTCCGATTGGTCCACCAGATAGAAGCCCGAGGCTCCCCAGATGGCAAGCGCCACGATGAGCAGAAGGCCTGGCAGAGCAAACGAGTTACGAGGCTTACCGCCACCACTCTTGCCGCCACCACCGCCGCTCTTCTTGCCGCTGCCGCCTAGCATGCCGTTGAGCTTGTCTTGGAACTTTTTCAGCGCTTCATCCAAGTCAGGCGGCCCCTGGTTGTTGCCACCATTATTGCCGCCGTTGTTTCCACCACCATTGTTCCCACCGCGATCGCCGCCATTACCGCGTCGGCCACCACCGCTCCAGGGGTCGTGCTGGTTGCCACCACCGGGCTCATTCCAGGCCATACTTCGTCTCCACTAAGGTGTTCACCTGCACTTTGCCTTGATACTGAATGCAAGGCCGGGTGCTTTTGATATTATTGCTATATCAATCTTGTACCATACCTTTACAGTCGATGACTATGGGGGTAGGTACTCGATGGGCTACCATTCGTCAGATTCGCGTAATGCTTCTGGTAAATAGGTATTGGCACGCTCTCCCAACTGAGCCATCAACTGGTTGAAGTCGCGCCTCGGCAAGCGCACATCCAATACGGAGCGCCCCTGCTCGTCAAAACTCTCTTCGCGCACGGCATTGAGTTCATGCAGGCCTGCGCGCAGCTTACCTTGCTCTGGCGACAGGGTGAGCGAAAAACCAATCACGTCGTTGGCGAGCCGCTCGGTCAACGCTTCATGTAACAGCTCAAGCCCTTGACCTTGCTGAGCCGATAGCCAGACCACCTCAGGTACGCCGTGACCATCTCGCTCGATACGTGGCGCACTATCGAGTTTGTCGATCTTGTTCATCACTTTGAGTACCGGAACGCTATCCGCCCCAATCTCTTTCAGTACGCTATCGACCTGCTCAACGTTGAGATCGCGGTCAGGGTCGGCCGCATCGATGACATGCACCAACAGCGTCGCTTCCGCCGCTTCTTGCAGCGTCGCCTGAAAAGCTTCCACCAACTTATGCGGCAAGTGGCGGATAAAACCGACGGTATCGGCCATGACGACAGGCCCTACGTCTTCGATTTCCAAACGACGGAGTGTCGGATCTAGGGTCGCAAAGAGCTGATCCGCTGCGTAGACCTCAGCGCTGGTCAGCGCATTGAATAGCGTCGACTTACCCGCGTTGGTATAGCCCACTAGCGACACGCTATGAATTTCTGCACGGGCTCGAGCACGCCGGTTCTGCTCACGCTGGCTGCGCACTTTATCCAAGCGCTTATGAATCGATTTGATACGGCCGCGTAGCAAACGACGGTCGGTCTCTAGCTGTGTTTCGCCGGGACCGCGCAGGCCGATACCGCCTTTTTGACGCTCGAGGTGCGTCCAGCCGCGAATCAAGCGCGTGGACATGTACTCGAGTTGAGCAAGCTCTACTTGCAACTTACCTTCATGCGTTCGTGCCCGCTGCGCAAAAATATCGAGTATCAGACCGGTACGGTCCAACACGCGGCACTTGAGCTCTTGCTCCAGGTTGCGCTGCTGGGAAGGACTTAAACTGTGGTTGAAGATGACCAGTTCAGCGTCATGAGCTGCGAGCATTGCCCGCAGCTCGTCCAACTTACCTGACCCTATGAAGGTGCGGGAATCAGGCCGCTGTCGACTCGCTGTGAGCAATGTCGCGGGCTCTGCGCCAGCAGAGCGCACGAGCTCCAAGAACTCACCCGGGTCTTCACGTGCCTGCTCATCGTAGAAATCTACGTGAACAAGTACTGCCGTTTCACCGGCGTCTGGGCGTTCAAAAAACAATCAATACCTCATGGACTCTTTTGCTATCCAGCGGTGTTAGATGTCAGCGTCGGGTGCTGACGGATCCTGTGCCGGCAAACGCACGTTGCGCGAGGGCACCACCGTGGAAATAGCGTGTTTATAAACCATCTGACTGACGGTATTGCGCAACAAGATGACAAACTGGTCAAACGATTCAATCTGGCCCTGCAATTTAATGCCGTTTACCAGGAAAATAGAGACCGGAATGCGCTCCTTGCGCAAAATGTTCAGGTACGGGTCTTGAAGGGACTGCCCTTTGGACATGTTGCTCTCCCTAAAACTGTCGTTGGGGTTGGTTATCAAATGGCGTGCCCTACTGGTGCTACGCCGCAATCTTGTTGCCCGAAAGGCCTAATGTGTCAAACGCGTTAGCCGGCCACTCGAAAACACTTGCTTACGAAATCACTATCTTACGCTAAGCACCGCTTTCACGCACGAATTTCAGAAGCTTATCCAGCGCATCTGGCTGCTGCGAATCGACCCATGTCAAGGACGGCCAGCTTCTCAGCCACGTCAATTGACGCTTGGCAAGCTGACGAGTGGCAATGATACCTCGTGCCACGAGTTCATCGCGATCATAAGCACCGTCTAGATACTCCCATACCTGACGGTAGCCAACGCTCTTCATGGATGGCAAGTTAATATGAAGATCACTACGCTTTTTGAGGGCAGCGACCTCGTCTATCAAGCCCTCTGCCAACATCATTTCGAAACGCCGGGCAATACGCTGATGAAGCACCTGTCGTTCGTTGGGTGCTAGGGCTATCGACAGCACCCGCCATGGAAAGGTTTCCGGCTGCTGCTCTGCCCATAGCTCGCTCATCGGCCGACCGCTCGCATAGTACACTTCCAACGCGCGCATCAGCCGTTGAGGATCATTGGGGTGTATACGTGCCGCTGAGGATGGGTCGACTTCGGCCAGCGTGCGATGCAGGCCAGCCAATCCCTCATGCTGACGCTGTGCCTCCAGGCGTTCGCGAATGGCAACGTCTGCTCCTGGCAAATTATCCACGCCTTCGACCAAGCGCTTGAAGTAAAGCATCGTGCCACCCACTAATAGCGGCACTCGACCGGCTGCGCTGATTTGACGCATTTCACGCAGGGCGTCTTCACGAAAATCTGCCGCTGAATAGGGGGCTGCAGGATCACGAATATCGATCAAACGGTGAGGCGCCCGCGCCAGTTCTGCCGCGCTGGGCTTGGCGCTACCCACATCCATGCCTTGGTAGACCATGGCAGAATCGACGCTAATCAGTTCATGGCCTAGCTGCTCATGGAGCGCTATCGCAGCGTCGGTTTTGCCAGCAGCCGTCGGCCCCATTAGAAATATCGCCCAGGGGCGTGTATCAGCCATATGCTCGACGCACTCCGTTAGTCCTTTTCATCGTCACTGGCCGCGCAAAAATAGGCGGTCGAGCGCTTTCATGCTCATTTGCGTCCAAGTGGGACGGCCATGATTACATTGATCGCTGCGCTCAGTGCGCTCCATGTCACGTAGCAACGCGTTCATTTCATCGAGCGTCAAACGCCGGTTGGCCCGCACGCTGCCGTGGCACGCCATGGTAGAGAGCAGTTCATGAATACGCGCCTCGACCTGATGCGTACGACCATAGCGTGACAGCTCTTCGAGCATTTCACGCACCAGCTCCTCGGGGTCGGCCTGGGCCAGCAGCGCGGGCAGCTGGCGTACTAGCAGCGTTTCCGGACCAGCCACATCCAGCTCGACGCCTAGCTGAGCAATGGCGTCACGCTCGCTCTCTGCGATGGCCACTTCGCTGCGGCTGGCCGCCAGCGACACGGGCACCAGCAGCGGCTGGGTATCGATCCCCTTTGCCGCTGCCAGCTGGTTTTTCATGCGCTCGTAGACGATCCGCTCGTGGGCTGCATGCATATCCACCAGAACGAGTCCCTGTGCGTTCTGTGCCAAGATGTACACGCCATGCAGCTGGCCCAGCGCAAAGCCAAGCGGCGGCGCTGTCGTGGCATCATGCTCCGGCATGACAGGAGGCGGCGCCTCACGTACTTCCGATGCGGTTGTGTGCGGGTGGGGCGGGCTAGGTTGTGGCGTTAACAGCGTCTCTTCGTGATCGGGATGCAGCGCCTGATACCCCTGCATGAAGCGGCGCACCCGCTCAGCGCCGGGGTGTCGCTCGGACGCTTCCGACAGCGGCATACCCTGCTGCTGCCAGCGGGGAGTCTCTGGCGCAGCGCCCACGCTAGAGACGGTTTCGACCTGGCCCGTCGGAGCAGCCACCTCATTTTGCTCCTCATCGGTGGGTTTGGAGGCCGCCAAGCAGTGGTGCAAACTGGAATACAGGAAATCATGCACCATACGCCCATCACGAAAACGTACTTCATGCTTGGTTGGGTGGACGTTGACATCCACCACGTCGGGATCGAGCTCAAGATAAAGCACGAACACCGGGTGGCGACCGTTGTAGAGCACGTCGCGATACGCCTGACGAACCGCATGCGCAACGAGGCGATCGCGGACCACGCGGCCATTGACGAAGAAGTACTGCTGATCCGCCTGTGAGCGCGAGTGAGTTGGCAATCCCACCCAGCCACTGAGCCGCAGGCCACCCGCTTCGCGTTCGATGTAGCGGGCGTGTTCGATAAAATTCTTGCCCAACAGCGATGCAATACGCCGCTCACGAGAGGCGGGTGAATCTCCCTGGGGAAGCTGATGCACCACTTTCTGATTGTGCTTCAACACCCATGCAATGTCATAACGCGATAGCGCCTGACGACGAAAGGCCTCCTCCACATGGGCAAATTCGGTCTTTTCAGTGCGTAAGAACTTGCGCCGCGCGGGCGTGTTGAAAAACAGGTCGCGCACCGAGACACTGGTGCCCCGGGGGTGCGGTGCAGGTGTCACCCGGGCCTCCATACCGCGCCCTTCGGCTACGACCCGCCACCCCAGGCGGGGATCTTCCTCCGCGTTGGAGATCAGCTCCAAGCGCGACACAGAACTGATCGACGCCAGCGCTTCTCCACGAAAGCCCAGTGAACTAACCCCTTCCAGATCCTCGAGGCTACTGATCTTACTCGTGGCATGGCGCGCTAATGCCAGCGGCAGGTCCGCCTCGCCGATACCGATACCGTCATCGCGCACTTTGATCAGCCTTGCGCCGCCCTGCTCGATCTCTACTTCGATCCGCTGACTGCCCGCATCGATGGCATTCTCGATCAGCTCTTTTGTGACTGACGAGGGGCGTTCGACCACCTCGCCTGCGGCAATTTGGTTGGCCAGGCGAGGGTCGAGCACATGGATACGACCAGAGAACGAGTTCAATTCAGTCAACCAACACCTCAACATTCAGCATCTAAGTGGTTTATTAAGCATGCGTGTCACGAACTGGGGATACGTAGCACCTGCCCCACACGAATGATGTCGCCATTCAAATCGTTGGCCTGTTTCAGCTGGTTTACCGGGACACCGTGGCGAACGGCAATCGAGGAGAGCGTGTCGCCTGATTGGATGCGATATTCGTCGCCCGTGGGGCTGCGCTGATGATCCCGCTGCCACGCCAGCAGGCTGGCTGGCGGTGGATTACGCTGAAAATGGTCGCGCAGGCCGCTGAAAATGGCCGTCGAAAGCCCCTGTTGGTGCACTGGGTCGCGCAGGCGACGCTCTTCGTCGGGATTCGATATAAAGCCCACCTCAATCAGCAGCGATGGAATATCCGGTGATTTCAGCACCATAAAGCCCGCCTGCTCGACCCGGGATTTATGCAACCGGTTGACTCGCCCAAGCTGTTCGAGTACCTGCCCGCCAATCGACAGCGAGTCGTTGAGCGTCGCGGTCATGGTAAGGTCCAGCAGCACCCCGCGCAGCACTTGGTCTTTGTCACGCAGCGACAAACTGCCATCGACACCGCCGATCAGATCCGAGCGATTTTCACTATCGGCCAGCCACTGTGCCGTTTCTGATGTCGCCCCACGCTGTGACAGCGCATACACCGAGCTACCCTGAGGGCGGGGACTAGTGAAGGCATCGGCGTGAATCGAGACGAAGAAATCGGCCTTCTGCTCACGAGCCAGTTGGGTGCGCTGGCGTAAACCGAGGTAGTAGTCGCCATCGCGAATCAGCACGGCTTTGAACCCCTGCGTGCGATTGACGTCGGAGGCGAGCCGACGGGCAATTTCCAGCACGACATCTTTTTCACGGGTGCCCGCCGGGCCAATGGCACCCGGGTCCTCGCCACCGTGCCCGGCGTCGATGGCAATAATAATGTCCCGCTGTGGGTGCGGCTGAGCGGGCTGCACCTCTACCGGCGGCTGATCTGGCGCTGGAGATGGCACGTCGGCCTCTACGCCGGGTAGCCGCGCCTGGGCCGAGCGCTGTGCCATCATCTCCTGGTCACGAATCATCGCTTCGATGGGATCGATGGGATTTTCCACTGCACTCTCGCCGGGATACTCCAGATCGACCACCAGACGATGCCCATACTGGTCGTTAGGCGGAAGCGTAAAATGACGAGGCTCGATAGCACGGTTAAGCTCGAGCACCACCCTCAAGCCGCCCTCGTCTCGCACCCCTGTGCGAACGGCGGAAATGGCGCTGCCTTCCAGTGGCAGCGTGGAGGCATCGGTATTGAGCTGACTGTCGTCTAGATCGATCACCAGACGTGACGGATTGTCCAACGAAAATACGTTGGCTTGAGTGGCCCCCGTGAGATCGAACACCAAACGCGCGTGATCGGGTGCCGCCCAAAGCCGCATGCTCTCGACGTTGGCCGCCTGCGCGGTGGTCGCACTGGCGGTCAATAAAAACGCACATCCTACTGCGCAGCGGATGAATAGCCGAACGAGGGGTCGTTTCATATCCATTGAATCCCACCACTCTCCCGCGAATTATCGATGATCCTTGCCTCCAAGGGCGCTAAGACACGCTGGCCAAAGGCGGTTTCGGCCATCAAACGCGCCGTTCGACCCTGCGCCGCTACGCAGAGCTGAATGCGCACATCGGGTGCGGGTAACCAACCCTCGCCTCTCCTGGGCCATTCGATCAGACAGAGAGCATCATCGGCGAGAACGTCTCGTCCGCCCATGAATTCAAGCTCTTCTGGGTCTGCCAAACGATACAAATCCAGATGGTAAATGCGTTGATCGCCCAGCTCGTAGGGCTCCACCAACGTATAGGTTGGGCTCTTAACGGCTCCCTGATAGCCGTATGCTCTCAAAATGCCGCGCGTCAGGGTGGTTTTACCTGCCCCTAAATCGCCTTCCAAATAAACGCGCCCGCGACCGCTTAGCGCTCGACCCAGCGCCTCACCAAAGGCAACGTGGGCCACTTCATCTTTCAATTGCACCTGCATGTTGGCCGCCTTCACGGGTTAATGAGCACTCGTGCATAGGATGCCAGATCACTGGCTAACAGGCCACGCTCTCCGGCGGCTTTGGCCGCCTCGTCGCCTGCCAGAGCATGCAGCATCGTACCTAGCCAAGCGCTCTGCTCCAAGCCGCCCAGTTGAGCCATCAAGGCGCCCAACATGCCGCTCAGCACATCGCCCATACCGCCGCTCGCCATGCCGGGATTCCCGTAAGGGCAGACGACCAGTCCGCTGGGACCCGCCACTAGGCTGCCAGCACCTTTCAGAATCACGACGCCCCCACGGGCGCGCTGCAACGCCCGGGCGGCCGCCGGACGATCCGCCTGGACATCGGCCACACTGCAGCCCAGCAGTCTGGCCGCTTCGCCAGGGTGAGGCGTCAATACCCAGTCGTCCCGACGAAGCGTTGGCCAGCGGCTGGCCAGCAGGTTGAGCGCATCGGCATCGATGACGAGCGGTGTCGATGCCTGTAGCGCACTTTGCAGCACTGCCTGGCCCCAGGCCTCTTGCCCCATCCCTGGCCCAACCACCACGACATCCGCATTGGCGGGCAACTCGGCCACGTCGGCCCCGCTACGCACTGCACGCGCCATGACTTCTGGGCAGCGCACGAGGCTGGCAGTCAGGTGTTCCTGTGCGGTAGCGAGCGTCACCTTACCTGCTCCTAAGCGCGCTGCCGCCTGAGAGGCTAGCAGCGCCGCACCACCAAACCCCGGCGCGCCGCCCATCACCAGTACGTGCCCTAGGCTCCCCTTATGACTGGTGCGCGAACGAGGTGGCAATGCCTCGCTGAGCATTGCCTCATCCAACCGCCAAGCGGTCGGCGGAATATCGAAAAACGCCTGCGCTTTGACGCCCAGGGGGCGAAAATCGATGTCACCGGCGTAGGCAGGCGCCTCGCCAGTATGTAGGCCGATTTTGTCGCCAATGAACGTTACCGTGCAGGTGGCCTCGACCGCCGTACCCAGCATCGCGCCGGTATCGGCCGATACTCCCGAAGGGATATCCAGCGCCAGCACGGGCTGAGACGCGGTGTTAATGGCCGTAATGGCCTGCTTGACGCTGCCTTCGACCTCACCGGTCAATCCCGTACCCAGCAGCGCATCGACGATGACCTCGCCAGACAGCGTCGTGCTTGGCTGCCACTCTTCGAAGCTGACGCCTGCAGCCGTGGCCAGCTCGGCGGCGCGCGCCACGTCACCAGAAAGCGTATCTAGCGGCTTCAGAGAAAGACGCTGTACTTTGAGGCCCGACTGCATGGCCAGCGCTGCCAGCACGTGACCGTCACCGCCGTTGTGACCGCCGCCACACAGCACGGTCACGCTGCGCGCCTGGGGCCAGCGCGAGCGAAAACTGTGCCAAGCGCTGGAGGCCGCTCGCTGCATCAAGGCAAAGCTGTCGATCCCCCCGGCAATGGTACGCCTATCCAACTCACGGACCTGTGATGCGGTGTAGAGAGGACGAAGTGAAGAGGTGTTCAACGTAGACACAATGACTCCTTGTAAAGGCCCTAAATCAACGCTCATGCGCATACCTTACCCGCGTCGTCATACGCGGCATGTCGTGCCAGCGGCTAATGCGTTAGCATAGCGCGCTTAACGCATCACCGTTGACTGACCATGCCAAGTTCCATCACATTTCCACCCTCCAGCGACGCTCTGACCCATGACCACCTGCATCGGCTGGCCGAGCAGATCAAGCAGTGGGGACGCGAGTTGGGCTTTCAACAGGTCGGCATCGCCGACACGGACCTAGCGGCCCACGAGGCGCACTTGAACCGCTGGCTGGAGAGTGGCTATCACGGCGAGATGGCTTTCATGGCCAAGCACGGCACCAAGCGCACGCGCCCCGAGGAGCTGGAACCCGGCACACAGCGAGTGATCAGCGTGCGCATTGACTATCTGCCCGCCGAAGTAGAGAGTGCCAAAGTATTGGGGCAGCCGCACCGCGCCTACGTATCTCGCTATGCATTGGGGCGTGATTATCACAAATTGATGCGCAAACGTTTGGCGCAGCTAGCCAAGCAAATCGAGCGGGAGGTAGGGAAATTCGGCTTCCGCGCCTTCGTGGATTCGGCGCCGGTGATGGAGCGCGCGCTTGCCCAGAAGGCGGGGTTGGGGTGGTTCGGCAAAAACGCTATGCTACTGAACCCCAAAGCAGGCTCGCTGTTTTTTCTTGGCGAGCTGTATACCGACCTCCCCCTGCCCGTCGATGCGCCCTTCGAGCAGGAGCACTGCGGTAGCTGTAGCGCCTGCCGCACCGCCTGCCCCACTGGGGCCATCGTGGACGATAAGGTCGTCGATTCGCGCAAGTGCATCTCATATCTCACCATCGAGCTACCCGGCGCCATACCCGAAGAGTATCGGCGCGCCATGGGCAATCGCGTGTATGGCTGCGACGATTGCCAGCTCGTTTGCCCGTTCACACGCTTCACGAAAATCACCCAAGAAGCAGACTTCGCGCCACGCCACGATCTCGATCGCGCCTCGCTCATCGCGCTGTTCAGTTGGGGCGAAGAGGAGTTTCTCGACAAGACCGCCGGTAGCCCCATTCGCCGCATCGGTTACGAGCGCTGGCTGCGCAATCTCGCCGTTGGCCTGGGCAACGCCCCGTGGAGCGATGCCGTCGAGGCCGCGCTATGGGCCAGACGGGCCTACCCAAGCGACCTAGTGCGTGAACATGTTGCCTGGGCACTCGCGGAGCAGCGCCGCAAGCGTGATGCGCGTATCGCCACGCGCGCCTGAACGCTACTCCTCTTCGTCGCTGCCCTCTTCCACGCGTAAAAACGTGCGGCGATAGTGGGCCAGTTCCGCGATCGACTCCTTGATGTCGTCCATGGCCAAGTGGGCGTTTTGCTTCTTGAAGCCCGCCAGCGCACCAGGGTTCCAGCGCTTGGCCAGCTCTTTGACGGTCGAGACATCCAGGTTGCGGTAGTGGAAAAACGCCCACAGTTCGGGCATTTCCCGCTCCAAAAAGCGGCGGTCCTGGTGAATACTGTTGCCGCACATCGGCGAAGAGCCTGCAACGACGTACTGGCGTAAGAAATCGAGTGTCTGACGCTCTGCTTCTTGCGTCTCGACGGTGCTCGCTTTCACGCGCGCCACCAATCCAGACTCACCGTGAGTTTTCTGGTTCCAATCGTCCATATTGGCCAGCAAGCGATCGGGCTGCTTGACGGCGATCACCGGCCCTTCTGCCACGACATTCAAACGAGCATCGGTGATCAGTGTCGCCACCTCGATAATACGCTCTTTATCCGGTTCCAGACCGGTCATTTCCAAATCGATCCACACCAACAGGTCACTACGCGGTGCGCCGTTTTGCTCGCTCATTACATTCATTCCTTGGTCAGGGTCGCCCTTGTTTCGGCGCAGTGAACAAAAGTGTCGCTTATCTTGCGCCAACCCGCACCCCATACAGGACAGTGGGCCGGCTAGATGGGTACAATGCCCTCTATTGTAACGATCATCGGGTGGTCATGAGCAAACGTAAATTAAGCCGTCAGCAGCAGTGGCGCGTCGAGAAAATCCAAGCCGAACGCGCCCAGCGTGCCGAAAAGCGTGATGCCAAGGACGCCGAAAAGCTCTCCGCGGGCGAATATGGCCCCGAACAGCCGGGCCGCGTCATGGCCCATTTTGGCCGCACGCTGGAAGTTCGTGACGCCGACGGGACGCCCATACGCTGCCACCTGCGCGCCAACCTCGAGGGTTTGGTGACCGGTGACCGAGTCATCTGGCGGGCAGGCCAGGACGGCTCGGGGGTGGTCGTTGCCCGCGAAGAGCGCGACAGCATCTTAAAGCGTCCCGACCCCCGCGGTCAGCTCAAGCCGGTCGCGGCCAACATCGACCAGCTGCTGATCGTGTTTGCCGTGGAGCCCGCGCCCCACCCCAACCTGATCGACCGTTATCTGGTCGCTGCCGAAGCGACGGGAATCGCGCCGGTACTGGTACTCAACAAAACGGATCTGCTGCCCGACGATGGCGGCGAACTAGGTAAGCTCTTGGAGCGTTATCGTGCGCTGGGCTATCCCGTCATACGCACGACAACGGCCAATCCCCACGGTTTGGATGCGCTGCGCCAGCAGTTAGAGGGGCGCACATCGGTCTTCGTCGGCCAAAGCGGGGTGGGCAAGTCTTCATTGATCGACCTGCTCTTGCCCGATGAAACCCTACGCATTGGCGCGCTGTCGGAAGATTCACGCAAAGGGACCCACACGACCACCACGGCAAGGCTCTACGCCATGCGCCGCGACGAGGTCAGCAATGGCGAGCTGATCGACTCACCAGGGATTCGGGAATTTGGTCTGATCCATCTGGACGAGCAGGACGTAACCGAGGGCTTCATCGAGTTTCATCCCTATTTGGGCCTGTGCCGTTTTCGCGACTGCCGCCACCGCAATGAGCCAGGCTGTGCTTTACTAGAGGCCGTCGAGGCAGGCAAGATTCATCCAGAGCGCTTTGCCAGCTACCGACGCATACTCGATAGCTTGAACCCGTAGTAACGAATTCTCCATGATGGGGTGGCATCGCGACACCCTGTCGTGTTCGTTTTACCATCCAGGACAGGGAACCGGACATGAGCACTGCCAGCCACTCATCAGAGCACAACCTACTCCCGCTCATCGTCGAGCCGGAGCAGCTACACGCGCACCTGCAGGCGCCCCAACTGCTCATCATCGACGTGCCCGTCAACGGCGACAGCTACCGCCAAGGCCACGTTCCTGGCGCCGTCTATCTCGATTTCCGCTACCTGATGCGCGGGGAAGGTCCAGTCCCCAATGACGTGCCATCGGTCGCATTTCTCTCTAGGCTGTTTAGCGCGCTGGGATTGACCCGCGACACCCATGTGGTGGCCTACGATGACGAAGGCGGCGGCTGGGCGGCACGGCTGCTCTGGACGCTGGAGCTGATTGGCCACACCCGCTACTCCTACCTGAACGGCGGCATTCACGCCTGGCGTGACGCAGGGCTGGAAGAGAGCACCGAGCTGACCGCCCCGACACCTAGCGACTACCACGCCGAGATTCTCAACCCCAACGTCGCCATCACCTGCGAC
The DNA here is from genome assembly GCF_022348105.1 of Halomonas sp. MMH1-48. Lineage (NCBI taxonomy): Bacteria > Pseudomonadati > Pseudomonadota > Gammaproteobacteria > Oceanospirillales > Halomonadaceae > Halomonas > Halomonas sp. MMH1-48. The sequence goes on from NZ_JAKRFL010000014.1 coordinate 25,607, forward strand.
GAGATCAAAGAGAAGCTCGGCGACAAGCGGTTTGCCATCTGGGACGCCCGCTCCAAGGCGGAGTACGACGGCGAACGCGGTAATAACAAACACTTAGGACACATTCCTGGTGCAGTGAACATGGATTGGCTGGACGCCATGGATCGCAGCCGCGCGCTGAGAATCCGCGACTACGCCGAGCTGATGACCGAACTCAATGCGCTTGGACTCACTCCCGACATGGAAATTGCCACTCACTGCCAAAGCCATCACCGCAGCAGCTTTACTTGGCTAGTCGGCAAGGCGCTTGGCTTCAACATGCGCGGCTATGCGGGATCTTGGGGCGAGTGGGGCAATCGCGACGACACACCTATCGAGAAATGAAGACATTACTGTGACTCTTTCCCAAAAAGCCTTTTCACTGCTGCAGTACCCGCTGCCTCAGCACGCCCTATCACGCCTAACGGGTAAGTTTGGCCAGTGCGATCACCCTTGGGTAAAAAACACCCTGATCAATGCGTTCATCAAGCGCTTCAACGTGGATATGAGCCAGGCGCTCGAGCCAGACCCGACCGCCTACTCCACGTTCAACGACTTCTTCACCCGGGCGCTAAGAGCCGATGCGCGCCCACTGGGTGACGGTGTGCTGAGTCCTGCTGACGGCACGCTCTCTCAGTTTGGCCGCCTCACCACGGCGGGCATGCTAGTGCAGGCCAAGGGGCACACGTTTTCCGCTCAAACGTTGCTGGGCGGCGACAAAAGGTTGGCCGATGAGTTTTTGAACGGCAGCTTTGCGACGGTCTATCTCTCGCCAAGCGATTATCACCGCGTGCACATGCCGGTAACCGGCACGCTCCGGGAAATGATCTACGTGCCTGGGCGTCTCTTCTCGGTCAATCAAGCTACCGCTAACCATGTGCCCGGCTTGTTCGCCCGTAATGAACGCTTAGTCTGTATCTTCGATACCGAACACGGCCCGATGGCCATGGTGCTGGTGGGCGCCATGATCGTGGCGGCCATCGAGACGGTTTGGTCTGGTCAGGTCACGCCGCTGTCGGGCCACCCGCAGCGTATGCGCTTCGGGCAGCCCATCGTGCTGGAAAAAGGCGCGGAGATGGGCCGCTTCAAGCTGGGTTCCACCGTGGTCATGTGCTTTGCCAACCCCATTATGTTCGGCAACCATGCGCTAGGGACGAAAATCCAGATGGGCCAGTCCCTAGCGACAGCCACGCCTTAATGCAAGACGGCCAACGCTATTGGTCAGCAGTTGGCCGTCGAAAACGCCAAGACCTCTTCCAAACGTGCTTTGCCCAGCGCCAGCTGAATCAAACGATCCAGTCCTAGCGCTACGCCGGAAGAGGCGGGCAGCCCCTGCTCTAGCGCTGCCAGCAAATGAGCATCGACCTCCACTTCCGTCAGCCCTAACCGGCGGCGTTCGGCATTATCCGCATCGAAACGCTGGCGCTGCTCTTCGGCATCGGTCAGCTCATCGTAACCGTTGGCCAGCTCGATGCCGTTCATGTATAGCTCGAAGCGCGACGCCACCCACTCACCATCGGCATCTCGATGGCGGCGCGCCAGCGCCGCCTGGCTCGCCGGGTAATCCACTACCACGCTCAGCTCCTGCTGCCCAAGCGTGGGCTCGATGACCATGCCCATCAATAGATCCAGACACGTATCGCGCCCCTCTTCGGCTAGCGCTTGGGCCGACATATTGCCCCGCTGCGCCGCTAGCGTTCGCAGCGTTTCCAGCGACGTGGTGAACGGGTCGACTTCCAAGTGACGATGGAAAAGTTCACGATAACGGTAGTGCACCACCGGGCCCGGTGACTGCGGCAGTACGTGCGCCACCAACGCCGTCGTTTCCTCGATCAGCTGTGCGAGTGTGAATCCAGGGCGATACCACTCCAGCATGGTGAATTCGATATTGTGTCGTGCCCCCACTTCACCATCACGAAAGCTTTTGGCCAGTTGAAAGATGGGGCCGCTGTCGGCTGCCAGCAGCCGCTTCATATGAAACTCGGGCGAGGTTTGCAGCCACAGTTTGCGCTGACCTTTATCCGTGCGGGCAAGCGTCGCTAGCGACACCAAATGCACATCGGTACTCCCTCCCTGGCCGAGCACTGGCGTCTCCACTTCCCATATGTCCCGCGCGGCAAAAAAGGCGCGCATCATAGCGATCAAGCGAGCGCGCTCGCGCAAGGTGTCCACCGTTGCCGTTGGCTGCCAGTTCAGTGTCATTCCCTTCTCCCTAACAGCATAAAGCCACGCAATAGTATCGCGTGGCTTTATCAATGAAATGCTCGAGCGACTACGTCTGCCGCTTTGGTTATCGCGCGATCAAGCGCGTGATACGTACTCACCAGAACGGGTGTCGATTTTCAGGACTTCCCCCTGGTTAATGAACAGCGGAACGCGAACCACGGCACCTGACGACAGTGTGGCTGGCTTCGAGCCGCCCTGGGCCGTATCGCCCTTCAAGCCGGGATCGGTTTCGACTACTTCCAGCTCGATAAAGTTGGGCGGCGTGACCGAGATCGCCTTGTCGTTCCAAAGGGTCAGCGTATACGGCACCTGCTCTTTGAGCCATTTTTCAGTATCGCCGAGCGCTTTTTTCTCGACGGCATACTGCTCGAAAGAGCCGTCGGTCTTCATGAAGTGCCACATATCACCGTCGGTGTAGAGGTACTCCATTTCCAGGTCCATGACGTCGGCACCTTCCAGTGAGTCGCCAGATTTGAACGTACGCTCACCGACACGACCCGTCATCAAGTTGCGCAGCTTGACGCGGTTGAACGCTTGGCCTTTACCCGGCTTGACCAGCTCGTTCTCGACGATCGAGCAAGGGTCGCCGTCGAGCATTACTTTCAGACCGGCCTTGAATTCGTTGGTAGAATAGTTCGCCATAATGTTTCTCAATCATCCATTTCAGTTATTGGCTTCGACAGGTGATGCGCGATGCCATACGTTGCCTATGGCGTCGCTCAATAAGTGCGCGCATGATAACCCGAAGGAGGGCTTTTTTGCAGGAGAACATCATTATTGCCGCGTCTGAAGCGCAAAGCCATCGTGACGCACGGGTGCCTTCCACTTGGCAGCAGCAGCTTACTCACGCCATTCGCGACCCACAAATACTGTGTGAACGGCTGGGTTTGAGCCGTGACTGGCTAGCGGGCGCTCGAATAGGGCATGACCTTTTCGACGTGTGCGTGCCGGAAGCGTACCTCACACGAATCGCCCATGCCGACATCAACGACCCCTTGTTGCGCCAAGTGATGCCGCTAAGCGAAGAGGCGCTGACGCCTCAAGGCTACGTCGTCGATCCTCTGGAAGAGGCCGACCATCGGCCAGCGAAAGGGTTGATCCATAAGTATGCGGGCCGGGTGCTGCTGATCGCCAGCCCTAACTGTGCGATCAACTGTCGTTACTGCTTTCGCCGCCATTTCCCCTACAGCGATAACTCCCCCTCAAGAGCGCAGTGGCAGGAAGCACTCGACTACCTACGTAGCGACACGACCCTACACGAGGCAATTTTGTCGGGTGGTGACCCGTTGGCGGCCAATGACCGCCAACTGGCCTGGCTGGTCGAACAGTTAGAAAGCATTGCTCACCTCAAGCGACTGCGCATTCATACCCGTCTACCGGTGGTGATTCCTGACCGAGTAGATGACGCTTTACTCGGCTGGCTCACATCGACACGCCTGCAAACGGTCGTGGTATTGCATATCAACCACGCCAACGAGATCGATCAGGCGGTCGTCGATGCCTGCGCGCGACTCAAACGAGCGGGCGCAACGCTCCTCAACCAGAGCGTGCTGCTGCGCGGCATCAACGATGACGTCGCCACCTTGGCAGCGCTGTCGGAGCGGCTGTTCGAGGCAGCCATTCTGCCCTACTACCTGCATGTACTCGATCCTGTACAGGGCGCTGCCCATTTCGATGTGCCCGACGACGAAGCCCGCGACTTGGTGGCTGCACTGCGCGATCATTTGCCCGGTTTTTTGATGCCGCGCTTGGTGCGGGAGATCCCCGGAAAAGGGAGTAAAACGCCGCTGTGATACATTTGGTAAAACTGCGGCTCTCAGTAGCTCGGGTGACTCAGCAATGAAGCGACGACCGAGACGTTAGTTTACATCTTTCAGATAGGCCCAGCGTACAGCCACCAGTTCATCCGCCGTGATGAGCAACACCTCCTGCCTATGCTTGGGCCTCTAAGGTTTGATCAACAGAGCCTTCATAAATACTGGGTAAACTAGCGACGCTCTGCACATGTATTGAAATAATGAGCGTTTTAAATAGCTACTTCTCGTCATTGATCCGCGATGACGCCTCCTTCGAAAGCTGTTCCGGGGATGCCGCCGACCAAAGAGGCCTAGTCTTGTCGCAAGTAGAACCATATCAGGCACCCAACATGCACGCGCTATCCCTCTGCTTACGAAAACGGGATAGGCGTCTTTGGAGCTTTTGCATGTTTCCAGATCGTAAGGATGTCGTTTTCTGCTAAGTTTATAAGTCTAACTCTGCTTGATGCGGCGTTAGATTTCAGATCAGGAACCACCCACGGCAGGAGGCCAACTCGTCATGTCGTCATCCTTTCCCTCACGATCGGGCGCGATCGTCCTGCTAATCGCGTCGCTTACGGGGCTTGCCATCGCGCTGTATGCCTATTTCACTCCACTGACCGGCGTCACTGGAACACTCGGTGCATTGGTAGCCATCTTGGCCTGTCTCGCGCTTGCCATATTGGCCCTGCTACTGGCGTCTACTCAAGGTCCCGGCACTGCCATTTTTCTCCGGATACTCATTCTGCTGGGTCTCGGCGGCACGGGATTCGCCGCTGTGCTACTTCATCAATGGTGGATAGGCGTAGCCATGGTAGTAGGCCTGATAGGCCTGATACTCGACCTGATGCGCCCGGCGCGCCTTGCGCATTCTTAAGGAGCTGCTCATGATGACCCGTTTATTCCTCTCCAGCGCTCCACTGATGTCCTTTAAGCCTGGTTTAAGCGCGATGACCGCTTTGACCCTCGGCCTAACCCCGTTGCCGCTCATGGCTCAGGAGGTCTCAGTCGAGAACGAACCATCAACAGCGCAAGACAATGCTTCATTGGATACAGCTTCTAGCGCCGCGCCCATCCCATTGGTACCAGGAGAGCCCATCTGGGACAGCTTCCACGGCCAGCTCAACGCCCAGAAGTACAGCCCGCTCGATCAGATCACTGCAGATAACGTCGCCGATTTGGAAAAAGTCTGGGAGTTGCATACGGGCGATGTGGCCGATGGCTCAGGCGATCTGCCCGCGACGGTTTGGTCAGCCACGCCGGTGTTTGCCAATGATACGCTGTACATCGGCACGCCGTTTTACCGGATCCTGGCACTTGACCCTGCAAGTGGTGAAGAGAAATGGAGTTTCGATACACAATCCTCCTTGGAAGCTCTCACCCAGCCCGCCTTGAAGAATCGCGGTGTCGCCTATTGGGAGGCGACTGATTCAGAAGCAGGCGAGCCCTGCCAAAAAATAATCTACATGGGCACCATGGATGCCCAGCTGTTTGCAGTCGACGCCGATACCGGCGAACAGTGCGCAGACTTTGCCGAGAACGGCGTGCTCGACGTCAATCAATGGAACGACACCCACGATAAATGGCCCTTGTCATTACTGCAGCCACCCACCGTTGTGGGCGACCACTTGATTCTTGGCTGGGCAGGCAATGATTGGGCCTATGAGCAGGCGCCCCCTGGCACGGTCTTCTCCATCAATGCGCGCACCGGCGAGCGCGAATGGACATTCCAGGCGCTCTCTGATGAGGTGCGAGAGCAGAGCGGAACGGCTAACGTGTGGACACATATGTCCGCTGATGAAGAGCTAGGGTTGGTATATTTACCCGTGTCTTCGCCATCGCCCAACTACTGGGGCGGCAATCGCACCGAGGAAGTGCCCTTAGGAACATCCACCACCGCCGTGGATATCGAGACAGGCGAGGTGGTGTGGTCACGCCAATGGGTTCACCACGATATCTGGGATTACGATACCGTTGCGGCCCCGACGTTGATGGACATTACCGTCGATGGTGAAGAGATCCCGGCGCTGCTTCAGGCGACCAAAATGGGCTTTCTCTTCGTGGTGAATCGCGAAACCGGCGAGGACGTGTGGCCTATCGAAGAGCGGCCAGTGCCGAGCGGCGACGGTAGCGTCGAAGGTGAGGTTTACGCGCCCACCCAGCCATTCCCGACCAAACCGGTACCGCTGTTGGATCAATCCGAGAAACCCAACGTTTGGGCGCTTGCCGACGCAGTCAGCTTTGGCGAATGCTCGGCGCTCTGGGATGAACTCCGCTACGAAGGCATGTACACCCCACCGACGACTCAAGGTGAAGGCACGCTGGGCTATCCCATTAGCGCCGGCGGCGTGCAGTGGGGTGGAGTGGCCTTCGAGCCTGACAGCCAGACCGCTATCGTCAATACCTCGCACATCGTGCAGTACATCAAGCTATATGAGCGCGAGGCCTATGAAAAAGCAGATAGCGGATCAGGCAACGAAAGCGGCTTCGCCCCTCAGGAAGGAGCGCCCTACGGTATGCGTTTGGAAGTCGCGCTCAATCGCTGGGGCATGCCTTGCTGGGAGCCGCCCTTCGGCGAACTCGTTGCCATCGATATGACCACGGGAGACATCAAATGGCGCCGCCCAATGGGCGTTTCTCAACAGTATGGCTTCTTCATGCCCGAACGTTGGGGCTCGCCTACCATTGGCGGTCCAGCCGTCACCGCTGGTAACGTCATTTTCATCGGCGCCTCGATGGATGCCAAGGTACGTGCCTACTCGCTGGAAACCGGTGAGGAGCTATGGTCGGACCAAACCGAAGCCCCTTCCGTCTCCAACCCCGCGGTCTATGAGTACGAGGGCCGGCAATACGTCGCCTTCGTCTCTGGTGGCAATACCATTCTGAAAAATCAGGTAGGTGATCAGATCGCCGTTTACGCCCTGCCAGAATAGCGTCGGCGGTTGAGGCATCCATTAACGGAGCGGCCTATAGTGGCAGCTCCGTTTTGATTAACGCCCTCTTTCAGTGCGCAGATATCCTTTTTGGAGGAATCGTCTGAGCACTTATCCCAATGTCGCTGCCGTCACGTTTGCCGCTGCGGGCTGAGTGGAGTAGTGGCGATTAATGGCGCTCAGCACTCCCTTCATGGAGGCGCTGGTGATGCTCTCATCGGTGCCTACGCCGAACACAGCTTTGCCATCGATACGCACCTCGACGTAGGCGATGGCCTCGGCATCGGCTCCCTGGCCACGGGAGTGCTCGTGGTAGTCGATGATTTCCACCTCTTGCCCGCTTGCCACCAGCGCTTTGATGAACGCGGCCAGCGGGCCGTTGCCTTCGCCGGTCAGAGTTTGCCGCTGACCACCATTCTCGACCGTCGCTTCCAGCGCCACTTTAGGGCTATCTGGCTCGGACGAGAGGCGATGGTTGACCAGTGCCAGGGGTGAACGCTGTTCCAAGTATTCGTCGGCGAAGGCTTGGTAGATCATCTGCGAGGTGATCTCTTTACCCGTGCGGTCGGCGACTTCCTGGACCACTTGGCTGAACTCGATAGAGAGTCTGCGCGGCAGTTCGATCCCGTACTCCTGCTCTAATAAGTAGGAGATACCGCCCTTGCCCGACTGGCTATTCACGCGAATGACCGCTTCGTAGCTACGGCCAACGTCTAGGGGGTCGATGGGCAAGTAGGGAACATCCCACGGCGCTTCAGGGTGAACGCGACGGTCGGCCATGCCCTTTTTGATGGCATCCTGGTGAGAGCCCGAGAATGCGGTGAAGACCAGATCGCCCACATAGGGGTGACGTGGGTGAACGGGCAACTGGTTACAATACTCGGCCTCACGCATGATGGGAGTGATGTTGGAGAAGTCGAGCTGCGGATGAACGCCTTGGGTATACATGTTCATCGCCAGCGTGACGATATCCACGTTACCCGTACGCTCGCCGTTGCCAAACAGCGTGCCCTCGACGCGATCCGCTCCCGCCATCAGCGTTAGCTCGGCGGCCGCCACGCCAGTGCCACGGTCGTTGTGCGGGTGAACGCTGACGATCAGGGTATCGCGCTTTTTCACATGGCGGCAGAACCACTCAATCTGGTCGGCGTAGTTGTTCGGCGTGGCGACTTCCACCGTGGCCGGCAGGTTGACGATCATTTTATTGTCGACGCTAGGGCCAAAGGTATCCATCACCGCCTCGACGATCTCGACGGCGAAGTCCATCTCCGTGGTGGTGAATAGCTCGGGGGAGTACTGAAAAGTCCAGTTCGTGTCAGGGTTGGCCGCCATCAAGTCACGAATCTGCGCCGTCGCTTCGACGGCAATCTGCACGCACTCGGTTTTATTCACGTTGAACACCACCCGACGAAACATCGGGTCGGTGGCATTGTAGACGTGAACGATGGCGTTTTTGACGCCCTTCAACGCCTCGAAGGTGCGCTCGATCAGGTGTGGACGCGCTTGGGTCAGGACCTGAATGGTCACGTCCTCAGGAATTTTGTCTTGCTCGATCAGCGAACGTACGAAGTCGAAGTCGGTTTGCGACGCGGAAGGGAAACCCACTTCGATCTCTTTGAAACCGATTTTCAAGAGCATGTCGAACAGGCGCTGTTTACGCTCTTGATCCATCGGATCGATTAGCGACTGATTGCCATCGCGCAGGTCCACGCTGCACCAGATGGGCGGTGTGTCGATACGCTGGCTTGGCCACTGGCGGTCAGGCAAGTCCACGGCCACGAAGGGGCGATACTTTTTAGAGGGGTCGGACAGCATCATAGTCGCGCTCCTGTCGTTAATCGGTTGTCGCAGAGTCTGAAGGGCGATGTGGAGGCGACGTAGCTGCATGACGCTCTGCCATGGCGGCTTCCATACGATCGAGCTGAGTTTTCAGCGAGTGGACGTCATCGCGCAGCGCCTGCAGCTGTGCCGGATCGCCTTCCTCATGGTCGGTATCGAGTTGCGCGCTCTCTTTTTGCATCACGTCCAGCACGATACCTATCATCATATTAAGAAAAATAAACGCCGTAAGAAAAATGAACGTCAAGTAGTAAATCCAGCTCCAAACGTATACTTCCTGTGTGGCGTACATCACGTCCGTCCAGTCTTCGAACGTCGCAATGCGAAACAGCGTCAACATGGCAATGGAGATGTTGCCCCATAAAAACTCATCCACGTCGTGAAAAAGAAAGCTTCCCAGCGCCGCATAGATATAAAAGATGATGAACATGAGCAGCACGACGTAGCCCATGCGGGGAATCGACTTGACCAGCGCCGCGAGCAGCATCTGTAGCTCGGGAATCATCGATACCAAGCGCAGTACACGGAAGATCCGAAGCAGTCTCGCTAGCAGCACCATCTCCGAATCGTCCATAGGAATCAGGCTGGCGGTGACGATCAAAAAATCAAAAACGTTCCAGCCCTTCTTAAAAAAGCTGACTAAGTTGCGCTCGGCTGCCATTCTGATCAGAATCTCGACCAGGAAGAACACCGTGACGGCGACATCCAGATAGAGCAACCACTGCTCTATTCGGGACGTTTCTTCGTAGGTTTTCGCGCCAATCACCAGCGCAGAGATCACGATAATGGAAATGACCAACCCTTCAAAAAACTTGTTGCTACGCAGCTTTTCAAAGCGGGCTTGCCAGGTATTAAAGGGTTCACTCATGGAGCAAGGAGTCTCTTAACGATTAACGTCGACACTTTATACTAAAATCACGCACCTTCCATACAAGTGATATCCTGTTGTTTCACTTGATGTATCTTCGCCTCCTGGGCAACGCTCGTTGCTTGGGTGACTTTTTGATTTTTTGCGCTGGATGACCTCATGACACTGCTGTGGATCGCCTTACTGCCGTTACTGGGCGTACTGGTGCCGGCACTGACTGCCCAACGCGGCCGCACTTGGTGCTCGCTTGCCACGGGCATACTGCCAGCAACGGCGCTACTACTCACGCTGCTGCAAATTCCGGCCCTGCTGGAGGGCGAAGCGCTGCGTTTTGCAGCCGACTGGATGCCCGCCCTTGGCCTGGAGCTGGCGTTTCGCCTTGATGGCCTGTCGCTGCTTTTCAACCTGCTCATACTGGGCATAGGACTGCTAATTCTATTGTATGCCCACTTTTATTTGGCAAGCGATGAGCCTTTTGGACGTTTTTACGCCTTCTTGATGCTGTTCATGGCATCGATGGTCGGCATTTCCATGTCCGACAATTTGATCCTACTTTGGCTGTTCTGGGAGCTGACCAGCCTATCGTCGTTTCTGCTGATTGGTTTTTGGTCCTACCGAAGCGATGCTCGTAAAGGGGCACGCATGGCACTGACCGTGACCGGTGCAGGCGGACTGGCTCTGCTGGCGGGCCTGCTTCTGCTGGGCGATATGGCGGGCAGCTACCGCATGGATGTCGTGCTGACTAGCGGCGCTGCCATCGTCGAGGATGCGCGCTACCCGCTGATGCTGGTGCTAGTATTATTGGGGGCGTTCACCAAGTCCGCACAGTTTCCTTTTCAGTTCTGGCTTCCCCACGCCATGGCGGCTCCTACGCCGGTATCGGCTTACCTGCACTCGGCCACCATGGTGAAAGCGGGTATTTTTCTCATGGCGCGTTTGCATCCGGCCATTGCCGATAGCGCGCTGTGGAGCGTGATCGTGCCACTGGTGGGTACCATCACGCTGCTCTATGGCGCGTGGTTTGCGCTGTTCAAAACCGACTTGAAAGGCATTTTGGCGTTTTCGACCGTCAGCCACTTGGGCTTGATCACCGTACTGCTGGGGATTGGCAGCCCCATGGCCGTGCTGGCGGCGCTGTTCCATATCCTGAACCACGCCACCTTCAAAGCGGCGCTGTTCATGAGCGCGGGTATCATCGACCATGAAACCGGCACCCGGGAGCTGAAGCAGCTTGGCGGGCTAAAAAAAGCGATGCCGGTCACCGCCCTGCTCACCACCTTGGCCGCCGCCGCCATGGCGGGGGTACCGCTGTTCAACGGCTTTTTATCGAAAGAGATGTTTTTTACCGAGACACTCGCCACTCCCGTGCTGGGCGGCTTGAGCTGGGTACTGCCCGCGTTGGCGGCGCTGGGCGGCATTCTCTCGGTGGCATACTCACTGCGACTGGTCCATGCGGTCTTCTACAAGCCCGCCCGCGAGAAGACGCCCAAAGCCCCTCACGAGCCGCCTCACCTCATGCGTTTGCCCGTGGAGCTTTTGGTTGCGCTATGTGTCTTGGTGGGCCTATTCCCTGCTTTTTTTGCGACCGGTATTTTGGAGCTAGCCACCCACGCCGTGTTGAATGAGCCGTTATCGTTCTATCTCGCCATCTGGCACGGCGTGAATTTGCCATTGATGATGAGCTTGCTCGCCTTTGCAGCGGGCATTGCCATGTACTGGCGCCATGCCGATCTGCGTCGTTTCATGCAGCCCTTCGACAGCGTCGATGCCCGTCGCGTTTTCGAGCGTTTGATCCTTTCCACCGGCTATCGCGCCGAACAGGTCATGACCAAGCTGGAAGGAAATTCGCTACAGCGCTACATGGGCTGGTTACTGGGGGCCGCTCTACTCATGGGGGTGATCGGTCTTGCCAGCATCCAAGAACTGACGGGGAGCCAAGGCAATCAGCCCATCGATGGCGTCGTACTGCTCGGCGCAGGCATGCTGATGTTTGGAGGTGTCGCTACTGCAGCCACCCACCGCTACCGTTTGATATCACTATTGATGCTGTCGGTAGTGGGCCTGTTCGTCGCCCTGACCTTTGCCCGCTTCTCCGCACCGGATCTCGCGTTGACCCAGCTGTCGGTAGAGGTCGTGACGATGATTTTGCTAATGCTGGCACTCTTCTTTCTGCCGCAAAAAACACCAACCGAATCGAGTCCGATGCGCAACGTACGCGACATCCTGCTAGCCGGTGCGCTGGGCCTCGTGGTGGCCAGTTTGAACTACGCGGTGATGACTCGCGAGACGCTTTCGATTTCCAACTTCTTCGTGGAGAACAGCAAGCCTGGCGGCGGCGGCTATAACGTGGTCAACGTCATCCTGGTCGACTTCCGGGGCTTCGATACGCTGGGCGAAATTACCGTATTGGCGATTGCCGGCCTGGCCATTTTCAAACTGCTCAACCGCCTGCGCCTGTTCATGCCACACAGCGATGGCGAAGGGCGCGTCTGGTCGCCGGATCGCTACCCGGCCATTTTGACCTCGATCTCCATGGCACTGCTGCCGTTGGCACTGCTGGTCTCGGCCTTCATCTTCTTACGCGGCCATAACCAGCCCGGCGGCGGCTTCATTGCCGGTTTGATCACCGCGGTTGCGTTGATCCTGCTGTACATGGCGCGGGGCGTCGAGTGGGCACAGGAGCGCCTGAACTTTCCCTTCCAGCCCGTCGCCGTGGTCGGTGTGGCCATTGCCACCCTCACCGGGCTGGGTAGTTGGCTGCTGGGTTACCCCTTCCTAACCTCGTCGTTTGGCTATTTCAGTCTACCGCTGATTGGCACGTTCGAGCTTGCCACGGCGCTGCTGTTCGACTTGGGTGTGTATCTCGCGGTGGTGGGCGCCACACTGATGATTTTGGCCAATTTGGGCAAGGTGACGACACCGCACCGACCGGTGACCGATCCGAAGATGTCCGACCACCACGACACGCCGAACGAAAAGGAGTCCCACTAATGGAAATGCTCTACGCCATTACCACGGGCGTTTTGACTGCCTGCGGGCTGTATCTGACGCTGCGTGGAAGGACGTTCCCGGTCGTGGTGGGCCTTACGCTGCTCTCTTATGCGGTCAATCTGTTCTTGTTCTCCATGGGCGGGCTGACCACGGATGGCGCCGCGTTAGTCAATGAGGGCTCTCAGTTCGCCGACCCGCTTCCTCAAGCACTGGTCCTCACCGCCATCGTCATCGGCTTTGCCATGACGGCGTTCGTCGTCATTCTCGCCATGCGGGCGCGTAGCGAAGTCGGTAACGACCACGTGGATGGTAAAAAGGAAGACCGCGAATGATTCAGCATCTGATTGTATTGCCCGTGGTACTGCCGCTGGTCGCAGGTATTTTGTTGCTTTACCAACGCCAGGGGCTCGTGCATTACAAGCGCGCCGTCAGTGTCGTTGCCACGTTTCTATTGCTGCTAGCTTCGATTGCCCTGCTGCACCAAGCCGCCAGCGGCGATATCACCTACTACGCGTTGGGCGACTGGCAACCCCCGTTTGGCGTCGTACTGGTGCTCGACCGCCTCTCCGCGCTGATGGTGCTCCTGACGTCTCTGTTAGCCGTGGGCGCTGTGGTGTTTGCCTGCGGTGGCGACGACGAGAAAGGCAGTAACTTCCACGGCTTGTTCCAGTGGCAGTTGCTGGGTATCAACGGCGCGTTCTTGACCGGCGATCTGTTCAACTTGTTCGTTTTCTTCGAAGTGCTGCTGTTGGCTTCCTACGCACTGCTGCTACACGGCGGCGGCAAAGCGCGCATTCAGGCCAGCGTTCACTATGTGGTGCTCAACCTGGCAGGCTCGTCGCTGTTCTTGATTGCGGTTGGCATTCTGTACGGGGCCACCGGCACGCTCAATATGGCGGATATGGGCTATAAAATCGCCAGACTGCCCGCCGAGCGTGAAGGGCTTGTAACGGCCGGTGCGTTAATGCTGCTGGTGGTATTTGGCCTGAAAGCAGCCATTTTGCCGCTCTATTTCTGGCTCCCCCGCGCCTACGCAGCGGCACCTGCCCCGGTGGCAGCCCTGTTTGCCATCATGACCAAGGTGGGTATCTACGCCATTCTTCGGGTCTATTCGCTGATGTTTGGCGAGCAGGCAGGCGGGCTCGTCGCGCTGGAACAGCCGTGGGTATGGTGGCTAGCCCTTGCCACCTTGGCAGCGGCTGGCGTAGGCGTGATGGCCGCCCGTGACCTACGCCTGTTGGTGGCTTACTTGGTGTTGATTTCGGTTGGCACGCTGCTGGCGGGTGTAGGCATGCGCTCCGCCGAGGCCACTTCTGCCCTACTCTACTACCTCATCCACACGACCCTGGTGACCGGTGGCCTGTTCCTACTGGCGGAAATGATTGGCTTACAGCGCGGCAAGGCCGGCACGCGGATCGTCAAAGGGCGCCCACTGGTACAAGGCAATGCGCTGGCGATCGCCTTTTTCATCGGTGCGATTGCCGTGGTGGGAATGCCACCGCTGTCGGGTGCTTTGGGGAAAGCGATGGTCCTGGTAGCGGCCGAGGGCACCCAGCGCGTGTGGCTATGGCCGCTGCTGCTGCTGGCCAGTCTCGCCTCGCTCATCGCCCTCTCCCGGGCGGGCTCGACGCTGTTTTGGCGCAGCCACCGGGGCAGCCCTAGCGGCAGTCCGCTATCCCGCTATCAGTGGATGGGCATGCTGTGGCTACTCAGCGCTGCGCCGCTGCTGGTGGCCTTTGCCGGGCCGGTAAGCAGCTACACCCAAGCCACGGGTGAGCAGCTTGCCAACCCTCAGCGATTGATCGAAACGCTGCTGCCCGACGCAGGAGAAACACCATGATTATCCCACGCAAATGGCTACCCACACCGGTGCTATCGTTACTGCTGCTTCTGGTATGGCTGCTCCTGGTACGCAGCTACGCTTTTGGTCAGCTGGTATTGGGGGGCGCGCTGGCCATAGTGATTCCTTTGTTGACCCATCGCTTTTGGGATGCCCGGCCACGTATCAACAAACCCATGCTGCTACTGCGCTTTGGATTGCGAGTATTAGGCGATATCGTGACCGCCAATTTCGAGGTGGCGTACCTGATCGCGAACCCGTGGCGCAAACTCAAACCCCACTTCATCGAGTACCCCCTGATGCTGGAGGAGCGTTTTACCATCACGCTGCTCGCCAGCACGATCAGCCTGACGCCGGGAACCGTATCGGCCAACCTGCGTATGGATGGCAAATCCCTGCTGATCCATGCGTTGAATGTGGACGATGAAGAGGCGCTCATCGAGCAAATTCGCGAACGCTACGAACGGCCGCTCAAGGAGATTTACGAATGCTGAGTATTGCGCTCTATATCACCTTAGCGCTGGTGGTGATGGCTCTACTAATGAACCTTTACCGACTGACGGTGGGCCCCGACCTCCCTGATCGGGTGCTGGCGCTGGACACCATGTACGTCAACTCCATCGCCTTGATCGTGCTACTCGGGTTATGGCTCAACAGTAAGACCTATTTCGAGTCGGCCCTGCTGATCGCCATGCTCGGCTTTATTAGCACCGTGGCCGTGTGCAAATACATTCTGCGCGGAGATATTATCGAATGAACCTGATCGATGGGGTGCAGTGATGCCATTTTTCGTTGAAGCGATCATTTCTTTGCTGCTGTTAGCGGGCGGTGTATTCGTATTCATCGGCTCGTTAGGTATGGCACACCTGCGCGATTTCTACATGCGCTTACATGGCCCTACCAAAGCCACCACGCTCGGCATCGGCTGCATGCTGATTGCCTCCATGGGCTACTTCTGGAGCGTCGATGGTAAACCGGATATCCAGGAGCTGCTGATCACGCTCTTCCTCTTCATCACCGCACCGGTCAGCGCCCATCTGCTGGCCAAAACCGGCCTTCATATGCAGTTGAAGCATACTCAAAAGACCCAGGGCAAGCCGATTGAGTTACGTTCAGAAGAAGTCGGTGAAAAGCCGGTGCCCCACCCGGACAAAGGGCACGGCTAGGCATCGCCTCTCTCTGCGAGCGCTGGCATCTCGCCAGCGCTTTTTTTGTCGGCTGCTAAACCGCTGACCAAGCAGCAAAAGACTTGGCGATCAGCCTGAGAAGTACTCGACAGAAAGTAGTGGCGAATGCCACTTTCCGGTAAGCTCTTGCCGATCGATTTTATGAGGTAACGTAATTATGTGGCGCCTACTCAGGCTATCTGCACTTTCTTTGTCTGCCCTGATGCTTGCGGGCTGCGCCGACCCCAAGGTGGATACGAGCTCCATGCCCGCCGCGGTGGTATCGATCGAAAAAGTGCGCGAGTCGCTGCCCACTTACAAGCGCGACGAGTTCGATACCGCGGTCAAAATCATTGCCATGTCATCGTTTAGCGGTATCGATCCCTTCAATCCCCAGCGCATGAACGCGGCTGAAATTGCCGAATCGGCCAATGCGTACATGCATGGACTGACAGGAGATGAAATCATCGAGCGCGCCGACAGCATGCTACGCGAACGACGCGCGCGTGAACGCGAGCAAGCGTTGCGCACGCTCAATCGTCTCGAAGCCAAACAGGCTAACGCTCAGCGTGACCAGGAGCGCTTGGCACAAATCCGCATCGATAACGCTCGCTACTACCTTGCCACTAGCCCCTTTGGCGCGCTAGAGCCAGTGATCGAATTGGCCGTAACGAATGGCACGGATCACACTATCTCAGAGCTCATGCTGCGTGGGTTACTGGAAAGCCCCGAGCGGGATATCGCCTGGGTGGATCAAACCTTCTACTACGTGATTTCAGGGGGGCTAGCGCCCGGCGAAAGCGCCACCTGGAGCCTAGCACCCAACCGTTTCGGGCCCTGGGGCAACGATCAAATTCCCCGCAATGCCGAACTATCGCTGACCCTCTTGGGCGTCAACGATGCCAACGGCGAGCCGCTATGGAACGCGCCACCGCTCACCGACAGCGAGACGGAACGACTCACATCGCTGCGCGAGGAGTATGAAGGAATACGCCCTCAAACCGCAGATAGCGGCGCTAGCGATGATTAACAGATAGCCACTCATAAAACGGCGGCGCTGAGCAGATCAGCACCGCCGTTTTCACCGATCCGTCGCCGACTTAGAGAAGCTCAGCGTCGCTATAGCCCAGCAGATACAGCACGCCATCCAGCCCCGCCACGGAAATGGCTTGTCGCGCTTCTGCCCGCACTAGCGGTTTGGCGCGAAAGGCCACCCCCATGCCTGCCGTCGCGAGCATTTTTAAATCGTTTGCGCCATCGCCCACGGCAACGGTCTGCGCCAACGGCACCCCTTCCCGCTTGGCGATCTGCGTCAGCAGCGCCGCTTTACGCTCCGCATCGACGATGGGCTCTTGCACCGCGCCGGTCACTTTGCCTTGCTCGATGACCAACTCGTTGGCATGAATTTCGTCGAAACCCAGCCGCTCCTGCAAATAGCGAGCGAAATAGGTAAAGCCCCCGGAAAGAATCACGGTTCGGAAGCCCAAGCGTTTCAAATTGACCAGCAGGCGCTCGACGCCCTCCATGAGCGGCAGCTCTGCGGCAATGTTCGCCAGTACCGACTCTTCGAGACCTTCCAGCTTGCTCATGCGCTCGCGGAAACTGGCTTTGAAATCCAGCTCGCCGCGCATGGCTCGCTCGGTCACTTCGGCTACTTCTTCACCGACGCCATGGCGCCGGGCCAGCTCGTCGATCACTTCCGCCTCGATCAGCGTCGAGTCCATGTCGAAGCAGGCCAAACGCGGCGCCTCGCCGGAGCGGAGTGGCTGTACGACGAGATCCACACCATGGGTATCTCCTAGCGCCAGCGCCGCCTGGCGCAGCGCCGTGAGAGATTCGGGCGCGCCGCTGACGTGAAGCTCCAAACAATCCATGACGCTGCCACGTGCCGTGTCAGCCAACCTCTGGCGACGCTCCTCCTGTAGGCCAAACTGCTCCATGAGCGACGCCACTGCCAGCTCCACCGTTGCCGTCAGGCGCGGCGCTATCAGCGTGACCACCACATTCCCGCGTGCCATCCGTTACTCCCCTGCTTCTAAACGATCGACTTTTTGGAAACCACGCGGCAGCTTACTGCCCCGCCGGCCGCGCTCACCGCGATAATACGCGAGATCGTCCGCTTTGAGCGTCAATTTACGTTTGCCAGCATGAATGATGAGCTCACTTCCTTCCGTCACGATGGCGATGTCGCGCACGAACTCTTCCCGGCGCGACGCGCGGGGGCCGGGGATATCGAGCATTTTGTTGCCCTTGCCCTTGGCCATTTCCGGCAACTGATCCAGAGGAAACAGCAGCAAGCGCCCCTCATTGGAGACCGAGGCGACCCAAAGTCCCTCGCCCTCCGGCACCTCGATGGGAGGCATGACGCTACACCCCTTGGGCACGCTGAGCACGGCTTTACCCGCCTTGTTTTTGCCCGTGAGCGCTTCGAGCTGAGCCACGAACCCGTAACCGCCGTCGCTGGACAGCAGAAAGCGCGTGGTAGGCTGCGCAAGCATCAACCCCGCCATTTGTGCCCCGGCGGCGACATTCACGCGGCCCGTCACCGGCTCGCCCTGCCCTCGGGCACTGGGTAAGTTATGTGCCGCCAAGGTATACGCGCGGCCCGTATCGTCCAACAGCACCAATGGCTGGTTGGTCTTGCCACGCGCAGCGAGACGAAAGCCATCGCCCGCTTTATAAGAGAGCCCTTCCGGGTCGATATCGTGGCCTTTGGCCGCACGAATCCACCCCTTATCCGACAGCACGACGGTAATCGGGTCGGCGCCCAGCAGCTCCACTTCTGACAGCGCCTTGGCTTCGCTGCGCTCGACCAGCGGCGAGCGGCGGTCGTCGCCATGTTCTTTACCCGCAGCGCGAATCTCTTTTTCGATCAGCGTGGTGAGCTTGGCGTCGCTCGCCAACAGCCCTTGCAGGGTCTTACGCTCTTTCTCCAGCTCGTCCTGCTCACCGCGAATCTTCATCTCTTCCAGCTTGGCGAGATGGCGAAGACGCAGCTCGAGAATCGCTTCTGCCTGACGCTCGGTCAGGCCAAAGGCACTCATCAGCGCAGGTTTGGGCTCATCCTCTTCACGGATGATACGAATCACCTCGTCGATGTTCAGATACGCCGTGAGCAGGCCTTCCAGAATATGTAGCCGATCTTCCACCTTGCCAAGGCGATGCTCCAAGCGGCGGCGCACGGTGGCACGGCGGAAACGCAGCCACTCCCCCAGCATGTCGGTCAGCGGCATCACCCGAGGGCGGCCATCCAGGCCAATCACGTTCATGTTGACCCGCACGTTCTTTTCGAGATCCGTGGTGGCAAACAGGTGCGCCATCAGAGATTCGACATCCACACGGCTCGAGCGCGGCTCGATCACCAGCCGGGTTGGCTCTTCGTGGGTCGACTCGTCGCGCAGATCGGCGACCATGGGCAGCTTCTTCGCCTGCATTTGCGCGGCGATCTGCTCCAACACCTTGGCACCGCTAACCTGATAAGGCACGGCGGTAATGACGATATTGGCCTCTTCGCGCACGTAGCGGGCGCGCAGCTTGACCGAGCCACGGCCGGTCTCGTAGAGCTTACGCAGATCCGCTTTCGGCGTGATGATCTCTGCATCCGTCGGGAAATCCGGGGCAGGGACGAACGCCATCAAGTCCGCCGTGGTGGCCTCGGGGTGACGCAGCAGATGGCAAGTGGCCTCCACCACCTCGGAGACGTTATGGGGCGGAATATCGGTGGCCATGCCCACGGCAATCCCGGTGCCCCCGTTGAGCAGCACGTGGGGCAGCCTCGCGGGCAATACCACCGGCTCCTGCATGGTGCCATCGAAGTTGGGCGCCCACTCCACGGTGCCCTGGCCCAATTCACTCAGCAACACCTCGGCAAATTTGGAAAGCTTGGCCTCGGTGTAGCGCATGGCCGCAAACGATTTGGGGTCATCGGGGCTCCCCCAGTTGCCTTGGCCATCCACCAGCGGGTAGCGGTAGCTGAACGACTGCGCCATCAGCACCATGGCTTCGTAGCAGGCGCTATCCCCGTGGGGATGGAACTTACCCAGCACGTCACCCACGGTACGCGCCGACTTCTTGTACTTGGCATTGGCGTGCAGCGCCAGCTCGCGCATGGCGTAAATGATGCGCCGCTGTACAGGCTTCATGCCATCGCCAATGTTGGGCAACGCGCGGTCTAGAATGACGTACATCGAGTAGTCGAGGTACGCTTTTTCGGTGTAATCGCGCAGGGACAGACGCTCGACGTCGCCCTCCGCTACCTGAATATCCATGGTCATCGGGGGGTCATACCTCAATGTCTGCCAAGTTACCGTAATCTTCCAACCACTTCTTGCGGTCGCTGGCGCGCTTTTTGGCGAGCAGCATGTCCATCATTTCCAGGGTGCCGTCGCCCTCGTCCAGCGTGAGCTGTACGAGACGGCGGGTTTCCACGGCCATGGTGGTTTCGCGTAGCTGCAGCGGGCTCATCTCCCCCAGCCCTTTGAAGCGCTGGACGTTGGGGGTGCCGCGTTTTTTCGCCAGCTGCTTCAAAATGGCGGCTTTCTCGCTCTCATCCAGGGCGTAATGCACCTCTTTACCCAGGTCGATCCGGTAGAGCGGCGGCATGGCCACGAAGACATGCCCGGCATCGACCAGAGCGGGGAAGTGTTTGACGAACAGCGCGCAGAGCAGCGTGGCGATGTGCAGCCCGTCGGAGTCGGCATCCGCCAGGATGCAGATCTTGTGATAGCGCAGCTTTTCGAGGTCGGCGCTGCCGGGGTCGGCGCCAATCGCCACGGCAATATCGTGCACTTCCTGGGAGCCGTAAATATCGTGGGAGTCGACTTCCCAGGTGTTGAGGATCTTGCCACGCAGCGGCAGGATGGCCTGAGTATCGCGGTTACGCGCCTGCTTGGCGCTGCCACCGGCCGAGTCCCCCTCGACTAAAAACAGCTCGCTCTGCGCCGGGTCCTGACCGGAGCAGTCCGCCAACTTGCCGGGCAGCGCTGGGCCTGACGTGACCTTCTTCCGCGCAACCTTCTTCGACTTCTTTTGACGCTGCTGGGCGGCGCTGATCACTAGCTCGGCTAGCTGTTCGGCCTGCTCGACGTGATGGTTCAGCCACAGCGAAAAGGCGTCTTTGACGACCCCGGACACGAACCCCGCAATGGTGCGCGACGAGAGGCGCTCCTTGGTCTGTCCCGCAAACTGCGGGTCGAGCATTTTCACCGAAAGCACGAAGGAGGCGCGCTCCCACAAATCCTCGGCGGTCAGCTTGATGCCGCGGGGCAGCAGGCTGCGGTATTCGCAGAACTCCCGGAGGGCGTCCAGCAGGCCGGACCGAAAGCCGTTGACGTGGGTACCGCCCTGGGGCGTGGGAATCAGGTTGACGTAACTTTCGAGCAGCGCCTCGCCGCCCTCCGGCAGCCACTGGATGGCCCAGTCCACGCCGTGCTCGTCGTCGCTGAAGTGGCCGACGAACGGCTCCTTGGGCAGCACCTCGTAACCATCGGTGGCTTCGGCCAAGTAGTCGCGCAGGCCATCGGCGTAGGCCCACTCGGTTTTGGTGCCGTCCGGCTCTATGAGGGTGACCGCCAGCCCTGGGCAAAGCACCGCTTTGGCACGCAGCAGGTGTTTGAGTTTGGAGAGCGCGAGCTTCGGGCTGTCGAAGTAGCTTTCGTCCGGCCAGAAGCGCACCAGGGTGCCGGTGGCACGTTTGGCGGCCTTACCGACTTCGTGCAGCTCTTCGACCTTTTCGCCGTGCTCGAAGGCAATGGCGTGGCGGGCGCCGTCGCGGGTGACTTCGACTTCCAAGCGTCGCGACAGCGCATTGACCACCGAGACGCCCACGCCGTGAAGGCCGCCCGAAAAGCGGTAGCTCGACGAAGAGAACTTACCGCCCGCGTGCAGCTTGGTGAGAATGAGCTCGACCCCCGATACGCCGTGCTCCGGGTGCAGGTCGATGGGCATGCCCCGACCGTTATCCTGCACCTCGATGGCGCCGTCACTCTGCAGCACCACGCTAATGCTCGACGCATGCCCGGCCAGCGCCTCGTCGACACTGTTGTCGATGACTTCTTGCGCGAGGTGATTGGGACGCGAGGTATCGGTATACATACCGGGACGCTTGCGCACCGGCTCGAGCCCTGAAAGGACCTCGATCGAACTCGCGCCGTACTGGGAGGCATCAAACTGGGTCATGTAACGTCGGTTCCTGAAAAAACGGACTGAACAAAAGCGCAGAAGCGGTCTGGCTGAGTGGCGTGCAAAGACGCCACCTCGAACACTTATCACAGAGGCTCAACACGATAGACCGCGCCTAAACGCACACAGGATAGCGGAAAAGCAAAAAGCTGTATATCCAGCCATATAGATCGAACGGCCTACACCTGCTCTGCTGCCCACAATGCCTCGATGAGACCGCGGCTAGACGCATCCATACGAGCGATATCGCCCTGGCCATCGATGATGGCCTGGGTATCGGTGGCAATCTGCTTACCCAGCTCGACGCCCCACTGATCGAAGGGGTTGATGTCCCAAATGACGGCCTGAACGAAGACCTTGTGCTCGTAAAGTGCAATCAGCGCGCCCAACGTGGCGGGCGTCAACTGATCCAGCAGCACCGTGGTCGAGGGCTGATTGCCCCGGTATCGCTTGTGCTCGGGCCGTGGGCCCTCTTCGTCGAGGGCGTCGTCCCCCAGCATCAGCACGCGGGATTGTGCAAAGCAGTTGGCCAACGCCAGGCGATGCTGAGCCTTCAAGTGGCGGCGGGTATCCGGCTCCTCGACCTCGTCGTAACGCTTCAGGGGAGCAATGAAATCGCAGACCACCGGTTGGGTGCCCTGGTGCAGCAACTGATAAAAGGCGTGCTGGGCGTTCGGGCCGAGCTGCCCCCAGAGTACCGGGCAGGTGGAGTAGTTGACTGCTTGGCCCTGTCGGGTGACCGACTTACCGTTGGACTCCATCTCGAGCTGCTCTAGGTAAGCGGCAAAGTACTCCAACCGTCCGTCGTAGGGCAGAATCGAGTGGGCGCGAATATCCAGAAAGTTGACGTTCCAGATGCCCGCCAAGCCCAATAGCACCGGCAGGTTGTCGGCCAGCGGCGCATCGCGGAAGTGGCTATCCATAGCGTGGGCACCCGCCAACAGTTCTCGAAAATGCGCCATGCCTACCACCAGCGCGATCGGCAGCCCAATGGTACCCCACAGCGAGTAGCGCCCGCCGACCCACTCCCAAAACATCAGCTGATGGTCAGAGGCAATCCCCCACTCACTCATCTTTTCAGGGCTGGCCGATACACCGATAAAGTGCTGGCGCACGATCAGCGCCTCGCTGATCGGTTTGGCATGAGGGCTCGCGTCCGGCAGGTCGGCGTGCTGGGTGAGTCGCCCGATCAACCAGTCGCGGGCCGTGTTCGCATTGGAGAGCGTATCGATGGTGGTGAACGACTTGGACGACAGCACGAACAGCGTGGTCTCCGGGTTGAAACGGCTGAGGTAATCCGCCAACTGAGAGCCGTCCATGGTCGAGGCAAAATGCACCTCGACCGGATGAATATCCCGGGGCCGATAGTCCGATAGCGCATGGGTCACCATGAGCGGACCCAAATCCGAGCCGCCCACACCTAAGTTCACCACGTGACGAATCGGCTTGCCGGTGGCCCCACGCCACTGGCCAGCGTGCAGGCGCTGCACCAGACGCTCCATCTGCGCCAAGCTGTCATGCACGGCCTCGACGATATCCTCGCCTTCCACGTCCAGGCTCGCATCCGCAGGTAAGCGCAAGGCAGTATGCAGCGCCGGGCGGTTCTCACTGACGTTCACCCGTTTGCCGCTCAACAGCGCCTCGATAGCGCCTGGAACACCCGCTTCGCGCGCCAGCGCCAGCAGATGCTCCAGCGTATCGTCGTCCCAACGCTGCTTGGAAAGATCGAGGGTCAGCCCCGCTACCTGACGCGTAAAGTGCTGCCAGCGTCCAGGGTCGTCCCCAAACAGGTTTTTCAAGTGAACGTGTTTAAGCGCTTGCGCATGCTGCTGTAACGTTTGCCAAGCGGGAAGCGTATCGGGAGTTGCTGTTGCGAAAGCCATGTGCCCTCTCCTGTGGCGTCGTTCCGTGAGGCAGGAATCTGAATGGATCAGGCCTGTTCTGCGATAACAAGGGCGCGTAAACTACGCAACCTCATTAACCATCCTGGCTTGCCCATGAGTGATGCATCTTACCGCGACGCTATCTTTTCAACACCCCTAGACAAGGTGGCTAGGTTCTCCTTTGATGAGCAGGTCGTCGCATGCTTCCCTGATATGATCCGCCGCTCGGTGCCCGGCTATGGCCAAATCCTGGGTATGCTGAGCCTGATTGCCAAACGCCATCTGCGCCACGGTGCCCACGTGTACGATCTGGGCTGCTCGCTGGGCGCCTCCGGCCTTGCCCTAGCAGGCGCCCTGCCCGCTGATGCGTTCCTCTATACCGGTATCGACCTTTCCCCGGCCATGGCCGCCCGCGCCAAGCAGACCTTTCTCGAGGAGTGCCCCGACCATGCGTTGCAGGTCGAAGAAGCCGATATTCGTACCTACGAGTATGCGCCGTCGGGGATGATCATTCTCAACTTTACGCTGCAATTCTTGCCCCCGGCCGACCGGGATGCGCTGCTCAAGCGCCTTTATGATGCACTGGAGCCCGGCGGCGTGCTGATTTTGTCGGAAAAGACCGTCGATGCCGACGAGCGCGACAATGCCTGGCGGGTCGAGCGCTACCACGACTTCAAGCGTGCCAACGGCTATAGCGATATGGAGATCAGCCAAAAGCGCACCGCGCTCGAGAACGTGCTGATTCCCGATACGCTCGATGCGCTGCACGAGCGCTTGTCGCTGGCGGGTTTCCCCCGCTCCATGACCTGGTTCCAGTACCTGAACTTCACCTCGCTGATCGCCTTCAAGGAGGGTTAAGGTGGCGCTACTCCCCGACGATCATCGCGTGCTGTATCAAGCGTTTCTGGACCAAGCGGCCCAGGATGCCTCGCTGACGCCTTGGCTGGCCAAACTCCCCGAGCAGCTCGCCAGCGGACTGGACCGCCAGCGCCACGGCGACCTCTCTGCCTGGGAAAAAGCCGTGGCCAAACTGCCGCCGCTGCCGGACGAGCGCCGTGTGGATTTGAACAGCGATACGCTGACAGTCGAACTCGAGCTCACCGACAGCCAGCAGCGCCAGTGCTTCAACCTACTGCGCAAGCTGGCCCCATGGCGCAAAGGCCCGTTTAGCCTGGGGGGTATCGAGATCGACACCGAGTGGCGCTCGGATTGGAAATGGCAAAGGGTTTCCCCGCATCTGGCACCGCTTAAGTATCGCAAAGTGTTGGATGTCGGCGGCGGCAGCGGCTATCACGCTTGGCGGATGGCGGGTGCAGGTGCCGCTTTCGTGTTAGTGATCGACCCATCGCCGCGCTTTTACTGGCAGTTCCAGGCAGTGCGCCATTTCGTTGGCAACGCCGACGACGGCCGCACGCAGTTTCTGCCGGT
This sequence comes from Halomonas sp. MMH1-48, assembly GCF_022348105.1. Lineage (NCBI taxonomy): Bacteria > Pseudomonadati > Pseudomonadota > Gammaproteobacteria > Oceanospirillales > Halomonadaceae > Halomonas > Halomonas sp. MMH1-48. The sequence goes on from NZ_JAKRFL010000014.1 coordinate 50,775, forward strand.
GGGTATCGAAGACGTACCGGAGAACCTGGGTTTCTTCGATACGGTGTTCTCCATGGGCGTGCTTTACCACCGTCCCTCGCCGCTCGAACACCTGCAGCAGCTAAAAGACGCTTTGGCCCCCGGCGGCGAGCTGGTACTGGAAACCCTGGTGGTGGAAGGCGACGAGCAGACCGTGTTCGTCCCCGGCGAGCGTTACGCCGCCATGCCTAACGTCTACTTTCTGCCCTCCTCCAAAGCGCTGTGCCACTGGCTTTCGCGCTGCGGCTATACCAATGTGCGGGTCGTTGACGAAGCAGTGACGACACTCGACGAGCAGCGCTCCACCGAGTGGATGACCTACCAGTCGCTGGCGGACTTTCTCGACCCCCATGATCGCAGCCGCACCATCGAGGGCTATCCGGCGCCGCGCCGGGCGGTGATTCTGGCAAACAAGCCGACGTAGGCAATCTCAGCGTCGCCTAACGCCGGAGAATCACCAGCCAGCGGCCTAGGTTCATCACGCTGGCCAGTGACGCGGCCACGTAGGTAAAGGCGCAGGCGGTGAGAACGTGGCGGGCACCGGCCATATCGGCGGGAGGGACGTACTCTTTGAGCAGAGGCAGCGCACGATTGAAGCTGGCATCGAACTCCACCGGCAGCGTGACGAGATGCACCAGCGCCGCCGTGCCGAAGCTGATCACCGCCATGGCAATGACCATGGCCAGCCCACCGGGTAACCGCGTGAGTAGGAAGAGAAAAGGCGCGGCCATCATCAAAATGGCGCCCAGCTTTTCGGCTTTTTGCGCCAACGTGACCAAGCGGCTGCGAGCCAGCAGCGGCGCGTAGCCTTCATGGTGCTGAATGGCATGACCCACTTCATGGGCAGCAACGGTCACCGCCGTGAGCGAGCGGCCATCGTAATGGTCGGGGGTCAAGCGCACGCAGCGCGATTCGGGGTCGTAATGGTCCCCCTGCTCGGTACGCTCGACTCGCACGCCCTCGACGCCCAAGCGGCGCAGCAGATGCTCGGCCAACTCCGCGCCGGTGCCCGGGTAGTCGTCACGCCCACGGGTATGGCGCTTCAACACCCACTTCGCCCACAGATTGGGCAAGACGAAAATGGCCAGTGCCAATACGACAAGAAGAATCAGCATCGCAACACCGCAGACCTGCCAGTTAGGAATACGTCAGCATCACCCTATCGATGGGTAATGAGAGGACCGTTCGAGTAGCGTTTCGTTATTCGAATAGGGTTTTCGATAATAGTTTTCGAGAATCGCTCTTCGAGATTAGTTTTTATCACGAATGGCGGGGAAACACAGCTTAGGCAGGCTCGTTGCGATGCGCTTCCACATCACGCTGAACGGCCTGCAAGCCACGCGCCGAAATATCGCCTTGGGCGTGGGCGTGTTCGGCAATCAAAATGCTATCTGCCGCCAGAACGAGCTCACACTCGGTATGGGCTAACTCATCGCGCAAGCGCTGAATGGCGGCCTCCCGCTGTGGATTGTTATCGACACGACGTATGTATATCGATTTGATCCGATCCGGGTAGGCTTTGACGACCTCCGTATAGACTTCGGGGTCATGTTGACCGCTGTCACCAATCAAGATGCAGGGCATGTCGTCGTATAACGCCAGCATACGATCGATGAGTTCTCGTTTGTGCGCTTCCGCTCGGCGGGGCCATGGTTTGCGCCAGGAGATGCCCCACTCGCGCAAAAACAGTATTGGCCCAATCGGAATCCGGTTCATTTGGAAAAAGGCTTCCAGCATCTCATAAATAGCCCAAGGACCCCGGGAGACGTATAGGATCGGGCGTTCACCCTTTTCGGTTCGGCCACGGTAAAGCGCTTGGTAGAGCGACGCCACACCGGGAAATGCCGTTCGGCGGTGCGGCTTACGCACGAACAACCGATAGAGCATTTTGAGCTTTTCCGCGACACCCGTGAACATCACCGTATCATCGATATCGCTAATCACTAGCAGATCCGCTTCAGGAGGCGGAACATAGACCTCGACACTGGTACGAACGGGTGGGTGTCCCTTGGCGCGCACCAAAATATCGGCGCGGTGCCAGGAAACGTCGACCGGCAAGGGCGTCTTGATAGGCAAGTGAGCATCAAAGTAGCCGTCGCGGTCGGTGGTCAAGCAGAGCTGGTTGTCGCCAATTCGTAGATCGACCTGGGCATTGGCGAGGCCACGACGAAAGACACGACGCGCCACATCGGCGGTATCGCGCAGCACGCCGCGCCTAGGAATGGCGCGACCGAGTGCCGCTTGGCGGAACACTCGGCCCATAACGAAAACTTCCTGCTGGGAGCCATAGCCACGATAGGGATGTACCATCACCCCACTGCGGCCGCTGTCCCGCTTCATCGGTTTTGCAATGACGTGGGCAAGCCTTTTGGCGAAGCTTGCCCACTGGTGGTACCACGCCATTAAGCGTGCTGACCTGAATGCCGCCCTTCCTGCAGCTCCTCCAGCAGTTTGGCGTTGAAGGCGTCCAGATCTTTAGGAGTACGGCTGGTCACGAGACCGCTATCGACCACTACCGGCTCGTCGACCCAGTTGACACCCGCATTGCGCAGGTCTTGGGCGACGCTGGGCACGGAGGTCATCTTGCGCCCGTCAACAACGCCTGCATTAATGAGAATCCAAGGCGCGTGACAAATGGCAGCAACGGGCTTGCCCGCTTGAAAGAACGCTTTGACGAAGCTCAGCGCGTCTTCATTCAAACGCAGCTCGTCAGGGTTGAACAGGCCGCCTGGGAGGACCAGCGCGTGATAGTCCGACTCGTGGGCATCGGCTAGCGCCTTATCGGCATCGTAAGTATCGCCCCAATCGGTTTCGGCCCAGGCGCGAATGCCCTTGCCTTCCGGGGACACGACATGCACCTCGACACCTTCTTTTTGAAGCGCTGCGCGAGGCACGCTCAGCTCGGACTCTTCGAAACCGTCGGTGGCGAGAATGGCCACGCGTTTACCGTTCAGTGCTTGATTCATCATGCTCTCCTTTTCGTGATGAGTGTGCGTTTACAACGCCTCTCCCAGTGTGGCGCATCTTATACAATCGTCAAGCGCAGATACCGAAATCGTCCAGCCGCTAGGCGCTTAAGCGTTGTACAACACGCGACCCAGCAGGCGCACATCGTAACCGCTCAGCGTACTGGCCCGCTGGGCAAAACGGGCCGTACGGGCAAACGCAAAGAGCGCCTGTACGGCAGGCTCGAAATAGCTGCGTCGATGCATCACTACATCGAACGACTCCTCTACGAGCGGGATGAACGCCAACTGCTGGCGCTGTGCCGCGGCCTGCATACCAAGGCCGACATCGGCATCGCCCTGAGCGATGGTCAGCGCCAAGTCGTCTTCGCTGAGCGCAGGGTGCGCCGCCCATCTCAAGGCTTCCGGCGGGATGCCCGCCTGCTCTAGCAAGCAGCTCAAGAGTTGCGCGGCCCCGGCACCCGGCTGGCGATGGGCCAGCACGGCTTTGCGCTTGGCAATGTCGTCCACCGATTGAATGCCCAGCGGATTACCCGGAGCTAACAGCAGGCCCTGGCGTCGTGTGGCCCAGTGCAATACGATCAAATCGCGCACGCCCCCAAGGCCCAACGCGGCCGGTTCGTTATAGCGCCCGGTAGCTGCGTCCAGCAAATGAATTCCCGCCAGCATCGCCTTGCCCTCCAGCAAGCGGCGCACGCCGTCGCCACTGCCCTGACACAACGAGGCCAGATCGCTGCCACTTTCGCGCACGGCCCACTCCAACAGCGGGTCCTGGCTGCCCACCAACACGGGCGGCGGCGGCTGCCGCTGCGCTTGGTCGCCCTCCAAGTGGCTAAGCACCCACATATCGATGTGCTGCCGAGGAAACAGCAGCTTTCCCGTAGCCCGGCTGCAGGGAATATGACCTTGTCGGACGAGGTCGTACACCTTGCGCTCTTTCAAACGCAAATAGTCTGCCACTTCAGCGGTGGTCAAATAGTCGTTCGGCATGGTTCATCCTGCATCCAACTGCGTATGACTGCATATATTTCAGCAACCAATGCATTACATCAAGTAAACGTACACTATGCAGCTTGACGAACATGCTGAATTTTTCTCTTTATTCCGCGGCAATCGCACTGGCGTGTGCGCAACCCGGTGCTATTGAATCAGGTCCTTATGGCAGCTAGTGATAATCCTTTCTACACGGCGCTCACGCTGATTCTGAGCATGGACTCGAACTTGATCGACATCGTGGCGCTTTCGCTGCAGGTGTCGCTGAGCGCCGTGCTGATCGCCAGCGCTTTGGCGCTGCCGGTGGGTGCCGCGCTGGCGTTGTGGCGCTTCCCTGGTCGCAACGGCATGATCGTGGTGCTCAACGCGCTGATGGGGTTACCGCCGGTCGTGGCGGGTCTATGCGTCTATTTGATGCTCTCCAGAGCGGGGCCGCTGGGATCGCTTGGCCTGCTGTTCACACCCAGCGCCATGGTGGTTGCCCAAGTCATCCTGGTCTTTCCCATTATCGCTGCGCTGACACGCCAACAAGTGGAAGCCTTGCACCACGAGTATGACGAACAGCTTCGCTCACTCGGGCTAACGCCGCTACGCATGATGCCAACCCTGCTGTGGGATGCACGCTTTGGCCTGCTGACGGTCGTTTTGGCTGGCTTCGGCCGTGCCAGTGCCGAAGTGGGTGCGGTGATGATCGTCGGTGGCAATATCGATGGGGTGACGCGCGTGATGACCACCAGCATCGTGCTGGAAACCAGCAAGGGCGATCTGCCGTTGGCACTCGGCCTGGGCATCATCCTGCTGGCGCTGGTCACGTTGATCAATGCGCTGGCCCATGCGGTCAGTGAAGCGGCCAAGAGGCGATTAGGATGAACGCACCGCTCACTTCCTCCTCTCTCACCCCACTGGCCGATGTGCCAGCCCTACACTTTCAGCAGGCGAGCTTTACCCACCGCGGCCACGCATTGTTGGTGCCGACCACGCTCACGCTGTCTGGCTGTCAGCGCACGCTCATCATGGGGCCCAACGGAGCGGGTAAAAGCCTATTCATGCGCTTGGCCCACGGGCTGCTCAGCCCAAGTAGCGGCCAAGTCCGTTGGGAGGGCAAGCCGCCGGTGCAGGCCATGGTGTTCCAGCGGCCGGTTCTGCTACGCCGCTCGGTGATCGATAACTTGCGCTATGCGCTGGCCGTCAAAGACGTGCCACGCCCAAAACGCCAAGCGCTCGCCCTACAAGCGTTGGAAAAATTTGGCCTTGCCGCACTGGCCAAGCGCCCTGCCCGGGTGCTGTCGGGCGGCGAACAGCAGCGTCTAACCCTGGCCCGCGCTTGGCTGCTGAACCCCGCCGTGCTGTTTTTGGATGAACCGACCTCGGCCCTCGACCCTGCCGCCATCAAAGCCGTCGAGGACGCGGTCAACGAATTTCACCAGAGCGGCACGCGCATCGTGATGACGACCCACGACTTGCACCAGGCGAAGCGGCTCGCCGATGACGTGCTGTTCATGTATGGCGGACAGGTATTGGAACACACCCCCGCCGAGCGTTTATTCGACGCCCCGACCTCTTCCCAGGCCAGGGCGTTCATCCGGGGCGAGCTGGTTTGGTAAGCCCCACCCAGCGTTGAACAAGACCCAAAGGAGCAGACCGTGAACAAAACCACCACGCTAATCACCGCCAGCGTATGCACGACCGCCTTGGCCTGGAGCGCTTCGCTACTCGCGGATGACGATTTCATTACGCTCGCCTCTACGACCTCGACCGAAAACTCAGGACTGTTCGACGCCATCATTCCCACCTTCACCGAGGCCACCGGCATCGATGTGCGCGTGGTGGCCGTCGGCACCGGACAGGCGTTCGAAATCGGCCGCCGTGGTGATGCCGACAGCCTTCTGGTACATGATACGGCAGGCGAGGAGCAGTTCGTGGCGGAGGGTTACGCTACGGAGCGTTTGGACGTGATGTACAACGACTTCGTGATCGTAGGACCCAGTGACGACCCGGCGGGCATCAGTGACAGCGAGAGCGTCGCCGACGCCTTTGCACGTATCGCCGAGAGCGAATCACCGTTTGCCTCACGCGGCGATGATAGCGGTACGAACCGCGCCGAGCTGCGTTTGTGGGAAGATGCGGGCGTGACGCCCCAAGGCGAGTGGTACCGGGAGCTGGGCAGCGGTATGGGCCCGACATTGAATACCGCTGCGGGTATGGACGCTTACACCTTTACCGACCGTGCCACCTGGGTCGCGTTCGATAATCCGCAAAACCTCACGCTGCTGTTCGAAGGCGACGAGGCGCTGTTCAATCAGTATGGCAGTCTACTGCTCTCGGAGGAGCGTCATCCGCACTTGAAGCACGATTTAGCTGCCCAGTGGCACCAGTGGCTGGTCTCTGAGGAAGGCCAGCAGGCGATTGCCGACTTTGAAGTAGACGGCCAACAGCTGTTTTTCCCCAACGCTGAGTAAGCCTATCGACAAAGCGCCAGCCCGCATTGAACGGGCTGGCGCAGGAATCACCCTCGGTTCAACTGGCGATCCACATCTTTTCGACCGAGCGAGTCGCTACTTCTCCCGGCACGTCGACATACCCCCGCACGTTGGCGCGATTGGCCGAAATCGAATCCATATACAGCGGTGCCACGGTGCTACCCTCCTGCTGATAGAGTACCTGAATGTCATGGTACATCTGACGCCGCGAGGCCTCGTCCTGTTCGCCGCGCGCCGCGATGATCAATTGATCGAGCTGCTCATTGGCCCAGCGCGCTTCGTTCCACGGCGCGTTGGATAAATTGACCATGGAGAGATAGGCATCCGCCGTAGGGCGGCTCGACCAACCGGACGCGCAGAATTCGTGCTGACGCCACACTTCCGACCAATAGCCATCGGCGGGTACGCGATTGACCTCCAGCGGGATGCCTGCGCGCTGGGCCGACTGCTGATACAGCTCCGCTGCCGACACCGCCCCTTCGAAGGTAGCGCCATCCGCAGTGCTCAGCCGAATGGGCCTGTCCATACCCGATTGACGCCAATGGTGAAGCGCTTTGTCAGGATCGAAGGCGTGGCTGGGCAGGTCGGTGGTGAAATAACGATTGCTTGGGAACAGCGGCGTATCGTTACCTACTTGGCCATAGCCTTGCACCAGCAGATTCAACAGCTGCTCTCGGTCGAGGGCGTATTTCATGGCCAAACGAACGTCTTTGTTATCGAAGGGCGCACGATCAGCCAAGCCAGGAAACGTCACTTGGAAGCTGCCCGAATTACGGTTGATGGTGAGCGATGACGCGCCCTCCAAACGGCTGACGATGCTCGGCGTCACGCGGTTGACGAAGTGCACCGACCCACTCATCAGCGCCGCCACCCGGGCGGTGGCATCGTTGAAGGCGCGGGTTTCGACGCTATCGACGAAGGCACGATCCGACTTCCAGTAGTTGTCGTTGCGCTTGACCAGGGTACGCACGCCCGGCTCGAAGCTTTCCAGCACGAACGGCCCGGTGCCGATGCCCTCATCGAAATTGGCACCTGCCGGCGTGATGGCAAAGTTTACCTCTCCCAGCAAATACGGCAGATCCATATTGGGGGCAGAGAGCGTCATGACCACGTCGTGGCTGCCACGGGCGGTCAGCTCGATGATCTGCTCCATGTAGCCCTTCACCGCCGAGGGCGAGTCCTCGGCACGGTGATGGTTCAGCGAGTACACCACGTCCTCCGCAGTGAGGGTCTTGCCGTTGTGGAACGTCACCCCTTGCCGCAGGGTAAACACCCAGTGCGTCGCATCGTTCGTTTCCCAAGACTCGGCCAAACCGGGCGCCAGCGACCCGTCATCGTGAAGTTCGGTCAGGGTGTTAAACAGCTGGCGCCCCACGTGGTACATGTACTGCTCGAAGTAATAGGCCGGGTCCAGGCGGTCGCTGGTGGAGGCATTGTCGATCGCCAAAATGAGATGCCCGCCGCGTTGCGGAGTGACCTCCGTTTGCGCGCTCGCCCAGCGTGGCAGCAGTAGCCCGCCCAAAGCGCTGGCAGACACCGACAGCGCGGCGGAGCGCTGCAGAAACTGGCGCCGTGTCACGCCTGCCGCACGCCCCTCACCGGGCAAGTTCGTTGCTTTCTTCATGGGGTGATTCATCCTCTGCAATCAATAACAACCAGCGATTAGCGACGTACCGCGTCGGCCAACTTGGCAATATGCTCCGGGCCAATGCCACAGCAGCCGCCGATCATGGTGGCCCCAGCCGCCTGCCAGCGCTTGGCGAAGTCGGCGTAGGCGTCTGGCCCTAGGTCATCGCGCATATCGCTCACACCGGCATTGGCGGCGATGCGGTTGCTCTGCGGCACGAAGCTATTGGCGTACACCCCCAAACGCAGCGTGGCCCCTTTGGCGTCCATGGCCGCCTGCGCCTGGCGTAGCGCCTCTTCCATTACCTCGGCTTGGCTACAGTTGAACAGCAGCGCCTCGCCACCCGCCTCGATCACCGCATTCACTGCCGCCTCCACCCCCTCGCCGGAGCGCAACGCGCAGGGCAGCTCGCCGTTTTCGTCGGCGTCTTGCAAGGTGAACGAGAACCAACGCGGACGAGGATCGTTCCCCAGCGCAGTGGCCACCGCTCGAGCCTCCTCCGTGGCGCTCAGCGTCTCTGCCAGCCACACGTCCACGTAAGGAGCCTGCCCTTCGATCAGCGTCGCCAGCAGCTCGGGCGCGCGCTGGGCATCGAAGAGCGCTGGCTGGTAGGAGCCGAACAGCGGCGGTAGCGAACCGGCGACGGTCACTGCCTCCCCCGCCACGCTGTCACGCGCCAACTTTCCCGCCAGCGTCGCCAGTGCCAGGCCGCGCTCGGCAAAACACGCCTCGCCAATATGAAACGGCACGACGGCATAGGCATTGGTGGTAATCACCTCGGCGCCCGCTTGGATGAAAGCGCGATGCGCTTGGGTCACACACTCGGGGGCTTCCATGAGCGCCAGCGCCGACCACTCCGGCTGGCGAAACGGCGCTCCCAGCCGCTTTAACTCACGCCCTAAACCACCGTCCAATAGGGTTAACATCGACTCTCGCTCCTTGGTGTCTCGATTCAGCTTTACCTAAAAGTTGACGCCGCAGAGCGGCGTCAACAAGGGTTCAATGGGGGCAGTGTTAGCGTCCCAGCAGCGACCCAATATCTTTGGCTTCCCAATGCGGGAAATGTTTACGCACCAGGGCGTTCAGATCGCGCTCGAAGGCAGCCCAGTCGGTGGTCACCGCCTGCTCGCGAGCGTTCACCACGCCGCGAATCATACCCGCGCCCACGGTCACGTTGGTCAGCCGGTCGATCACGATGAAGCTGCCGGTGCCTGGGCTGGTGCGATAGTCGTCGACGGGGATAGCGGCGGTCAACTCCACCTCACAGCGGGCAATGACGTTGAGGCTCAACGCATCGGTGGCATGCTTCTCCAGCGTGTTGACGTCTATCTGGTACTCGATGGCGCTGACCTGTCCCGCCAAATCCCGGGTGGCCAGCTTGATGTCGTAGAGCTTGCCGGGCGTGAGGGCATCTTCGTGCATCCACACGATATCGGCGCTGAAGACGTTCGACAGCGGAATCTCGGCATCGGCGCTGACGATCCAATCGCCGCGGGAAATGTCGATCTCGTCTTCCAGGGTGACGGTCACCGCCTGGCCGGGATAGGCCGCATCCAAGTCGCCGTCGAAGGTCACCACGCGCGCCACACGGGACGTTTTACCGGACGGCAGCGCCTTGACCGCCTGGCCTGGGCGCAACACTCCTGCCGAGAGCGTGCCGCAGTAACCCCGAAAGTCCAGGTTCGGGCGATTGACGTACTGAACAGGCAGACGCAAGTCGGTGAGGTTCTGGTCGCGGGTGATCTCGACGTTTTCCAGCAGTTCGATCAGCGTTTTGCCCTCGTAGCGCTGGCCATCCTCGAAGTACCAGGGCGTTTGCTCGCTGCGGTTGACGACGTTGTCGCCATTGAGCGCCGACATTGGCACGAAGCGGATGTCAGGCGCCTGCAGGTTGGTGGCGAATTCGCGGTACTCGTCGACGATCTCGTTGAAGCGCGCTTCCGAGAAGCCCACTAAGTCCATCTTATTGACCGCAATGACCAAGTGCTGAATACCCAGCAGGTCGGCAATGAAGCTGTGGCGACGTGTCTGGGTCTGCACACCGTAACGTGCGTCGATCAAAATGATCGCCAAACTGGCCGTCGAGGCGCCCGTGGCCATGTTGCGGGTGTACTGCTCATGTCCTGGCGTGTCGGCAATGATGAACTTGCGCTTGTCCGTCGAGAAGAAACGATAGGCCACATCGATGGTGATGCCCTGCTCGCGCTCGGACTGCAAGCCATCCACAAGCAGTGCCAGATCCACCGTATCGCCGGTGGTGCCGCTGGTTTTAGAGGCCTGGGTGATGGCTGCCAATTGATCCTCGAAGATCATCTTGGAGTCATGGAGCATCCGGCCGATGAGGGTAGATTTACCGTCATCGACGCTGCCGCAGGTAATGAAGCGCAGCAGGTCTTTGTTTTCGTGCTCGTGCAGATATTGCTCGATGTTATCGGCAATTAACGTCGATTGGTGTGCCATTAGAAGTACCCCTCACGCTTTTTCTTCTCCATGGAACCGGCCTGGTCGTGGTCGATGGCACGGCCGCTGCGCTCGCTGGTTTTGGTCAACAGCATCTCCTGGATGATTTCCGGCAGCGTGGCGGCCTTGGACTCCACCGCGCCGGTGAGCGGGTAGCAGCCCAGGGTTCGGAAACGCACCCACTTCTCTTCAGGCACTTCGCCAGGCGCTAACGGCAGACGGTCATCGTCCACCATGATCTGCATGCCGTCGCGCTCGACCACCGGGCGTTTGGCGGCGTAATACAGCGGCACGATCGGAATCGACTCGAGGTAGATGTACTGCCAGATATCCAGCTCGGTCCAGTTGGAGAGCGGAAAGACACGAATCGACTCGCCTTTATTGACCTTGGCGTTGTAGACGTTCCACAGTTCGGGGCGCTGGCTCTTCGGGTCCCAGCGATGGTACTTGTCCCGGAAGGAGTAAACGCGCTCTTTAGCGCGCGATGCTTCCTCGTCGCGGCGCGCACCGCCAAAGGCGGCATCGAAACCGTGCTTGCTCAAGGCCTGCTTGAGCGCCTGGGTTTTCATGATGTCGGTGTACTTGGCACTACCGTGATCGAAGGGGTTGATATTGGCCGCCCGCCCCTCCTCGTTGGTGTGCACGATCAGCTCCATGCCCGCTTCTTCCGCCATACGGTTGCGGAACGCGATCATTTCGCGGAATTTCCAGGTGGTGTCGATGTGCATTAGCGGGAACGGCGGCGTGCCGGGATAGAAGGCTTTGCGCGCCAGGTGCAGCATCACCGAGGAGTCTTTACCGATGGAGTACATCATCACCGGATTGCTGAACTCCGCCGCCACTTCTCGAATGATATGGATCGACTCGGCTTCGAGCTGCTTCAAGTGGGTCAGTCGGGCAGCATCTGGTGCGCTTGGCACCTGTTGCGACGCCGCCGACGGCGCAGAAAACTGGTTCATTACCTACTCCCTCACAAAACGGTGCTTGCGTTTATTAGACGGCTTTTCAAGGAAGCCTTTGCAAACAGGTACGACTGCCCAATGCGCACGAAACGCAAAGCGGGCATTTGTGGGTAGGGTAACGCCAGGTCAATAATAACCCAAAAGAATTAATAACTATCTTTTTAGAACCATAATGCCTAACAGACGCTAGACGGCGACGCGCTCCACCCAGGTCTGCCACTCATGGCCGTGAATATCGACGATACGATAGCCAGGGCGCGACGCTTCATCGATGGCAAACGCCTCTGCGCCCGGCAGAAACTGGTCTGACATGGCCGGGCAGCCGTAGACCCCGATATCACTGCCTGCCACTGGATGAAACTGCGCATAGGCTTGATGGGCATGGCCAAACAGAATCATCTTGACCTGCGGGTAAGCACTCAACCGCTGCCAAAACGCCTCGCGGTCTTGCAGGCCGATGGCATCCATCCAGGCAGCCCCCACATCCACCGGCGGGTGGTGCATGGCAATCATTGTCGGGCGATCGTCGTGCTCGAGCCGCTCTGCCAGCGCGCTCAGGGTATCGCTCCCTAACTCGCCGTGGGGCTTGCCGACGACCTGGGTATCGAGCAACAGCAAGCGCCACTGATCCAGATCCACTTCGTCGAGCAGCGGCTGCTCGGCACTCATCAGCTCTAGCTGATCATGGTTACCCGGTATCCAAAACCACGGACAGGGCAGCGCACTCAGCGCTTCTCGGGCGTGGGCATAGGACGCGGCAGTTTCGTCTTGGCTGACATCCCCTGTGAACACGACGACGTCGGGTCGCTCGGCAGCAACGGCTTCCAATACGCGCTGGAACTGCTGCCACGGAATTCCCGCGCGGGAGCGCGCCCGCTTATCTGCATGTAAGTGTGAATCGGTGATTTGGATAAGCCGCATTCACCTGGCTCCCTTGACCTGAATCGTGTACGACGTGAATTAACGTAGTTCGGGTATGTCCACAGCATGCCCATGGGCAAGGCCGTGGGCCAACCATTCGCCTAGGAAGCAATTGAGCTGAAGCTTCTCGTCCGGCTGGTGCATACGGGCGTTGGGATAGCGGTAGCGGCCGCTGAAGTGGCGTTCGCGCTGAAAATCGATGACCTCCGCCATACGCACATCATGATAGAGATGTACCCGCATGCGCGGCCCTTCGATGACGCTATCCAGTGGCCCGCTCTGGGTCACTTCCACCAGCGTGGTGTAGGGCGCTTGCTGAAGAATGGTGAGATGCAGATCGCCAAAGTGCTGGTGGTCGCCACGCAGGGCGATATCACGGCGCTGACCGCTCTCCATATCCCCCACCAGACGAAACAGGCGCAAATAGTTCGCGCTGCACTCGCCCTGCAGGGTTTTTAAATCGGTAACGTAGGCGGCTCTTGCCATGATGACTCCTTACTGGGTTCGCTTGGCGTCCGTCGTCGAGAGGGCGGCGCGTTGCGAGGCGGCACGCAGTGATGCCCGCTGCCCCGCCAGCCAATGCAGCCCAATCAACGACATGGCGTTGTCGAGTCTTCCCTGCTCTAGGAGTTCCCAAGCACGAGTAAACGTGACGATATGCACGCGGATGTCTTCGTGCTCATCGTCCACGCCATACACACCGCCTAGCCCTTGGGTATCCACTAGGCCGCAAAACAGCGTCACACGCTCGTTGCAGGCGCCGGGGCTAGGGTAGTAGGTGTGCAATTTGGTCAGTTGCCCTACTTGGCAGCCGGCCTCTTCCACCGCTTCGCGTCGAGCAACGTCCTCCAGGGATTCCTCTTTATCCACGAGACCCGCGACGAATTCTAATTTCCACGGAGAGGCGGGGTCATCGATCGCCCCGGCGCGAAACTGCTCGACTAGCACCAGCGCGTCACGGTGTGGATCGTACAAAAGCACACCGACCGCATCGTGGCGGTGATGCACTTCGCGGCGCATGGCTTTGCTCCAGCCACCCTCGAACAAGCGATGGCGCAGCTCCAGCGCTTCCAGGCGAAAGAAACCTTGATAGAGGGTATCGCGTTGGATGAGCTCGACATCCTCACGACCAAGCGTAGGGCCCATACGGCACTCCCGGTGTTCACAATCGTCCTATTATCAATGCTGCTCACCGGGAATGCCAATGCGGTGATTAACCGCGCGTAGGGTTCAGGGGAAAAGGTACATCATTTCATAGCTGACCAAGCAACGCCTCGGCCTCACGGCGCAGCGCCTCATCGGACACCTGGCGATTCTCTCGGGCCGTGCCGTTCACCGCGCGCTGGGCATGCTCGCGCGCCGCTGGGGTGTTGCCCTCTTCTTTTAAAAACGCCGCGTAGTAGTAGTTGACATCGATGCCGTCCGGGCGCAGCTCCAGCGCGCGCTGGAACATGCGCTCGGCAGTATCGCTGTTACCAAATCCCAGCGGGCGGCCTGGGCCTCGGTCATATAAAGCACCCAGCGTGACATAGGCCGAGCCGTTGCCTCCCGTGGGGTCGATCTCGATGGCGCGCTCCAACACGTCGCGGGCGTCACCGGCCGTCCCCAGCGCGCCCAATCCACCGCGTTCACGCGCGTAGGAGGCCAGCACAATACCCTGCCAAATCAGCACCTCGGCCTCATTGGGATACTGGTTGGCGAGCTGCTCGGCTTCGCTGGCGAGCGCTTTCAGCGTGTCTTCCCGCTGATTCGCGGGCATTTGCGTCACCGTGTGCTCCCAACGGTTCTTGAGTGAAAAGACCTCCCCCTCGAACGCCGATGCACTCAAGGGGGCCAGCGCCAGCGTGCTGCCCAGGGCGGCGGCGATCAACAAGCGGGAAAAGGGAATAGCGCGCATGGAAACCTCCAGGTTTGTTGTTGTAGCGGCTTTTTCATCGGGGCCTTAAAGCCCAACGATAGCTTACCTAGACAATGTAACGAACGTTTGAATGATTCGCCAGACATTCACGACGTTGTTATAAAACACCCCCTCGACGTAAGCTTATGGCTACCCGCAGAAGCGCCCGTTTGGGCGTACAAGGAGACGATGGACGTATGAAAGGTCGCAACATGACCCGCTGGCGGGATCCGGCAAAAGACCCACGCCAAGCGCCCAAAAGCAATTTGATCACCGCCGAAGGGGCCGCCCGACTGCGCGGCATTCTCGATCACCTTTCACGGGTAAAGCGCCCGGCGCTATCCGCCAAAGTGGGCGAAGCCGCCTCGCTGGGTGACCGCAGCGAAAATGCGGATTACACCTATAACAAGAAGGAACTCAACCGGGTCATTGCGCGCATCCGCTATCTCACCAAGCGGCTCGACGAGTTGCAGGTAGTGGACCGACTGCCCGCCAATACCGACAAGGTCTTTTTTGGGGCCTACGTGAGTCTGGAGGACGACGAGGGAGCAACACTTCAGATTCGCATCGTCGGCCACGACGAGCTCGATACGCAAAAGCGCTGGATCAGCATCGACGCGCCCATGGCAAAGGCACTGTTGGGCAAAGAGGTCGATGACGACGTCACGGTGCTGACTCCCAACGGCGAAACGTTCTATACCGTGACGGCCATTCACTACGATACGCCAAGCGGCCCATGAGCTCGACGCCAAAGACGACTAGTTGACGGCGCGATACACCCGGAAACGCCGGTTGTCCGACAGCGTCTCGAACTCGCCCAGCGCGCGCTGTAATCGCTCCGGATAGGGCAGAAACGCATTGGCCACCAGCCACAACTGCCCTTTTGCCTGGAGGTGCTCTACCGCTTGATCGATCAAGCGCGAGCTGGGGCCATAGCTGATGTCTCGCTCCTGGTGAAACGGCGGGTTACTCACGATGACATCGAATCGCTCGCCGTCCAACGCCGAGTAAACGTCGCTCTCCAGCACCCTGCCCTCCAGCGCGTTCTCACGCAGCGTTCGTCGGCAGGCTTCGGCGGCGAAGGCGCTGACGTCGACAGCCGTGACCGCATGCCCGCGTTTGGCGAGCCACGCGCTGATGATGCCGTCGCCACAGCCCATATCAAGCACTTTTAGCGTTTTTTTCGGCAGCGCTTTCTCCAGGGCCCGCAGCAGAAGCTGCGTTCCCTCGTCGACTTTGCCGTGACCAAACACGCCTGGGTGGCTGACCAAACGCATATCCAGGGCGTCAAAGGTTTGCCAGGCGCTCTCAGGCGCTGCCATGTTCACCGTGCGGGTGGCAAACAGCGTGCAGCGGCGGGCGTTATCGAGCTTGTCGCACGCCATGCCCAGCTCATCCAGTATCTTAGGCACGCGTTTGATGCCCCCTTGATGCTCGCCCACGATATCGACCGGCGTATCGCCAGGCAGCACGTGGCAGAGCCACGCCAGCCACCATTTGCCTAGCTGATGGGCTTTGGGCCAAAACAGCACCACCTGACCGTCGGGTAGGCAGTCGAACGGCGCGAAAGGACTCATGGCTTGACGCGCACTGGTCTGCCACTGCTCCCGCAGGGCAACATTGTCACTCACCATCGCGGCGGAGTGGTTTAACAGCCACGTATCGTCTGGAGGCGCGACAGGCCATAGCCGAGCGGCCTGCCCGTAGTAACGTTCCAGCAGCTGGCAAGTAGGCAGTTGAGCACTCATACATCAGCCTCGGGTTTGGTAACGGTATAAAGCAAATAGCGGCCTAAACGCCAATGGGGGTCTTGCTGGCAATACTGCTTCTCAAGCGCCAGCAACGCTGCTTGATCGCTTGTCTTCTCAGGCGCCTGACGCACGTAATCCTGAAAAATACGGATACCCGCGACACTCTCGATACGTAAGCCGTTCTGACTCACCCACTGGCCAATCTCGTCATGGGTAACGGGGGTAATCGGCGTTAAGCGCTGGCGCTTGCCTTTACCTTCCAACTGATCGCTCAAGGCTTTTTGATAGTTGCCCTTCACCACGTTGGAAAAGCGCAGCGCGTCGCGGTTGAACACCATCAGACTCAGTTGACCACCGGGAGCAAGCAGCGTTGCGAGGGTGTTCAGCGCTTGCTCGGGATTGCCTAACCACTCCAACACCGCGTGACAGGCGATCAGCGGCCAAGGACCAGGTGCTTGGCTGGGCAGCGCCTGTAGAGGAGCCTCCACATAGCAAAGCTGCCCCGGTGGCCACGCCACAGCGGCCTCTTGCTCAGCGTGCCACGCCTTGGCGTGGGACAGCATATCGTGGGAAGGCTCCGCCATGGTGACCGTGTGACCACGTGCGGCAAACCAGCCGGAGAGCTGCCCCAACCCACCGCCAACATCCAGCACGGGCTGGGCCGTCAAGCGCAGCATTCGCGGCAGCAGATAGTCCAACATCGCGAGGCGCAGCTCGCCCCGGGGTGCTTGGTAGAGCGAGCGAGAGAACTTATCTGCCAAGCCATCAAAGTAGCGGTCGCCAGCGTCGGTTAATTCGTAGGTCGGGTGCATGCATGTAGGCCTGAATGATCACAACGAGCGCAATATCAAAGCCGCGTAGTTTACCCTGCTTGTATCGTTAACGCTCGCCAAGCCATACCCATCAGGCAGCGAGCTGGCGGATCCTTCACTCGGTCTATTGCCTTTCTTGCCAGGAGTGATTAGTGTAAAAATCAAAATGGGAACGTTACCATTGTAAAAAGAGCCATCAAATCATCTATGCCGCCTACTTCTCGCGCTACGCTAATCGAAGTCGCTAATGTAGCGAACACCTCAAAAACGAGTGTTTCCCGCTATTTTGGGCCGGAACGCCACAAACTCTCGCCTGCCCTTCAAACGCGCATCAAGCAGGCCGCTGATGCTCTCCACTATCAGCCCAATTTAATCGCACGTGGGCTAAAAGGCGGCGGCTCCAGGCTTTTAGGCATGCTGGTAGCCGATATACGTAACCCCTTTTCCGTGGCCATCGTCCACGGTGTCGAAGTGGCGGCACGTAAACACGGCTATGCACTGATTGTCTGCAATACGGATAACGACCCCGCCCTAGAGCAACGCCATTTGGCTTCTCTGGCGGCCTACCAGGTAGAGGGGCTGGTTGTAAACGCAGCGGGACAACCTCAACAACTACTTCAGACCATTATGCACAGTGGTTTACCGCTGGTATTGATCGACCGTGAAGTAGGCAAAATCAACGCCCCGGTGATTGGCCTTGATAATGCGCTTGCCATTGATATGGCACTTAACCACCTATCCCATCAGGGCTATCGCTGCGTGCTTTACGTTAGTGAGGCCCCAGAGCAAGCCAGCGCCCGTCAAGAGCGCCTGCAACGCTACCAACAGCAAAGTGCCTCGTTAGGGCTGGATAGCGCCATATTAACCAGCCTTGACGAGCAAGAGACGACCCCGGCACTGCGCGACTTTATCCAAAAAAACCGGGGGGTCTCCTGTGCCGTGCTGTGTGCCAATGGCAATGCCACGCTTGCCATGACGCGCTGCTTTCAACATTTAGAGATCGCCATGGGAGAGGTAGGGTTGATAGGTATAGATGAGCTCGACTGGTGCGAACTGGTACCCCCAGGCATCACTACTCTCGCCCAGCCAACCGATGCAATCGGCAGCGCGGCAGTCACTTACCTACTCAATCAAACCCTCCCTTCCAAGGCCGCGAAGGAAGTGCGGCACCATCACCCGCCAGTACTTATTCCACGGGGCAGCACTCAGTTGATAGGCCCCTCTGCTCACTTGTCCCCCTAATAACGACACCGCCACTATCAAACAAGTTTTGAGGCTACTAATGACACACTCTGTTTCTTCACCCAGCGTACTTACTTTTGGCGAAGCCATGGCAATGTTTGTGGCAGACACCACAGGAACCCTGGCGGATATTGAGCATTTTCAGCGCCGTTTGGCGGGTGCGGATAATAACGTCGCGATTGGCCTTGCTCGGTTGGGCTTCCATGTCAGTTGGTTAAGCCGGGTAGGCAATGACGGTTTTGGTCAGTTTATTCGCCAAGCACTTGAAGCCGAAGGTATCGATGGCCGACATATCCATACCGACTCCCAGCACCCTACCGGCCTGCTATTCAAAGAGCGCGCCAGCGGAGGAGCCGACCCCAAAGTTACCTATTTCAGACGCGGCAGCGCCGCCAGCCATCTTTCTTCTAACGATGTCGACGGCGTAGATTTTGATGCACTCCAGCATGTCCATGCCACCGGCATCACACCCGCCCTTTCAGACAGCGCCTGCCAGCTAACCCGTCATATCATGGAGCAGGCGCACCTTCGGGGAGCCACGATCTCCTTTGATCCGAACCTTCGCCCTTCCCTATGGCCCAGTGAAACGAAGATGCGCGACACGCTTAATGAACTTGTCTCACTAGCTGACTGGGTGCTTCCCGGGTTATCGGAAGGCCAACTCCTTACTGGTCAGAAAACGCCCTACGACATAGCAGGTTACTATCTGGATCAAGGCGCTTCAGCGGTCATCATCAAGCTGGGGCCAGAAGGCAGCTACTACCGCGGCACCCTAGCCGGCTACGAGGAAAGCTTTACCGTTGAAGGCTGCCATGTCGCGGAAGTGGTCGACACCGTAGGCGCAGGCGATGGCTTCGCGGTGGGTGTCATCAGCGCGCTGCTCGACGGTTGCTCGGCCCGCCAAGCCGCCCAACGTGGCAATCTCATTGGAGCGCAAGCCATTCAAGTCATTGGTGATATGGAAGGCCTACCCCACCGCTCACGACTTCAAGCGTTAGAAGCAGAACAAAAATTTTAATACCAACGACTTACACTATCCAAGGAGATAACAATGAAAAAACGCCTGATCGTGCATGGCCAACTCAGTGCCGTTCAGTTAGCCACCCTTGAGCATCTATTTGAAGTCACCCAGCTATCTAAAGCGATGCCGCTGGACACTCCGACAAATCGCCATCACCTAGCAGAAGTCCATGGCATTATCGGTTCTGGCCTTGCGATTACCCCCGAATTACTGGATGCAGCGCCCAAGCTTGAAGTCATCTCGACTATATCGGTGGGTTACGACAACATTCCTGTCGATGAACTGACCCGTCGCGGCATCATGCTGTGCAATACACCCGATGTACTCACCGAAACCACCGCTGATACTGGCTTTACACTGATCATGGCCACCGCAAGGCGGGTCGTTGAGTTAGCAGAGTGGGTCAAAGCCGGTCAGTGGGAGGCCAGTATTGGCCCTTCGCTCTATGGCAGCGACGTGCACGGCAAAACGCTGGGCATGGTGGGTTTTGGCCGCATAGGGCAAGCCGTTGCTAGACGCGCTGCTCTGGGTTTTGATATGAAGGTCTTCTACTCCAACGCTTCACCCAAGCCCGACGTCGAACGAGAGCTAAGTGCTGAACGCCGTGAACTGGACGCATTACTGGCCGAAGCTGATTTTGTCTGCGTGACAGTTCCATTGACCGCCGACACTGAACGACTGATCGGTGCCCAACAGTTCGCGCTGATGAAGCGTACCGCTATTTTTATCAATATTTCGCGTGGCAAGGTGGTCGATGAAAGCGCCTTGATCAATGCCCTAGAAAACGGGGTGATCAAAGCCGCAGGCCTGGATGTCTTTGAGCAGGAGCCACTCTCCACTTCATCGCCACTGCCTCACATGGCTAATGTGGTCGCCCTCCCTCACATCGGCTCTGCCACCCATGAAACCCGTGACGCCATGGCCCAGCGTGCGGTCGATAATATCCGTTTAGCACTGCAGGGTGAGCCGCCGATCAGCCTTGTGAACGAAGAGGTAAATCAATGAGTTCAGGCCACAGCACACCCTCGCATTTCTGCCTTCTATTCGACTGCGAAGGCACCCTAGTGGATAGCGAAATACTTCTTGCTGACGTAATGGGTGAGATCTTTCCTGAGTTTGGCCTTCCCTTCTCGTCACAGCAGTATATGGAGGAGTTTCGTGGCGTGCGCTTCCATACCATCGTTCACATTTTGGAGCATCGCTTCCACAAGTTAACAGAGGAAGCGCTTAACCAGCTTGAGGCAGGAATGCGGACTCGTATGGAAGCACGCATGCGCGCCGAATTGATGGCCATCCCAGGCATACCGGATGCGCTCGCGCAGTTAAAGAGCTACCCCAAAGCAGTGGTGTCTAACGGCCCTGAGCGAAAAATCCGCTGCGCGCTAGAAAGCACACAGCTGGAAAACCACTTTCAAGGCCAGTTATTCAGCGCTTACACCCTCAATGTCTGGAAGCCAGACCCAGAGTTGTACCGTAAAGCAGCGGCTGCCATGGGCTTCCCCCCACAGCACTGCATTGTCATTGATGATGCGGCGGTGGGCGTGGAAGCAGGCTTGGCAGCGGGTATGCAGGTTATCCACCTCAACCACTTTCCCAACGAGGAGAGCACGCCCGAGGGCGCGGTGGGTATCCACCACGCCAACGAGCTGCCAGCGGTCATTGGGGAGCTAATGGAATCAAGCCGTTAACTGTCGCACCGCCAGCTCTACGCCACGCAGTTCAGCCAAGCCGCGCATACGCCCGTAAAGTGGATAGCCCGGTGCCGTATTGCGCTGCTGATCATCGAGGATGTGGTGCCCATGATCCGGGCGCAGCGGTAAGCGCGCACCACCCTCCCTTTGGCGCCGACGCTCTTCATCAACCAAAGCGTGAATGACCGCCACCATATCCACATCGCCCGCCAGGTGCGGCGCCTCATGAAACGAACGCTCGTCCGTAGCTTCCCGCTGAGTAGCGCGTAAATGCACAAAATGGATATGCTTAGCGAAACGTCGCGCCATCGCCACCAGATCGTTCTCTTTGCGTACCCCATAGGAGCCAGTGCAGAAGGTAATGCCATTCGCCGCGCTTGGCACCGACTGCAGAATCCACTCCACGTCATCGGCACAGGACACAACTCTCGGCAGACCTAGCAACGGGCGGGGCGGGTCATCGGGATGGATAGCCATACGGATGCCCACCTCTTCCGCTACCGGAATCACGGCCTTTAAAAAATACCCCAGGTTCTCCCGAAGCTTCATGGCATCAATATCCGTATACGCTTCTAATACGGTACGGAACTGCTCCAGCGTGTAGTGCTCTTCAGCCCCTGGAAGCCCGGCAATCAGCGTATTAACCAGTTTATTCCGTCCGGCCTCATCCAACCCTTCCAAGTAACGGGCAGCTTGCTCTCTCTCCTCGTCACTATACGCCTCTTCAGCACCAGGGCGTTGAAGCAGGTATAGGTCAAACGCGGCAAAAGCGACCTGATCAAAACGCAGCGCCAAAGCACCATCGGGTAATGCATAGGTTAGGTCGGTGCGCGTCCAGTCGAGTACCGGCATGAAGTTGTAACAGACCGTATCGATACCGCAAGCCGCTAGGTTACGAAGGGTTTGACAGTATGTGTCGATCAGGGCATCGCGTTCAGGCACCCCCTTTTTAATGGCCTCATGCACCGGCACACTCTCAACTACCGACCAGCTCAAGCCGGCAGCTTCAATCAGCTCTTTACGCTCACGGATGGCGCCTACCGGCCATACTTGGTCATTGGGCACATCGTGCAAAGCCGTGACGATTCCCGTTGCGCCTGCCTGACGAATTTCCGCTAGGCGTATGGCATCCTTTGGGCCGAACCAGCGCCACGTATGCTCCATAACGAACTCCTTTGTCAGCTACGCTCAAGCACTGCCAGCGCCCCAGCAAGCCCATCTTGTATCAGTGTTTGGTAAAAGGTATGAACAGCCTTGGTAAAGGTGCTATCAGCGGCCAGACCACTAGGTACGATATCGTCCATAGCTAAAAACGCCGTTACCAGGGCAGCAGCATCTAAACCATGCTTGCAGTGCAGCTCAGCAAAGCGCTTAGCCATTGGGTCATCGACGGTGTAGCCATTCCCCAGCAAATCCTCGCCAGCGGTATAACGAATCCACGCTGCCATGCCCAGCGCTACACAGGGTGATGCTTGACCGGCATTGGCCCGCGCCAGCGTACCGGTTAACCACCGCTGGGGTAGCTTCTGGCTGCCATCCATAGCAATTTGCTGCAAGCGGTGCCGCAAGCTGTCATTCCCAAAGCGTTCGAGTAACGAGTCGGCGTAGCCGGTCAAATCAACCCCGTCGGGCATGTCGAGTGTCGACGCCGCCTCTTCAAGCATGTAACGGCGTAATAAAGCGCATAGGTCAGGCTGGTTAACTCCGTTAAAAACCGTTTCAATGCCTGCCAACGCACCAAGATACGCAAGCAGTGAATGACTGCCGTTCAACATGCGCAGCTTCATGGTTTCAAAAGGCGCCACATCGGCGACCATTTCGACTCCCTCTGCTTCCCAGCTCGGTCTTCCCATAGGAAAGCAGTCTTCCACCACCCATTGGGAGAACGCCTCGCACACCACGGCATTTGCGTCGTTCACACTCAGCCCAGCCAAGCGTTCAAAATCAGCGTCTGTCATAGCGGGAACGATGCGATCTACCATGCTGCAGGGAAAAGCAACGTCGTTAGCAATCCAGCGGGCCAGCGCGGGGGCACGATGCTCGGCCAGTTGAACCACCGCTTGGCGGGTGCGTTTACCATTGTCGGGCATGTTATCGCAAGAGAGCACCGTAAAAGGGGCAATGCCTGCCTCATGCCGCCGGGCTAACGCTTCCACCAGCAGCCCTGGCGCTGTGCGCGGTTGCTGGGGCGAGGCAATGTCGCCAGCGATCATCGGGTCGTCACTTCTTAAGTCACCGCTAGCAGTGTTTAGAAAGTACCCCTTTTCTGTGACAGTCAAAGTGACGATACGCGTATCGGGGGAGGCCATTCGCTCAAGGAGCGCCTCCCTGTCACGCCCCCAGTTGCCTGAGCTATCACGGCCGGTAAAGAGTGCCTCTTCGATGACTCCTATCTCACGCAGCGCAAGGTGTTGGCTATTAGCGTATTCCGCGACATGATAACGGTACCCTGCCGCCGCCAGACCATCGACCAACCCAATGCTGGAACGCAGGTTGGCGCTACATACGCCCCAATCGACATCGCCACTACGCTGGCGGTAACGCTCTAAATACACCGCCTGATGAGCGCGATGAAAAGCGCCTAACCCCAGATGGACAATTCCGATCCGACCACTTCCTGGCTTAGCTTCGATATGCTGTGGTGTCATCAACGATTACTCCCCCATCAACAAGTTGGGCAACCAAAGTGAAATGGCGGGTACATAAGTGACCAGCAATAGGACTGCCAGGTTACAGAGCAAGAACGGCACGATCGCCCTGGCGACAGTCAACATGGGTAACTTACCAATGCCTGCTACTACAAATAGGCACACTCCTACCGGCGGCGTGGTAAGGCCGATCATCAAGTTCAATACCGCAATCACCGCAAAATGGACCGGATCAACACCGACACCGGTGGCCACTCCCACCAAAGCAGGGAAAAGAATGATCAGCGCAGCAATGGTTTCCATAAACGCGCCAACAAACAGCAGGATAAGATTCAGTATCAACAGCACAATCAGCGGATTGTCGCTGATAGAGAGAATCAGCGTGGCAATCATCTGAGGAATTTGTTCGCTCGTCAGAATCCAACCAAACAAATTCGCTAAACCTACCATCAGCAGTAGCGCCGAGGAGGTCAGCACCGTATCGGACAAAATCGCTGGCAGCTTTTTCCAAGACAACCCCTTGTAGACATACATACCAACCACTAGCGCATACAGGCAGGCAACAATGGATGCCTCGGTAGGGGTAAAAAAGCCGCCGATAATGCCGTAAAGAATAATCACGGTCATTAACAGCGCCCAAAATGCCGTCTTCGCTTCACGTAGCAGTTGCATGAACGGCACTCGCTGCTCTTTTGGATACCCACGGCGAACAGCCAAAATATAGACCGTCACCATCATAGCGACGCCCATCAGTAAGCCAGGGATAGCCCCAGCCAAAAACATCCGCCCTACAGAAATACCGCTCAGCGAACCCGCAATAATCATCGGTACGCTGGGAGGGATAATCGGACCTACGGTAGACGAGGCCGCCGTCACGGCGGCCGCGAATGGTTTGTCATAGCCCGAGCGCGCCATACCGGGAATCATCACTGAACCAATACTGGCTGAGTCGGCAACCGCTGTGCCAGAGATACCGCCGAAAATCATCGAACCCGCCACGTTAGCCAAGCCTAGCCCGCCCCGGATATGGCCTAGCAAAGCGTTGGAGAAGCGCACAATATGTTCCGTAATATTGCCCACGTTCATTAGGTTACCGGCGAGTACAAAGCCTGGAATACAGAGCAGTACGAAAGTATCGATACCGGCAAACATACGCTGTGGAACAATCGTCAGGGAAATACCTTCCAGCAGAAGGTAGGACAGGGACGCCATTCCTAACGCAAACGCGATGGGCATACCCACTGCTAGCAGAATTAGAAAAACACTAAAAAGTATAATAACTTCCATGCTTACGACTCCTGTAGGGAGGTAGAGGAGCGACACATAGCGATAATTCCCTCAAGACACCCTAGTAAGCTATAAACCAGGAGTAGTGCAAAGGTGACTACCGTTGAGAAAAAGATATAGAGCATGGGAATACCAAGCGTGGGGGAGGTTTGCCAGGCGCCGTTCTGTGCATATTTCCATGCGTAAGGTAGAACAAGGAAAGCAAATACCCCTGTTAGCAAACAGATCAGTACTTGGAAAGCCGCCTTCATGAGTGGCCCCAACAAGTGATGGAAAAGCTCAACACTAATATTACGGTTTTGGCGTAAAACGACTCCGACCGATAACGCCACCATATAAATAAATAGATAGCGCGAGAGCTCTTCGGTCCAGGAAATCGAGAAGGGCAAAAAAAGCCGCGAACTAATTTGTAGTAACACCGTCGCGGCAATGGCGACAAGGGCCGTCACGGCTAGTTCCAGAAAGCAAGTATCAACCCAGCCAATTACACGTCCAATCGGCCCCTGCAACTTTGGCACCGTCGACATTGAATCCAGACGCTCCAACGCTGATTGCTCAAGCGCTTCTTGATCCGAGTTCATCACCGTATCCTCATGGGCAAGCTTTTTTGTCGTGAAAAGATGGGCTGACTCATCGCCAGCCCATCTTTAATTACCAGCCGCTTTATAAGTCTTGAATAGCGTCGAAAAGCTCACGCTGCTCGTCTGTCAGAGCCTCTAGGACAGCCGGACGGGCCTTCTCGGCAAACGCAGCAACTTCGACGTCTACGAACTCCATGCCACGCTCTTGGAGTGCTTGCTCAAGGCGTTCCTGATCTTCAACAAAAAGATTGGCTTGATACTCCTGCATCGTCTGGGCAGCGTCACGGACAACTTGCTGCAGCTCTTCCGGCATATTTTCAAGCTGATTACGCCCAATCACTACATAAATCCAGCTACGCACATGACCCGTCATGTTGACGTAATCCTGCACTTCATTAAAGCTGGCACTTTCGATCAGGCTAAGCGGGTTCTCTTGGCCTTCTATGGTGTTTTGCTGCAGTGCTGTGAATACTTCGCTAAATGCCATCGGCGTAGGACGCGCCCCTAAGGCTTGCCAAGTATCCACGAAGAGCGGCACGTTCGGCACACGAAGGCGTAATCCGTCCAGGTCATCCGGGTGGCGGATAGGCCGGTTGGAGGTCAACTCCCGTGGGCCGCGTTCAAACCAGGCGAGAGGAACCAAGTTAGTGCGCTCAGTGATTTGAGCTTCAATCTTAGCGCCAATATCACCGTTCACCGCGGCATGTAAATGCTCGGAATCACGGAAGGCATAAGGCACAGCCATCATGGCCGCTTTAGGTGCCCAGTTTTGTAAGCTTTCGCCCGTGATGGTCATATCCGCCGTGCCTAGCTGGATACTATTAATCACGTCCATTTCGTTGCCTAGCTGCTCGCTAGGGTACAGGCGTACTTCAATACGACCATCAGAGTTAGCCTCGACTTCCTCTTTAAACTTCTCGGCGGCCTGGTGCCAAATGTTTTGCTCATTAGCCAAGTGGCCAAAGCGTAAGGTAAAATCCGCCGCCATGAGCGAATGACTGCCGAGGATGGCAGCTCCAAGGACAGCACTGGACAGTAATTTCTTGATCATTTTTCTCTCCTGCACACTCGTTTTGTAGTTTATTGATGATGCGTGGGGTGGCGTGAATACCCTTAAGCACCGATGCTAATCAGTACTTTTCGGGCCTCTTCAGGACGGTGGTCAAGCATATCAATGGCGTTAGACATATCGCTTAGCGGAAGCCGGTGACTGACAAGCGCCAGCGGATCCAGCCTGCCGTTCTCCATTAACTTGAGCACCTCCGGAAACTTGCGATTATTGAGCCGTGAGCCGACAAGGGTTAGCTCTTTCTTGATGACTTCCAGCTGTACCAGCTCGCTTGGCTGAACACTAAACCCTAATAAGCCAATACGCCCAGCCGGAGAAGCCAAACGCAGCATTTGCGGGAGCAGTGCAGGCACGCAGGCAGCATCGGCAATTAGAGGTACGCCTTCGCCTTGGGTCAGCGCCATCACTTCTTTTTCCACTTCCTGCTCGCGGCTATTGAGAACGTGCGTAGCCCCTAGCTCATTGGCGGCGGTCAAGCGCTCATTGATCACGTCGGTAACGATGATCTCTTCAATGCCCAGAGCCCGGGCCATTTGCAGGATGGTCATGCCGATCACGCCCGCACCCAGAATCAAGAGCCGGTCACCAGGGTGCGGCCGCATGCGATCTAGCACGTTAGCAGCAATGGTGTAAGGCTCGACCAGCGCGGCTGCGTCCAGTCCAATATGCTCAGGCAGCTTGTGCACGTTCGCCACCGGCACGGAAACAAACTCTTCAAAGCCACCATTGCGGTGCACACCGATCACCTCAAGGGCGCTGCACACGTTGGGGCGATTGATCCGGCAGGGGTAGCAGGTACCGCAGCTAATCACAGGGTCGACACAGACGCGATCACCTACCGACACATCGGTGACGCCCTCGCCCACCGCATCGATCACGCCAGCGAATTCATGGCCGGTGATGCGCGGGAAACGCACAAAGGCATTATCACCGTGGATGATATGCATGTCGGAGCCACAGATACCGGCAAACGCCACGCGCACCAGCACTTCACCCGCCCCGGCAGTAGGTTCTTCAACTTCGGCAACCCGGTAGTCATGGGGTGCGTTGACCTGAAATGCTTTCATGGATGAAAAACTCCTTACCAGTGCCAGAGGGTGCCGTCTTCCAACCGGTTGACCGGCAGGCTGGCACGCTTATAGGGGTACTGCTTGGCTAAGTCCTCGTCGATATCAACGCCATGCCCGGGGTTTTCACCCACAATGAAATGCCCATCTTCAAAACGGTAATCATGGGGGAATACGTCATCCGTGGCGCTGGTATGGGGCATATACTCCTGAATACCAAAGTTGGGTACCCAGGTGTCGAAGTGGATAGCGGCCCCCAGGCAAACCGGTGAAAGATCCGTAGGCCCGTGGAAACCGGTACGCACATGATAAAGACCGGCCAGGTCGGCAATACGGCGCACATGGGTAATACCGCCAGCATGGGTCAACGTGGCGCGGATATAGTCGATCCACTGGTTTTCAATCAGCGTTTTGGCATCAAAGAGGCTGTTAAATACTTCGCCTACTGCCAGCGGCGTAGTGGTGTGCTGGCGAATAAGGCCAAAGGCTTCCTGGTTCTCGGCAGGCACACAATCCTCCAGCCAGAACAAGTTGTAGGGTTCTACTTCCTTACCTAAACGTGCAGCTTCAATGGGAGTAAGACGGTGGTGAACATCGTGGAGGACGTGCAAGTCGTCACCGAAACGTTCTCTTACCGCAGCAAACAGTTTCGGTACATGATTTAAATATTTGCTGGTACTCCACACATGCTCTGCAGGCAAGTCGGAATCCGCTGGCTCGTAGCGCTCCCCCTCTTTTTTGGCAACACCGTAGATACTGGCAATCCCCGGGACACCCGCTTGAACGCGTACTGCCTTATAGCCCTCATTTACATGGCGGGCAACCTCATCCAGGCACGCTTCAATATCACGCCCGGTTGCATGGCCATACACCATAACGCGCTCTCGGCTTTTACCACCCAGAAGCTGGTACAGCGGCATCCCCGCAAGCTTTGCTTTGATATCCCAAAGTGCCATATCAACGGCAGCAATAGCGCTCATGGTGACAGGCCCACGCCGCCAGTACGCGCCGCGGTACAGGTAGTGCCAGATATCCTCGATGCGCTGGGGGTCACGACCAATTAACATTGGAATGACATGCTCTTCCAAATACGCCACAACGGCCATCTCACGGCCATTCAGTGTCGCATCGCCAACTCCATAGACACCTTGGTCAGTAACAATTTTCAACGTGACGAAATTACGTCCCGGTGACGTAACAATGGTATAGGCATGCTCAATTTTCATTGGATCGCCTCTTGCATTACTGGATTGTCTTGTACATCGAACATATCTGGGAAACGGCGGATCAAGTCAGGCATGGAGACGAGAACTTCACGTAAATGAAGCATCATTGCTTCTTCAGCACGCTTGACATCACGTGCCTCAATGGCCGCGATAATATGGTTGTGCTGATCGACAAGCCGCTCCAGAGGAGTGCTATGCGGGACGCTGAGATAGCGCACACGATCCAATTGGGCCCTTACCTCTTCAATGACTTTCCAGGCAGCCTGCTGCCTTACACCGAGTGACAGCGTGCGGTGAAAAGCTTCATCAAGATGATAGAAGCGGTCGTAATCGTGGGGTTCAAGACAGCGGCGCTGGCGCTCAAGTAAGTCATGCAGCTCTTTGAGCACGCTAGGCTCGATGCCTTTTTTGGCTGCTAACTTCACTATTGCAACTTCAATCGCTTCACGGACGAAGCGGGCCTCAAGTACCGCCTGCTGTGAAATCTTGACAACGTAGGTGCCACGTTGGGGCTTTACCTCAACCAGCCCAGCCTCCGAAAGCCGAATAAATGCCTCCCGTACAGGCTGGCGGCTAACCGAAAAGGTATCGGCAATCTCTTTTTCGGATAGCGCCCGACCAGGCGCCAACACCATCTGAATAATCGACTGTCTTAATACTTGGTACAAGCGCTGGCGTACCGGGTCACTGTCACGGGTTTCCTGCCATAGCTTTTGTAGGGTCGCATGCATAACACCTAAATCCGTAAATGAGAGTCTGTGACGAATTGCTACCACGACTGATATGACTAGTATGGTAGTATGGCAAAAGAAGCGAAAGCCTCCCGAGCCTATACTTTAGTTGCGGATCAATAGTGATACCCCTTCAGGAGCGACCATGAAGCGTCAGCGCTACTCAGGCTATAACCATAAAAAAGCTCTCAACATTTCAGACTTAGAGCTTATCGCCAAAAAGCGCCTTCCCAATTTTGTATTCGAGTACCTGCATGGCGGCAGTGACGACGAGCACACACTGCGCCATAACAGGGAAGTCTTCGACCAATACCTCTTTAAACCCAAGAGCCTGACCAAAATCGGCCCTCGGGACTTAGCCACGTCACTGCTGGGAAAGCGGTATAGCCTGCCTATGGTGATTGGCCCCACCGGGTTCAATGGCATGCTGACGAAACATGGAGATATCAAGCTGGCGAGCGCTGCCCGCAGCCGAGATATCCCTTTTGTGCTAAGCAATGTATCGACAACCGCACTGGAGGACATCACAGCACTGGAAGGGTTATCTGCATGGATGCAGATCTACTTCTATCGTGACCGGGCTTTTGTGCGCTCTCTCGTTGAGCGTTGCCGACAGGCGGGTTTTGAAGCCATCGTGATCACGACAGACAGTGCCATATATGGAAACCGGGAGTGGGATGTACGCAATTTTAGACGACCGATGCAGCCTAATTTAGCCAATTTGCTGCATATGCTATCCAAGCCGAAGTGGATGCTGGATGGAGTTATTGTCAAATTCTGTGTATGGCCGGTCAGGCGGCAGTCCTGTCTGACTGATCGGTCAAGGGTTCGCCGTCCTTGAACTGGACGTTGTTCACGACCAGCTCCAGCTTGTTGAACCCCTTGATC
>NZ_JAKRFL010000015.1:0-79859 GCF_022348105.1 Halomonas sp. MMH1-48
GGCGGGAGCAGCTTCTTGAGGATGGCTTCCCGGCGCTCGTCGGAGTACTTCATCGGAACCTCGTCACGCCCCACATCGTTCAGAGTCTAACAGCCGCTGACACTCCAACTAGCTTGACAGTGGGGGAGTGCTGACTGTCGATTCTAGATAAATTACTTGTCTCGGAGTCGCTCAGAAAGCGGAGATTGTAAGTTTGGACTCCAAGCAAGTTCGACTTGATTGTCAGAGAGAAAGTGGACATGCAAATGCTGATCTTCTCGGCTATACGCTGGCAGGGGGAGGATTACGCTATGTCTCTCTTCCTCAATTCCCTGACGCTTCTGCTCTCCCGTCATACTTAGAATCCATGCAGCCTCAACAAAATCTCCTTTAAAAGACCAGCAGCAGGTAGTACCACCCCCTGTATACAAACCGCCAGAGTAAGCGGATAGATTTCCGCCCCAATTGCCATCTAGCCAGAAGCTGCCAATGGGCCTGTCCGTATGATTATGTCCTATTAAAGAGCCACTTATTGATGGACTCAACAGCATACTCCATGCAAGCCATACAATAACCAAAGTGGCCAACACTACCTGAAGCCAAACAGGTATCAGACGCATATAGCGGCTTATTGCCCAACGAACTAACATTCTTCAGCCTGCTGATGAGCAGCCACCAACAAATCAGCCAAGGGGGCTTCGCTTTTAGCTGCTCGCTGTAAAAGAGCTTTCATCTCTTCGGCAGCCCAGGCACCTTCTCCCTCGCTTAGCTGTATGTACACATATGTTCGCCGGTCGGCAGTGGCAGTCAATCCATGGCTGTCCGCTTGAACTAGTGCCTTGGCAACATGCCGTGGACGTTCGCAACCACATATCCCAGTGAACAAGGCAGGCGAAAAATCGACCAACTCGCTGGTCAGCTGCATTACCTCTGGGTCACCGTGTAATGAACGCCAACGTGCGTCATCGACTAACAAGCGCCAAGGTGTATGCTTAGCGAGCGGGGCGCGACCTTCCAGAGCCGTCCAACCTGACGTTTCGTTGCGATACCACCAGCGATTTACACCTGCGAACAGGAGGTTCTCTGGATTACCTTGAGCATCTCGATGCAGTTGAGTGATGACATCAGGCAGGTAAAAACGCAGCAGAGAACGCTGCTTGTTCAAGTTTTCCATCACCATTGCCGGAGCCATGTGAATAGCCAATTCCGCCCCAGACAGAGGGCTTTCGATCCAACTCTGTAACGCACAATCGATACCATCCAGCGTGGACAGTGCCTCGAGTTTGTTTTGCTTTAACTGCAGTAACCATGGGCCTTCGCGTTGCAAGTGAGGTTGGCTTTCATCCTTGATGAGCGACCAGTACCGGCTATCTTGAGCCATGTCGTTGAAGAGTGTCGAACGGCAGATTACCGGTAGAGGCGCTAATTCAACCAGAACATAGCTTGATACCTCCGCTGCCTGTTCTGATTCACCATGTTGCCAGGGGAAAAGAGCATTCGCTTTCATGATGGCTCCCCAGGGATAGCACTCTGGCCTTCAGAGAGCGCTTTCAGCCAACACTCTTCACATACTTCCGGCACCTTGAGCTGTGTCGTCAGCAGTGCCTCTTGGGATAGCGCATTAACCCGTTCATGTGTTTCCGTCACTGCCCGCCCCGGCAGCAGCGGGCCTTCAACCGCCTGCCCTGAACCATTACCAGGGCTGCCGCCTGCGTTGACCCGCACCTTCGGGCCGACCATCGTCACGCCGCCGCCGTCCAGCTTGAGAAAACTGCCCCCGGCGTTCAGGGTGAGTTCGTTACCGGCTTCCAGCACCACCTTGTGGCCTGCCTTGATGTGCAGCTCTCGGCCACTTTCGCTAAGCCACGCTTGACCTGCCTTGACGTGCAGCGTGCCCTGTACCGTGAGGTGCTGCTGGCCCTCGGTGTGCTCAAAGCGATTGCCGTGCACCGTGTGATGGTCGTCGTTGTCGATCTCGCTGATGCGGTCGTTCTGAACTTTCAAGAAGCTGTCGTGGCGGATTTCTTCGGTGCGGTCGTTAAGGGTGAGCAGCTCCAGGTCTTTCTGGGCGTGGAGCCAGATTTGCTCTTCGCCCGCTTCGTCTTCGAAGCGCAGTTCGTTGAAGCCGTCGGCCTTGTGGCTCTGGGTGCGCAGTACCGTGCGGGTCTTGTGCTCCGGCAGCGGGTACGGGGCGGTGTTCACGGCGTGGTAGATGCGTCCGGTGACCAGCGGTTGGTCCGGGTCGCCCTCTAAAAACGATACGACCACCTCGTGGCCAATGCGGGGAATGGCGATACTGCCGTAACCGCCGCCTGCCCAGCCCTGGGCCACGCGTACCCAACAGCTCGCGGTGTCGTTGGGTTCGGCGTAGCGATCCCAGGGGAACTGGACCTTGACACGGCCGTGTTCGTCGCAGTGGATCTCTTCACCTTCTGGGCCCACCACGAAGGCGACTTGCGGGCCATCGACACGAGGTTTGGGGTTGGGTGTGGCGCGCCAGGGGGTATCGCCAGGGATTAGCGTGACGTGGTTGTAATAGCGGGTCATGCCGTTGGCATCGCCCTGGGTCACTCCATCCTCTTCCAGCGCTTGGGGTTGCTCACCGACGTGATGGACGTCAATGGCCTGCCAGTCGCGGTTGAGGCTGTCGGTATCGTGATCTGTCAGTGTGAAACGCAGGCCGGGAGCGAGTTCGGGGAGGTCGCTTTCGGCACTGGCGACGATCGCCTCGCGGCGCAGCTGTTCCAAGCGAATGCGGCTGAAGGGCTTACCGGAGGCATCCTGCTTGTAGCGGCCGGGGTAGTCGTAGTGTTCGTAATCGACTTGCTGCCCATGGTTTTCTACATCGCGACCCAGGTGTTCATGTCGTTGTGCGTAAGCAGGCTTTTTAAAACTGTAGTCTTTTAGCGTGGCGATGGCCGCGGCAACTCTTGCCGTGTGGCTGAGTTTGCGAACATGGCGATTGGGGGCCGTTCCCCCAGCGCGGTTGTGGTAACTGCGTGCGCCCAGGTTAGCGAGCACCTGCGGATCATCGGCAAACACCAGACGGTGAGCGCTCTCCTCGAATTCGTGGAAGTAGAAGAGCCCCTCTTCGGCGGCTAGGCGCTCGATGAATGCCAGGTCGGTCTCGCGATACTGCACGCAGTACTCGCGCTCCGGCAGTTCGCGGTTCACGGCAAAAGCTACGTCGGTAATGCCCCGCTCGTCGCACAGGGTATTGATGATGGTCAGCGGGTCGACCTTTTGGAAGATGCGCGAGTTGTGG
Source organism: Halomonas sp. MMH1-48 (assembly GCF_022348105.1). NCBI lineage: Bacteria > Pseudomonadati > Pseudomonadota > Gammaproteobacteria > Oceanospirillales > Halomonadaceae > Halomonas > Halomonas sp. MMH1-48. The sequence goes on from NZ_JAKRFL010000015.1 coordinate 3,245, forward strand.
CGCAGCGAGAGTCGCCATAGAGCGGGGCGTAGTACCAGCGAGTAAAACGTGCGGCGGTGGCCGCGGTCGCCCCGGCCAAACTCGCTGACGATGCCGTGTACCCGGCGCAGTGGCTCGCCATCCTGCCAAATCGTGAGGCTGGCCTCGCGGTCGAGTAACTCGGCGGCATCGAGGCTGCCGTCGCGGCTGGCCAGGTTCAGCGTTAGCTCGAAGGGTTGGGAGAGGGCTTCACGGTGGGTGAAGTCGATCACGGCCACGTCGTCAACGCCGGGTAGCGTCACGGTAAAGTGCAGTCCGGTGCTGAGTGCCATGCCCCCTCCTGGGAAGTTTCAATGCTCATGAGTACAAATGAGAAACGCTCAGGTTAATCATCAGAATCGATACTGCAACCCGCCAAGGCGACAAAGCGGCAATGTCTTACAAGCCGTGTCGGCAATCTCTTACAAAATGCGCGTTGATTGATTAAAAAATGAGCAGATATGGCAGGGTGGGGCTGGCAAGAAGTGGTAATCTTCGCCTCTGATGGCGATGAAAAGGAGAGCCGCGTGTCGGGTGTGATTTATGGGTTGGATATGGCGGGGGTGATCGTGTTTGCCCTGTCGGGCGTGATTTTGGCCTGTCGCTCGCGGATGGACCCGTTCGGTATGCTGGTGTTGGCGGCGGTGACGGGCATTGGGGGCGGTACGCTGCGAGATTTGGTGCTGGGTGTGCGGCCGGTGTTCTGGGTGACCGACCCTACCTACTTGTGGGTGATCTTGGCCACGGTGGGCGTGTCGCTGGTGGGGTTTCACTATATTCACCGGCTCTCTCGGGGCTTTTTACCGGTGGCGGATGCCTTTGGGCTGGCCTTGTTTACCGTCATCGGCACGCACAAAGCGCTGCTGCTGGGCACCTCTGGCGTCGTCGCGGTACTGATGGGCATGATGACCGGCGTGGCGGGCGGCATGATTCGTGATGTGCTGGCCCAGCGGGTGCCGATGGTGCTGCGCGAAGAGATTTACGCCACCGCCGCCATGGCGGGTGGAATTGTCTATGTCGCGCTGCAGGCGCTCGATGCGCCACTGACTATCGCCATTGCCGCCTCGCTCAGTGTGACACTGGGGCTGCGCTTAGCGGCAATTCATTGGCACTTGGCTTTGCCGGTGTTTGCCTGGGTCACGCTGCCGCCTAAACACCAAGACGCCAACGCGCCGCTGTCGACACCGCAAAAGGCCAAAGAGCGTGTACGTATGATTCGTCGGGAGCGCACGCGCCGCTAAGGCCTGGGAAAACGCTGGGCGTCGCGCCAGCGGTCAAACCAGCGCTTGGGCTGGAGTACACGCAGGGCCGGTTCGCTGTCGTTCAGCTCCACGCCAAGGCCCACGGCACCAAGCCGGGCATAGAGGGCGCCATTGGCTTGGCCGTTGGCTAGGGTCACATCGGAGAGCAGTCGCAGCGGCCCGCCTGTGAGCCTGAGATCATGCAGGCGTATTTGCTCTCCGCTCATCGCCAGTGCCGCACTGCCATGGATGTCATGCACGTTCAGTAGCCTACCCAGCCAGTCGCTCTCCCGGGCGCGGGCGAGAAAGAGCCGTGCCAAGAGCCCCGTATCGCGCATCCCTAAACGTAGCTGGCTAGTGAGTTGAATCGGATCACTCCACTCCAGTTGCGCCTCCTCCATGGTGAGCTGTACCCACCAGCCCGCATCCTGAGTGCCATCGTCGCTGCGACGAAAGACGTTTTCCAAGCGCAGGTAAGAGTCGTTGGCGGTGAACCGACGTGTCTCGATATCGCCTTCGGTAAGCTGTAAATGCAGCGTCACGTCGCCCCTCAGGCGCTGCTCCAGTAGCGCCATCTCGGTGTCGAAAGCGCGCAGCGTGATATCACCTTGGGCACGCAGCCCCTCCAGCAGCCATCCGCTTGTCAGGCTGGCGTTGCCGGAGAGAAGCTCGACTCCCGCATCTTCTGGCAGGTAGCGGTTGTAGCGGGTAATGTCCGGCACCTCGGTGATGGGTAGCGCAACGCGGGTGGTGAAGTGTTCGGGAGCGGGTGAGTCCAGCACGTCGCTAAAGCGGTCGGTTTGGGTGGTGAGCGCAAAATGGCGGCCTTCCAAATGCGCGCGGTCGTCCTCTTGCTGCCGTAGGACAAACTGCGGAATCCCCAGCGAAAGCTGCGCCTGCTCGGGGCTGTCGAGCTGGGCGGTCAGCTCGCCGCGCCCGGTGGCTAAATAGTCGAGGAACGTCACTTCTAACTGGTTAGCATTGATCCGCAGCCGCGTCGGAGCTTGCAGCGCGTCATCGATGAACGCGCCCTGCAAAAAGAGCTGGCCGTTGCCGGATAGCGTTACGCCGTGGGCATCCGGTAAAAACGTGTTGAGAAATCCCAGCCGCTGCACGCTGCCCTCCAGCGTGAACTGCCCGCTAGGCGTAGCGTTTCGGCGCTGGAAACGGCCGTTGCGCAGCACCAGCGTGCTCTCCAGCGCTTCGCTGGGATGTTGCGGGTCGGCGACTTGCCAGCTCAGCCGCGAGCCGCTGATGTCCATCTCCGTGCCATCCAGCGCCGCTTGGCGAATCGCCAGTGTGAGCTGCGTATTGCTCACCAAGGTGCCGCGCTGCCCGCTACGTTGCCAGCCGGTGGTCAGCGCGTTGCCGGCTAGATGAAGCTCTCCGCTTAGTTGCTCGGTCGTGAGGATTAGCTGCCCATGGCTGGTGGCCGTGCCACTGTTTAACGTAAGCGGAGAAGGGCTGGGCAACACCGACGCAAGGTAGGGTTGTAGCGTTTGGATATTGGGCAGCGTGGCGTCTTCCCAGCTCAGTTGCGCCGTGGCACTTTGTTGGGCCTGCTCGGGGTCGAGGGGGCTTTGTGCCGCTAGTGTTAGCGCTGCGTTTGCCAGCAAGGTGCGCTCCTGATGGCGCAGCGTGGCGTCCGTGAAGGCCAGTTTTGCCGTTATCTGTTCCTTAGTAGAGAGCGCCGCGTCGAGGGTACCGCTGCCTTGCGCGGTGAGTTCGAGCAGCTCTGCGCCTAGCGTGGGGGCTTGAACGGTTAGCGATGCTTCGTAAAGGCGTGCATCCTGGAGCGTCGCGCTGGCGGTGATGCTCCCCTGGCCGGAAAGCCGAACCCCTTGGCCATCGAAAGCCGTTGCGAGATAGCGGTCGAGCATGTCGAGTCGTGTCACTTCGCCCGATAGCTCAAATGACGCACGGGTGGGCAAGTCGAGCTGATCCAGGCGCTGATTGGGAATGTGGGTAGCGAGGGCGAGCTGGGTATTCGTCGCGTAGGGATGCGTATCGGCTAGCGTGACGTTTTCCAACTGGGTCGTGAAGCGCAGTTGACCCTCTTCCACGGCGAGTCTGACGCGCCCCTGGCCCGTGGCGGTATGCGGCGGCGGCGGTGTGTCATCCGCTACCAGCCAGCGGCGCGTGTTATCGGTACTTCTCAAGCGCTGCTCATCCATCGAGAGGGCCAGCTCGGGGGCTGCTAACGTCAGTTCGCTGTCCGGCTGCAGTTGGCCCTCGGCGAGCGCAAGCTCGCCTTCCAACACGCCGCTGCCTGCCAAGCTTAGCCAGGGCAGTGCCTCTAAGTAAGGCATGAACACATCCCAAGCGTCGGCTTGAGCCGTGATGGCAAGCTGGGCGGTGAGGGCGTCGAGCAGCGCCTCCGTCAGCGCATCGTTACTTTGCTGGGTGGACAGTGAGTCCAGTGACGCCGTACTGCGTAGCTGAATGTCCTGCACCAGCGTGGTTTGATCGCTCAAGCGGACGAGGCGGCCCTGGGTAATATCCAAGCCTACATAAGGCACGCTGAGGGTCTCTTGGCTGAACTGGGTATCCTCGACCTTCAGCTGGCCCTCTGCTTCCAGGGCAATGTCCCCGATGGTAAAGCGGCGAATGCCGTTCGCTTCCAGTGCTTGAATATGTAGCTCTCCGCGCAGCAGGGCAAGCAGCGATAGCGACAGGGTGGCTTGGCTGGCCTCGACGGTAATCGGTAGCGCCTCGTCTTCTCGGGCTAGGTAGAGGTTGTCGACTTCCCAACGGCCAGGGTGAAGGCTCTGGGCGTTCGTCCAGCGTACCTCGACCCCTTCGATGGTGGAGAGTCGTTGCGGTAGCCATTGGCTGTTAAGCAGCCAGTGGCTGCCTACTAGCCAGATCAGCACGAGGGCTAGCGCGCCAAACAGCAGGACGATCAGTGGGCGAAAACGACGTGGTGCAGCGGGCGTGTCACGGGACATACGGGCTTCCTAGCAGATGACTCCTGTTGGCGCGTGTTTTATGGCATTATGCGCGACGTGGGGCAGTTATGGGTTTTCGATTTCAACGCTAGGCAGGCAGCAAAGCCATGTTCAAGGATTTTTACGCGCAGCGCGGAGAGTATGTGGTGATCTCCGCGGAGCAGGCCAGCCGCTTCGCTAAAAGCGTGGCTGGCGACTACAACCCGATTCACAACCCGGATGCGCGGCGTTTCTGCGTGCCCGGCGACCTGCTGTTTACGCTGGTGCTGGTGAAGTTTGGGCTGTCGCGACAAATGGAATTTCGCTTCACCAATATGGTGGGTGCCGACACACCGATCAAGTTTAGTGAAACCGTTGACGGGGATATTCACGTTTGTGACGACAGCGGTAAATGCTATTTACAGGTCGTCCGCAGCGGCGATATGACGCGTGATGAGGCGGTGGTCGAAGGCTTTGCCCGCTGCTACGTCGCCTTCTCGGGTAAGAATTTTCCCCACTATCTCAAGCCGCTCATGGAGCAGCATGGGGTGATGTTCAATCCCAAGCGTCCGTTAGTGATCTACGACAGCATGGGGTTCTGCCTGGATCGCTTGGATGGCTTTTCGCCTCATTTGGCGCTTACACAATCCTCGTTGGACGTACAGGGAAAGCGTGCCGACGCGCTGCTGGAGTTTTCCATCGAATCGGCTGGTGAAGCGGTCGGTGTGGGCTCAAAGAAGCTCGTGGTGAGCGGTCTGTGCGACTACGATGCTACCGAAATGGCGGCCATCGTCGACGAGTTTTACCGCTTGAAAGCGGCCTACGAAGCCGCCTAGGGCAGTGGATGCCTACCCGTCATTGCGACGCTGCGTTAGCGCAATGGCGGGTGCCATTAACGCTACCGCTCAGGTATTCTCAAAGCCGACTAATTAAAAAAATACCCAAAGCGCCGACCGGCACTTTGGCTGGACAATGAGGCTTTGCATGAACCGAATGAAAACGCTGACGCTTGCCTGTGCCGCAGTGACCCTGGCCGTTACCTCTATCAGCGCCCAGGCACGTGATTTTCGTCTAGGGCTGATTACGCCCGCCCAGCACTTGTGGTCTACCGAAGCCGAAGCGTTTGCCCAAACGCTGAGCGAGCGCTCAGGCGGTGAGCATAGCGTTAGCGTGTTTCCAGCTCAGCAGCTAGGCAACGAAGCGCAGATGGTGCAGCAACTGCAAACCGGCGCGCTGGACATGGCGTTTCTGACCATTGCTGAAATCTCCAACCGCATTCCTGATTTTGGCGCGCTCTACGCCCCTTATTTGGTGGATGACGTGAACCATGCCGCGCGTCTGCTGCGTTCCGATGCCGCCGGAGAGTTGCTGGATCTGATGCCGGAAGGTGTTGGCTTGGTCGGTGTGGGTTACGGCATGGTGGGCATGCGCCAAGTATTGAGCCGCAGTCCTATCGAAAGCGCTGACGATCTGCAAGGCCAGCGGCTACGTATCACGCCCTTCGAGCCCATTCGCGATTTCTATACGGCTACCGGTGCAGCACCGGCCCCCATGCCGCTACTGGAAGTTTACGATGCGCTGGCCAATGGCCAAGTCGACGCCATCGATATGGACTTCGACTCGATTTTGATTCTGAAATTCTACGAGCAGGCGAACAACCTGCTGATCTCCAATCATATGATGTTCCCCATGGTGGGGGTGGTGTCTGGGCGCGTTTGGCGCGAGCTCTCTGAAGAGGATCGCGAGCTGATCGATACCGCCATGGCCGAACATCTGGAGAACGTGCTGACGGGGTTCGAAGAGATGGACGCCGCTCAGGAAGAGGAGATTCGCGGGTTGGACATCAATATCGTCGAAGCCGACGCTGAGTTTTTCTCTGAGGCGATTGCCGAGTGGGAGCGTATCTGGGCACCCAAAGCGCCCATGCTGGAAACCCTGCGTGCGGAAGCGGATCGCTTGCGCGACGAGTAGTGTCAATAAAGGCTAATAATCATCATGCTGCAACGCCTGTCCAACGGGCTTGCCCGTTGTGAAGAGATCACCGCCGCTGCCTTGGCAGCGGCGGTGACGTGTTTGATCCTCACGAATATCGCCTTTCGCGCGCTGGGCAGCCCACTTTACTGGGTCAGTGAACTGGCGATCTACGCCATGATCTGGATGACCTTCTTGATTGCTGGGGCGGTGCTGAAACGTCGCCACGGCATCGCGGTGACACTCGTGAGCGACCTGCTGCCGTCTGCAGGAAGAAAGTGGGTCATCGTCGCGGTAGATACGATGGTGCTGCTGTTTGCCCTGATGCTGGTGTGGCTCTGCTGGCGGTGGTATCAGCCGCTGACGCTGGCTCAAACCGGCTTCGATATACGGGCGTTCCAGGGCCAGACGTTCAATTTCATCTATGCGGAAAATACCTCCACCCTGGGCATTAAAAAATTTTGGGCATGGCTGATCGTGCCTTGGTTTGCAATCTCGCTGAGCCTGCACGGCGTGTCGAATCTAGTGCAATCGCTAACGGCCATGAGGGGACGTGTATGACGGTCGTGGTGTTTCTGCTGCTGCTTCTGGGCGCCGTGCCCATTGCGTTGGTACTGGCGCTCACGGCGATGTGGTATATCCAAGCCTCCGGCAATACGGTGCTATTCGACTCCTACCCGCAGCAGCTGTTTAGCGCCATCGAAAGCTATGGGCTGTTGGCGATTCCGTTGTTCATGCTGGCCGGGGAGTTGATGAACGAGGGCGGGTTGACCAAGCGATTGATTGCTCTGGCGCGCATTTTGGTGGGAGGCTTTCGCGGCGGCTTGGCCTATATCAACTTGGTGGCCAACATGATGATGGCGGCGATCATTGGTTCGGCGGCGTCACAAATCGCCATCATGTCTCGCGCCATGGTGCCTGCAATGGAGCAGGAAGGTTACGATACCCCCTACAGCGCGGCGATCACCGCCGCAGGGGGCCTGCTATCGCCGATCATCCCGCCCTCCATGCTGTTCGTGCTATTTGGGGTCATGGCTCAGGTGCCCATTGCAGAGATGTTTATTGCAGGGCTGTTACCAGGGCTTTTGTTGGGCGCAAGTTTTTTTGTGGTCATCGCTTTGGTGGGGCTGGTGCAGCAGTACCCGAAAGGGCAGTGGCCGAGCCGTCAACAAGCGCTGCATGATGCGTTATGGGGGTTGCCCGCACTGCTGATTCCCGTGATTATCATCGGCGGCATTTTGTTGGGTATCGCCACGCCCACGGAATCGGCGGCACTGGCCTCGCTGGCGGCGCTGCTGATGGGGCGCTTCGTGTATGGTGATCTGCGTTTGACGCAGCTTCCCATGGTACTCACACGCACGGCGATCAATGCCGGTCTTGTCATCATGCTGATTGCCGCAGCGGGTGTGTTTGGCTGGGTAGTGATCTACGAGCAACTGCCGCAAATGGCCGCTGAATGGATTGCTGCGTTGACCAGTAGTCCGTTTCTTTTTTTGCTGTTGGTGATTGGGGCGCTGCTGCTAGTGGGAATGGTGATCGATGGGATTGCCGCGCTGATTTTGGTAGTGCCCATTTTGATGCCTATCGCCCAGAGCCAGTTTGCGATTAGCCCTTATCAGTTTGGCGTGGTGGTCTGCTTAACCTTGGTAATGGGCTTGCTGACGCCCCCGGTGGGAGCTGGGCTGTTCATTGCCTCTTCCATGACCGGCGCACCGCCGCTAAAAATCTTCCGAGCGTTGCTGCCCTTTTTACTGGCCACCCTGGTCACGCTGGTCCTGCTGGCGTGGTTGCCATGGTTGACTAACGGATTGATTCAACGGTGATCGTCTCGCACGCGCGGTTTAGGCCGCGCTGTTGTCCGTGAGGGGCATTACGTCTACCTCCACCTCGAGCTGGTGGTCGCCGCCGCCATTCATCACGCCTTTGAGTGGTGCCACGTCCGCATAATCTCGCCCCCAAGCCAGCACTGGGTGCTGTTCACCGGCTACCGTACCGTTGGTTGGATCCAGCGCTAGCCACCCCCAGTCCGGAATCCACGCGGCTAGCCACGCGTGGGAGGCATCGGCGCCAATGAGTCGTGGTTGGCCAGGTGGCGGCTGAGTCTCCAAGTAGCCGCTTACATAGCGTGCCGCCAAGCCCACCGAGCGCAGTGCGCCAATGGCGAGGTGGGCAAAATCTTGGCAGACCCCCCGTCGGTTAGCCAGCACCTCACTCAATGGTGTGGCCAACGTGGTAAAGCTGGGGTCGTACTCGAAGGTGTCGTAAATCGACTGATTGAGCGCTAGCGCGGCATCGACCAGCGGTCGGCCGGGAGTGAAACAGCTGCGCGCAAAGGCCGCCAGCTCATCGTTACGACGAATGAACGGCGAGTCGAGCCGGTAGAGCTGCATATCGAAGCGGCTGTCGTTGCGCAACTGCTCGGCTACACGCTCCCACGCCGGAGAGCTGCTCGGCAATGGCCCGAGCGGTTGAGTGTTGAGCGGCGTCACGACGGTCACATCCAGCGTTTGGTGCACGTCTTCCAGTGCGAAGTAGAGCACTCGATTGCCAAACACATCGCGGCGCTCGGCCTGCACCTGAGGCATTGGGCTGATCGTCAGTTCCGAGGCACCACACTGCTGGTGCTGGGTTTTACGTGGCAGTACCCGGGCCTCGCTATGACAGAGCGTCACCGGTGCGCTGTAGTGGTAGCGTGTGGTGTGCCGCAAGGTGTAGTTCATTCGTCGGGCTCCATGCTGACAAGTTGGCGCGGCCGTTCCACGTGGCTGAAGTGGCTGTGGCTAATGGCATCAGAGAGCGCATTGAGCGGCGCAATCAGCTCGTCCAACAGTTGCTCCAGCGCGGCCTGCGCATCTGGAGTATCGGCCAAGTGGCTAATTCGGTCGATGTCGGCGAGATGCAGAGCGGCGTTGGCTTGAATGAGCAAACGTCGCTCGGCATTTCGGTAGGGCGACGAGCTGCCGGGCAGCCGATCCATCTGCCGTTCCAGACGTTTGAGCATGTAGCCCACCGAGCGCGGGTTGGTTTCGTCGAAGAGCAGCAGGTCAAGAATCGCTTCGGGGTGCAGCTCGCTTCGGTAGCGTCGCCGGTAGGCCGTAAAGTTATCGGTGGTGGCGAGCACCACCTCCCATAGCGCCAGCCCCGGTGAGTGGGGAGCGTTGAGAGTGAGTTTGAGCAGCGACAGCAGGCCTAACACGCGATCCAGGAAGCGGCCAATGTCCATGAAACGCCAGCCGTAATGGTGGGGCATGGTTTCGTTGCACAAGCCAAAAAAGGCGGCAATTTGCGCCGACAGCCCTTCGCAGGCACGCCGCGCCGCGCTGGCACCCAGGCTCGGGTTGAACGTGTCTACCCGCTGTCGCAGTTGGTGTACCACTCGCCAGGAGTCATCTCCCAGATGTTCGCGCACGCTGCGAGCGTTACGCAGCATTTGGGCGAACAGTGGCTGCAGGGCTTGAGCGTCGCGCTCATCGAACTGGGTCAGCAGCGCCGTGCGCTTTTGCGCAAAGCCCACTAGGGGCGGCTTGGTGCTCTTCCCTTCATGGTCGAGCGTGGTGATATCGAGGGCTAGCAGCAGCTCATCTAGCAGTTGATCCGCGATCTCGTCCTGGTCGTACTCCATTAAACGCAGCAGCGCTTCGCGCAGCAAGCGGGCGCGGGCATCCAACCGTTCGCCGTAGCGTCCCAGCCAAAATAGACTTTCGGCCACCCGACTGGGCAAGTCGGTGCCATCGCGGGTGGCGACCACCGGGCCACGCGCTTGGCGTAGCTGGCTGACATGGGGTTGGGGCGTATTCGCGGTGACCCAGACATCTTTGACGATCGGGCTGCTTAACGATGGTGAGCCTGGGGAGCCAACCCACGCCAGGCCGCCGGGCATGACATGATAGTCACTAGGCTGCGGACGTTGGGTCGCGATGCTGCCAGGCATTCGTGTAACGAAGCAGCGTAAGTTCAGCGTTGCGGGGGATAACCGCTGCATGTTGGCATCGAACACTGGGGCCGATGCTGGTTGGGTACTGGCATCGGCACTAGGCAGCAGCAATTCCTCACCGAGTAGATGCTGGCATAAGGCAGGGAGATAGTCGGCCAGCTCGGCCATTTCCAACACGCCAACGCCGAGTGCATTCGACATGGCCACGCCGCTGGCGCGAGTGGCTTGTAGCAATCCAGGCACGCCGAGTTGAGAGTCGCCGCGTAGTTCGAGCGGATCGCAGTAAGCGTCGTCGCAGTGGCGCAGCACCACATCCACGGGTTGCAGGCCTCCTAAGGTACGTAGCCATAACTGGCTATCGCGTACCACCATGTCCTGGCCTTCGGCGAGATCGATATTGAGATAGTTCGCCAAATAGGCGTGCTCGAAGTAGCGTGGGCTGCCTGGGCCGGGGGTGAGCAGCACGATCGTGGGATTGTCACGGTGCTGGTAGGCCAGCGCGGTCAACGTACGGTGATATTTGTCCAAAAAGCCCGCCAGCCGCTTGAGTGGGGCGTTTCGATACATTTCCGGCAGCGCGCGGGCCATGAGTATGCGGTTCTCCAGCGCGAAGCCAGTGCCAGACGGCGCCTGTAGGCGATCGCCCATCACCCGCCAACGCCCATCGATATCTTGAATGACATCGATACCGTGAAAGCTGATCGATGGACGGTCGCTGGGTTGCGAGCCATGGCAAGGCAGTAAAAAGTGGGGCGAAGCGAGAATGGCCTGCGTAGGAAGAAGCCCTGCATCGAACAGTGTGCGCGGGCCATAAATATCGTCGTAGAGCGCATTGAACAGGCGCGTGCGCTGGGTCAAGCCGACCTCTAGTGCTTGCCACTGCACCTGATCGATCACCCAGGGAAGCGGATCGAGCCGCCAAGAGCGGCCCTGAGTGTCTTCGTGCATGTTAAAGATCACGCCGTTCTCTGCCAGCAGGCGCTGAATCTCTTCATGCTGCTGATAACGGCCATCCGCGCCGAGTGCTTCCAAGGCACAGAGCAGGCTCTGCCAGCCGGGGCGCAACTGCCCCTGTCGGTCGAGCATCGCATCAAACGTGCCGGGCTGTCCCTTGCCTAGCTGATTCGTGTAGTCCTCAACCAGCCCGGCAGCGCCGAGCCCGAGCAGTGAGGGAGAGACAGGGGCGGTCATGATCCTGATTGTCCTAAGCGAGTAGGGGGCGGATTATCCTGTAGCTAGCGCAGATAAGGAAGCACTCTTCATCCATCAGCGTGGGCTCCAGCGCAAATCGAGCGTGCAAGGCAGCTCCTGGCTCGCCCTTTCCGGTACGGGGGCCTGAAAGCCATGGCGGTGGCCACTGTCGCTGAAGCGTCCCAAACGGCGGGCTTCGGCTTCGAACGCATTGACAGGGAAGGTCTCGAAGCTACGTCCTGTGGGGTGTACCACATAGTAAGTGCAGCCGGCTACTGAACGTTGGTTCCAGGTGTCGATGACATCGAACACTAGTGGTGCGTGAATGGGGATTTGCGGGTGCAGCGCCGAGGGTGGCTGCCAGGCGCGATAACGAACGCCGGCCACGGCTTCGCCATTACGCCCGGTGGCGGTAAGTGGCACGGGGCGGCCGTTACAGGTGACGACGTAACGATCACCGCTCATGCCGCTGACTTTGACTTCCAAGCGCTCTACCGAGGAGTCGACGTAGCGCGCGGTGCCGCCTGCAGTCGCTTCTTCGCCGAGGACGTGCCAGGGCTCGATGGCTTGGCGAAGCTCGATCGAGAGCATCGGCGTATGCAAACGGCCGTGCACCGGGAATCGGAACTCCAAGAACGGCGCAAACCAGTCTAGCTCGAAGTCGAATCCGTGATGACGCAGGTCGCTGAGCACGTCGTTCAGGTCTTCCCACAAGTAGTGGGGCAGCATCCAGCGGTCTTGTAGCGCGCTTCCCCAGCGCACCGGCTTGCCACGGTAGGGCGTTTTCCAACAGCGGGCGACCAGCGCGCGAATCAGCAGCATCTGCATTAAGCCCATTCGCGCGTGGGGAGGCATTTCGAAGCCGCGCAGCTCCAATAGGCCCAGGCGTCCGCTGTCGCTGTCCGGCGAGTAGAGTTTATCGATACAGAACTCGGCACGGTGTGTATTGCCGGTCAAGTCGGTCAGCAAGTGACGCAGCAGGCGGTCGACCAGCCAGGGTTGCACTACTTCGCCTTCGGGCATTTGCTGCAGAGCGATTTCCAGCTCGTAGAGCGCTTCGTGGCGCGCTTCATCGACGCGCGGTGCTTGGCTGGTAGGGCCAATGAACAGCCCCGAGAAAAGATACGACAGGCTGGGATGATGCTGCCAGTAGGTGACCAGACTGGCCAACAGGTCGGGGCGACGCAAGAACGGCGAATCGTCCGGCGTGATCCCGCCCAAAGTGACGTGGTTGCCGCCGCCGGTACCGGTATGGCGACCGTCCAGCATGAACTTTTCGGTGCCTAACCGCGCTTGGCGTGCTTCATCGTAGAGACGCTCGGTTTGTGCCACCAGAGTTTGCCAACTGGCGGCAGGCATGATGTTGACTTCGATGACGCCTGGGTCGGGAGTGATCTGGAAACTTTCCAGCCGCGGATCGCGCGGCGGCGCGTAGCCTTCGATCATGACCGGGCAGGCAAGTTCGCGGGCGCACGCTTCGATACTGCTGAGCAGGTCGAGGTAGTGCTCGAGTTGAGTCAGCGGCGGCAAAAAAATATGCAGCCTGCCTTCACGGGGTTCGACGCACAGACTCGTGTGGATGATCTTGTGCTCCCGATCCTCCTCGGCGCTAGGTTGCTGCTGTACCGATTCGCCTTCCGGGTGGCTATGGCTTGGATGGGTGCTTTGGCCCAGGCGCTCAGCACTGGTGAAGCGGTGCTGTTCGGCGTTACGACGCGCCACCTCTCCGTGAATGTCGCCCAGCGCCGGGCGAGGAGCAAACAGCGACTGCGGTTGGGGCTGGTCTTCCGGGTCGGCCCAGGGCAGGGCAGAGAGCGGAAGGCGTAACCCCATGGGCGAGTCCCCGGGTACCAGGAAAAGGTGGTCGCGTTTCAGCGGCCAGCGTCCGCTCTCCCAACGGTGTGACTGGGCAATCGAGTGGCGCAGTGGCAGCGCATAGCCAACGACCGAGCTCAGATCCTGCTCCAGCAGGCGGGCAAGGCGTCGGCGCTCGGCGTCATCTTTCAAATCGGCTTTGCGTGGGTCTACGTTGACCGGCAGCGTTTGCTCTTTCCACAAATAGTAGTAAGCATCCTCATAGGCAGGAATCCAGCAGCGCTGAGCCACACCCAGACGTTCGCTCAGCGCTTGAGTAAAGCGCTGAGCCATGGTGTCGTCGGCCACCACGTCGGGGGCACCTTCCATGCAGGCCAGCCAGCTTGGGTCGCGCCATAGCGGCACCCCATCTTTACGCCAGTAGCAGGCCAGCGCCCAGCGGGGCAGCGGCTCGCCAGGATACCACTTGCCCTGCTGCTGCTGAATCACGCTGCCAGGGGCGTAGGCGGCCTGCAGGCGCGACAATAGCGCTTCGGCGCGTTCACGTTTGTGCTCCCCCAAGGCTTCGGTGTTCCACTGAGGGCTCTCCATGTCGTCGATGGAAACGAACGTCGGTTCGCCGCCCATGGTCAGTCGAACGTCTTGCTGGTTGAGCGCTTGGTCAACCTCGTCGCCCAGCGTCAGAATGCGTTGCCACTGCTGCTCGCTATAGGGTTTGGTGACGCGCGGGTCTTCATGAATGCGCTCGACGCGCATCTCGACGTCGAACTCCACCTCGCACTTATCGGAAAAGCCAGTGATGGCGGCGGCGCTGCCGGTCGTAGGCGTAGCGGCGAGTGGAATATGACCTTCGCCTGCAAACAGGCCAGAGGTGGGGTCCAGTCCTACCCAGCCAGCGCCGGGCAGGAAGACTTCGGTCCAGGCGTGGAGGTCGGTAAAGTCCACGTCGGTGCCGCTAGGACCATCCAGCGCTTTCACATCCGGTGTCAGTTGAATCAAATAACCCGACACGAAGCGTGCCGCCAAGCCTAGATGACGCAGTATTTGTACCAATAGCCAAGCGCTGTCGCGGCAGGAGCCGCTCGCCAGAGTCAGCGTCTCTTCACAGCTTTGTACCCCAGGCTCCATACGCACCAAATAACTGATGTCCTTTTGCAGGCGCTGATTGAGGGCGACGAGGAAATCGACGCTGGTGGTCGGTTCGAGAGAGACGTCTTTCAACCAGTCCAGGAGTCGCGGTCCCGCTTCGGTTACCTCTAGGTAGGGGCCAAGCTCTTTGCTGAGTTCGTCGGGATAGGTGAACGGAATCTTTTGGGCGACGTCATCCAAAAAGAAATCGAACGGGTTGATCACCGTCATGGGGGCCACGAGTTCGACGGCAATGGTGAGCTCTTTACGTGGCTCGGGGAACACCACGCGGGCATTGAAGTTACCGAACGGATCCTGCTGCCAATTCAAGAAATGGTCGTCGCCTGAAATATTCAGTGAATAGGCGTCGATATGGGTACGGCAGTGGGGGGCCGGACGCAGGCGAATCACATGGGGCGAGAGCTTGACGGGGCGGTCGAAGCGATAGGTCGTGCGGTGATGCAAGGCAACGCGAATGGTCATGAGCCACCCTCAAAGAAAGCTAAAAGTCACCGTGCGTATTCCGCATAGCGCGTCGGTGAAGAAAATAAGTACCCAGAAGTATCGTTGGAGTTGAACTATTTTGCAGCTGCAATATGAGTAATGGCGTTTAAAGAGTGTGGAAAATTGTCATCGCACCATAATCGATAACTGGTATGCACTATTTTGGTGCTCTAATAACGATTAAGTGCTAAAAAATGAATGTTAATTTCTTTCATGTATAAAAGTTGTGCCAACCAAGCCATACAAAGAGAAGAGTAAACGCTAAGCGCCAATTGAGCGTTGAAATAGCGGGGAATATGGCGCGAGTTTTGCGTGTTTATATGGTCCAGTTGCTACGTACATTGCACGCGGCAGGCCTACACTACTGAATTAAGGAAGTTGCCGCTTCCACCCTAGCGCCAGGAGAGCGCCCATGAGCCAAGTAGATTGGAATAACTATGCGTGCCGTGACTTTTACGACGAGCTGTTGGCGGCGCCAGGCAAGCCTCGTGCTTCTGCGGACGAGTTATGTCACATGTTGGCGCGATTTAGTGCGGAAGAGCTAGCTGAACGTAAAACTGCGGCAGAAATTGCCATTCGAACGATGGGCATCACGTTTACCGTTTATTCAGAAGGGGCGATGATCGATCGCGCCTGGCCTTTCGATATCGTTCCCCGCATCATTCCGGCCAATGAGTGGCGAAAAACCGAGGCGGGTTTAAAGCAGCGCGTACAAGCGCTGAACTTGTTCATCGATGATCTCTATCACGAGCAAAAAGTCGTCAAAGATAAAGTGTTGCCCGCCGAAGTATTGGCTCAGTCGGCCAATTTTCGACCTCAGTGTGTGGGCATCAATCCGCCCCACGGCGTGTGGGCCCATATTTGCGGATCTGACTTGGTGCGCGGCGGCGATGGCATGCTTTACGTGTTGGAAGACAACTTGCGTATCCCGTCGGGCGTTTCGTACATGCTGGAAAACCGCAACGTCACCAAGCGCGTGTTACCGGAGCTTTTCGCCTCGGGCAAGATCTTGCCAGTGGACGACTATGTCGCGCAGCTGTACGACATGCTGGCGGCCATGTCGCCCCGTCCGGGCGACGACCCGCAGGTAGTGGTGCTGACGCCTGGCATCTATAACTCTGCCTATTTCGAACACGCCTACCTAGCGCAGCAAATGGGGGTCGAGCTGGTGCAGGGCAGCGATATGCTGGTCGATGACGACGATGTGGTCTACATGCGCACGGTAGAGGGCTTGCGCCGTGTCGATGTGATCTACCGCCGCGTAGACGATGAGTTTCTCGACCCCGAGGCGTTCAATCCGCACTCCATGCTGGGCGTGCCGGGATTGATGCGCGCTTGGCGGGCGGGCAACGTCGCGCTGGCCAACGCGCCCGGGGCGGGCGTCGCCGACGACAAAGTCGTTTACGCCTTCGTCCCTGAGTTGATTCGTTACTACCTGGATCAAGAGCCACTGCTGCCGAACGTGCCGAGTTATCTCTGTATGTTCGACGAGGACCGCCAGTACGTGCTCGATCATTTGGACGAGCTGGTGGTAAAACCCGCCAATGAATCCGGTGGTTACGGCATGCTGATCGGACCGCGCTCCACCAAAGAAACGCGGGACGAGTTTGCGCGCTTGATCAATGAAAATCCGCGTAACTATATGGCCCAACCGACACTGGCACTTTCCACTACGCCAACGCTGGCCAACGGTTTGCCTCAGCCCCGCCATGTCGACCTTCGCCCGTTCATCCTCTCGGGACCGGAAACCCATGTAACCACTGGTGGGTTGACCCGCGTGGCACTGGTCGAAGGGTCGCTGGTGGTCAATTCGTCCCAAGGGGGCGGGAGTAAAGACACCTGGATCGTCGAAACCGACGAGAACGCGGCGGGTGCCGCTGAGCAGAAAGGAGCCTAGCGCCATGCTGTCACGCGTTGCTGAAAACCTCTATTGGATGGCTCGCTACATCGAGCGTGCCGAAGACACCGCACGGTTATTGAGCGTCAATACGCACCTGATGCTGGATTTGCCACGCCATTTACCGCTGGGCTGGGCGCCGCTGATCGAAATGACCGGGACGCTGGATGCCTTCAACGCTCGGCATACCAGTTTCGATGAGCGAAGTGTGATGCACTTTTTGTGCGCCGATGCCGAAAACGGCAGCTCGATTCTCTCGGCGCTCGCCAGCGCCAGAGAAAACCTGCGCACCACGCGGGACGTGGTGCCCCGAGAGATTTGGGAAGAGGTCAACCAGCTCTATCTCAGCGTGGCGGATCACGCGGAGAACGGCGTGAGCCCTCGGCGTCGGGATGCATTTTTGAAAAACGTCATTCGAGGCTGCCAAACGCTAACAGGGCTCATCGAAGGCACCTTGAGCCACGGCCCGGCGCGTACGTTCATCAAGCTGGGCCGTCAGTTGGAACGGGCGGACATGACCACACGGATCGTCGACGTGCGTTCGGCGAGCTTGCTGCCGCAAAATCCTGAAGAATTGCTGCCGTTCGAAAATCTACAGTGGATGAGCGTGCTGAAATCCCTGACGGCGTATCAGATGTATCGTCAGCAGGTCAGGCTGCGCGTGCGTGGGCCGGACGTATTGCGTTTTCTGCTTCAAGATCCGCACCTGCCGCGCTCCATTGCCTGTAGCCTGGAAACATTGGGGCACGAGCTGCAGTTACTGCCTCGTCAAGATCGTGTGGCAGCCACGGTGTCACTGGTACGCGCCGATGTGGTCGATGCGGACATTCAGGCATTGGCCCACTCACCGAGCAAACTACACGCTTTCGTGGACGAGCTACAAATTGGTTTTGCCGCCATTCACGATACGCTCAGCGCTACGTATTTCGTAAACGGCGATGGCGTTCCTCGAGTCACTCAGCGCCAAACCCAGAGCCACGTGGGCGACCATGACAACGACTGATTAGGCCGTTTTAGGGCTGGCGTTCTCGCGTTGAATGAGATCGTGTAGATACGCCAGCTTTTCATGCACCGCGGGGGCAAGAACCCCCGGGGCCAGATCCAGTAGGCCCATGTCACGATTGAGTTCATTCACCGTCAAGCCTACCTGATGAAACGCTTGTAGCATGCTCTCCAATGAGCCATCGTACTCGGCCCGAGAGAGGCCCATGTGCAGTGCCGTATCCAGCACAGCCACCATGTCCAGATAAAAGGCAAACGTCTCTGCGAAATCCTCCCACGGATGCATGGCGGCGTAGGCGGAGATGAACCGTGTGGGCCAGTCTGCCGGCGCGCCTTGCTGATAGTACTGCTCTAGGGCGTCGCCATAGGTGGGATGGTTGTGGTTGCCGAACACGCGAATGCTGGCGGCTTCATCTTGGTCTTTGACCAGTAGGTCCCAGTAGTAGTGGCCGATTTCGTGACGAAAATGGCCGATCAACGTACGGTGGGATTCATTCATGTCGACACGCAGCCGCTCACGCTCGACGTCATCGGCCTCTTTGACGTTGATGGTGATATGGCCATTGGCGTGGCCGGTGTAAACTTTTTCTTGGTTTGCCGTGGAGCGCCACAGCCCTTGGTCGGGCAGCGCATCGGCCATGAACGAAAAACTCAGTGGGACGCGGATGTCCTCGCCCTCGACGCCGTGGGGAAGCTTGAGCAAATCCAGCGTATAGAAAAGCCGCCGTTTGGCGCTCTCCAGCGCTGCCCAGCGTTCCCGGTTGCCCTCGACCTCTAGGTCGGGAATCACCTCGTTGTAGCGGCAGCAGTCGCATAGCGTATCGGCGTGCCCGTCGGTCATCACCACCATCCGGTTGCAGACGTTTTCGACGGAATAGTTGTGGCACTTCATTAGTGCCGTGCCGCAGTCTTCATGGGTACAGCGGTAGCCGCCGCTATCCAACGGTTCCAGCGCCACGATGTTACAACACGCGGGGCACCAGCCAACCTCCGACTCACAGGCCAAGCAGTGGGTATTTTCGAAAAACAGCGGATTGCCACAGCGGCAGCTAAACGTCTGCATGGATACCTCCTTGTGATCACCACAGCGCATCTCACGAGGGTGAGTAATGATACGTCATTGTCTCAGCATAGCGATGCCCTTACCGAGAGGGAAAGCCAAATCGTCGGGCGGAGGGCATATTGTCTTTGTCCAGTGGCTAATTGACGTTTACGTCAACTTGCTGATATACCCTAACGGTTCCCTATTCGATCCCATAACAAACACAAGCTGAGGAAACGCATCATGTCCGTTCGTGAAATTCCGATGTACATCGATGGCCAGCCGGTCATGTCGCAAAGCCAAGAGTGGCGCGATGTGGTGAATCCTGCCACCCAGGAAGTGGTGGCGCGAGTACCGTTCTGTACGTCCGAAGAAGTCGAGCGCGCCATCGCCAGCGCCAAAACAGCGTTCAAAGAGTGGCGCAAAGTGCCGCTCGGCAAGCGCATGCGCATCATGCTCAAACTGCAGGCGTTGATTCGCGAGAATACAGCGGAACTTGCCGCCTTGATCACCGAAGAGCACGGTAAAACCCTGCCGGATGCCGAGGGTGAAGTGGGGCGCGGGCTAGAAGTGGTAGAGCACGCCTGTTCGATTACCTCCCTACAGCTTGGCGAGCTGGCGGAGAATGCGGCCAACGAGGTGGACGTCTATACCATGCATCAGCCGCTGGGTGTGGGGGCGGGCATTACCGCCTTCAATTTTCCGATCATGCTGCCCTGTTTCATGTTCCCGTTGGCGATTGCCACCGGAAACACCTTCGTCTTGAAGCCTTCCGAGCAAGACCCGAGTTCTACCATGCGGCTCGTGGAACTGGCACATGAAGCGGGTATTCCGGCTGGGGTATTGAACGTCGTGCACGGTGGGCCTGACGTCGCCAATCAAATTGCCGACCATCAAGATATCAAGGCGCTGTCGTTCATCGGTTCGACCCATGTGGGGTCGCTGCTTTATAACCGTGCGGCCGCTGCTGGCAAACGTATGCAGGCCATGATGGGTGCAAAAAACCACTGTGTTGTCATGCCGGATGCCAACCGTAGTCAAGCCATCGATAGCCTGCTGGGCTCTGCCTTTGGTGCCGCCGGTCAGCGCTGCATGGCGAACTCGGTGGTCGTGCTGGTGGGGGAAGCGCGCGAGTGGATCAAAGACATCGAAGCCGGCGCGCGCGGTATGACCGTGGGACCCGGCACCCAGCGCGAGGCCGATCTGGGGCCACTGGTCTCTCCGCAAGCCAAGGAGCGGGTCGAGCGTTTGATTACGGCAGGTGACAAGGAGGGGGCTACGCTGCTGGTCGATGGGCGCGGCTACACGGTCGACGGCTACCCAGACGGTAATTTCGTCGGGCCGACTCTGTTTTCCGATGTGACGGCAGAGATGACGATCTATCGTGAGGAAATTTTTGGGCCGGTGCTGTGTGTCGTCAACGTCGAAACGCTGGACGACGCCATCGCTTTCATTAACGCCAATCCGAATGGCAACGGCACCTCGATCTTTACGAACTCGGGCTGGGTCGCGCGACGCTTCGAGACCGACATCGACGTCGGCCAAATCGGCATCAACGTGCCCATTCCGGTGCCGGTCGCCTACTTTAGCTTTACCGGTTCTCGGGCGTCGAAGCTGGGCGACCTAGGGCCTAACGGTAAACAGGCGATTGCGTTCTGGACGCAGACTAAAACGGTCACTGCCCGCTGGTTCGAGCCCGAAAACGTCTCTAGCGGTATCAATAGCACGATCTCGCTATAGCGAGCGGCAACACGCTGCGCCTCCTCGGTAGAGGAGGCGACCTTCACACGTCCTGAAACAGCGGTAAGCTCTCCGAGAGTAGTTGCCCTATGGGACCAAGCTGGCTCTCGTGTAGTACGAGCAGGTATGGCGCCTCCTGCTCATCGCGAACGGGCGCCAGCAGCGCGAATTCTCCCTCTTCGAGGTGAAATTCATGAATTTCACGAAGGCCGTGGGGGGTCTCACATTGTGAGCAACGGTAGGTATCGTCCTCGCCATATACGAGGCGATGGTACATTTTGAACAGAGTGTAGAGGGCAAGCCCACCCTCGAACGCGGGCCAGCGAGCCGGTGTGGCACGAATATCGTCGGTGAGCGCGTTGCCTTCTGCTTCGGCATCGGCAATGGCATCGGCCAGGGGAGCCGCGAGAATAGCGGTTTGATCTGCGGGTAGGGGGGCATTTCGTTCCGCCGCTGCGTGAAAGGAGGTGGCCGCCGCCTCGAAATCTTGCAGGTTGTGCAGCGTAAAATCGGCATGCTGTAGGTCGGCAGGTTCGAAACCACCGTTCTCCCAGCCGTGAATCACACGAAGCGTGACCAGGCCGCGCTGCATAGGCCGGGCCAGCAGGGTGTGAAGCATGACACGGATATGCAACTGACGCTCATCCGTATCGTTCTCGAACGCACGGTACGGGTCTGCGAACAGTTCATGCAAACGCCCTGGCGTGTGCTCTTTTGCTTCGGAGTATGACATGGTGGTTTCCCTGTAAGTACGCCGCTTGGCTAGCCGAATAGCGTACGGCTTTTATGACATTAGATCACTAAAAGTATGGCGAGCGTAAAGCCATATGAAAAGAGTCTTTAGTTAGCAATTTGTTACGGATAAAAGTGAGTTGGTAGTGGGACTCTACTTCAAAATAAAAAAGGAGCCTCTATGGCTGCATCGATCAGTCGGTTCAAACTTCCTGACACTCTGGATAATGTTCCCAATGATATTCGGGAAGCCATGTTGGCCGTGCAGGAGAAAGCGGGCTTCGTGCCCAACGTATTTTTGATGTTGGCTCACCGACCCGACGAGTTTCGCGCTTTTTTTGCGTATCACGATGCGTTGATGGAGCGACCATCGGAGACGCTGACCAAAGCAGAGAAAGAGATGATTGTCGTTGCGACCAGTGCCCGCAATCGCTGCTTGTACTGTGTCGTCGCCCATGGCGCGCTGGTGCGTATCTACAGTAAAGATCCGTTACTGGCCGATAATATCGCCATCAACCATCGTGTGGCGGGATTGAGCGAGCGTCATCGGTTGATGCTCGACTTTGCACTGCACAGTGCCATCGATCTGGGCGAGTTTTCAGACGAATGGCAGGCGCGTTTAGAGGCAGTGGGGTTCACACTGGATGATTGCTGGGACATCGGTGCCATTGCCGCGTTTTTTGGCATGTCCAACCGCTTGGTGACACTAGCTGGAACACCGCCCAACGCCGAGTTTTACCTGATGGGGCGTGTCCCCAAGAAAGTGGAATAAGCAGCCCGGCCCCATGGGCAAGGCTTTACTAACGCACCACTTTGCTTGAGGATACTGCCTCCACTCACTGTCGCCAGGGGAGCCCCAATGGGGCTGAGAATGCGCGCAACGCAGACCCTGGAACCTGATCCGGTTCGTACCGGCGGAGGAAGCGCGACATGCCTTACCTAACGTCTTTCGTGTTAGGCGCAGCGTTATGCTGCTTTGCTTTTCTGGGTCTTCGGGCACGCTTCAGTGGCGGCTCGTTGGATGACTATGTCACCGCTCGTAATTCGCAAACGTCGGCCACCCTGGGGCTCTCCTTTTTGGCGTCCGGTATGGGGGCTTGGATACT
Source organism: Halomonas sp. MMH1-48 (assembly GCF_022348105.1). Taxonomy (NCBI): domain Bacteria; kingdom Pseudomonadati; phylum Pseudomonadota; class Gammaproteobacteria; order Oceanospirillales; family Halomonadaceae; genus Halomonas; species Halomonas sp. MMH1-48. Next base: position 25,493 of record NZ_JAKRFL010000015.1, read on the forward strand.
CTTTGCACCCCCTGAAATCGGCGCATTCGTAGGGCCCGTGGCGCTACTGGGCTATGCCCTTGGCTCGGCGCTGCCGTTCATCGTTTTGGGTCTCTACGGGCCTAAGATACGCCAAGCACTGCCCGAGGGACGCAGCATTGCCGAGTTTGCCGACGCCTGCTATGGCAAGGGGGTACGCCATTTCGTGGCGCTCGTTTCCGTGGCTTACATGGGCTGCTTCCTGGCTGCTGAACTCACCGCCATCGGGGCGATTACCGCGCTACTCTCCGACGTGCCTCCCGCTGTGGTGATCATCGGGGTGGCGCTCACCACGCTGGTGTACACCGTCATGGGCGGGCTGCGGGCAAGCTTGGCCACCGACCGCTGGCAAGCGTGGCTGCTTTTGGCGCTGCTGCTCGCCGTCGCCAGCGTGACGCTCTGGCGACTGCCCAGTATGCCGAATGACGCACAACTCCCGTCGCTCCCCATCGGCAGCTCGCTCAGCGTGGCGTTGACGCTGGTGATCGCCGTGACGGCGGCTAACTTGTTTCACCAAGGCTATTGGCAGCGGGTATGGGCGGCCCAAGACGACGCGAGCCTGGGGCGCGGTGCCTGGTTGGGTGGCGGCTTGACCGTACTGGTCGTCATGGTGATTGGTGGCGTAGGTATCATGGCAGCGATGAGCGGGGTCAGTCTCGGCGAGCCGCCCATGCCGTTTTTTGCGCTGCTTAGTGATGCCCCGGTATGGATCACGCTGCCTTCATTGGTACTGGCCGTCACGCTGGTCACCTCGAGCGTCGACACCTTACAAAACGGCATTGCGTCGCTGTGGGCCAATGGTCACCGGGCCGAGGCCCTCAACAAGGCGCGCTGGCTCACCGTGGCGATCATGCTGCCTGTGATCGTGATTGCCTTGCAAGGGCTCTCCGTGCTGCGGCTATTTTTGATTGCCGATCTGCTGTGTGCAGCGATAGTGGTGCCGGTGCTGCTGGGTTTGTGGCAGCGTATGACACCGATGGCAGCAATAAGCGGCGGGTTTGCGGGGCTTGTAGGGGCCGTGCTGCCTGGCTGGATCGGTCAGGGCAGCGTCAGCGCAGGGGTAATGGCCGCCACGTTCCCCGGCAGCGTACCGACGTTAGGCCCGTTCGTAGGGGCGCTGCTACTCTCAACAACGGTCAGCGTGGCGTTGGCTCTGGTGAGCCGTCAACGTGTCGAAGTCCGTTAATCAAGGCGTTAAGCAGGACATTTCGTTTCGCGTTATGCTGTTAAGGGTTTGATGACCATTTAGGTGTGATCGCCATGAGCCACCTGTTACCCCCCAACGAAACTGCCCGTTTGGCTGCGCTTAACGAACTGGCCCTCCTGGATACGCCAAACGAGCCCGTTTTCGATCGGATCACGCGATTGGTCACCGTGCTGCTCGGCGTTCCTAAATCTACCATCAGTCTGATCGACACCGATCGTCAGTGGTTCAAGTCTCAAGTGGGCATGGCGGTATCGGAAACACCTAGGGACGTCGCGTTTTGTGCTTACACGGTACTCGAAGATGAGCCGCTAGTGGTCGAAGACGCTCAGCAAGACGCACGCTTCGTGACCAATCCCTACGTGATGACACCTGGCGGCATCCGTTTTTATGCCGGGATACCGCTGCGTAGTTCACAAGGGCTGGTCCTCGGATCGCTATGCGCCATGGACAGCCAGCCACGCAGCTTAAGTGACCAAGAAAAGGCTGCGATGCAAGATTTGGCCGATATCGTGATTGGCGAAATCCACCTGCGCGAACGGCTCATCAACGAGCAGAAGATTCGTGCCGCCACTCAGCAGGCGCTCACGGCGCTGCATCAAAGCCTCGAGCAGCGTATCGAGCAGCGAACCCGCGAACTCAATCTGGTGATCGAGTCGGCATATGATGCCTATTTGAGCGTCGATGAGCAGGGGCGCGTGCTGGATTGGAACCATGCAGCCGAGACCATGTTCGGCTGGCGTCGCAAAGAAGCCCTCACTCGACCGATTACATCGCTCATGTTTCCCGACGGAATCACCAGTGACGATGTCGCCATGCCAGTGACCGGAGAAGCCCTACGGCGCGATGGCGTTCGCTTGCCGGTCGAGGTGCGACTGAAGCGTTTCGAGGTGAATGGCCGCCCACGCCGCAGCTTGTTCATTCACGACATTACCGAACGCCAGCAGCTAGAGCGCCTACGCGACCAGCAGGCCCGAGAAGACGTGCTCACCCGTTTGCCCAACCGCCGCGCCCTAGATGAGCGTTTGCCGGAGGCAATGGCACGGGTACGCCGTACGCTCGCACCGCTGGCCGTGCTGTTTCTAGACCTCGATGGGTTCAAACGCATTAACGATCAGCACGGCCATGCCATGGGGGACGAGCTGCTGCGCGACATCGCGAGCCGTCTCCAGCGAACCGTCCGCGAGACGGATTTCGTTGCCCGATGGGCGGGAGATGAGTTCGTCGTGCTGCTTGAGGGGGTGACCAGCGACGCACCGGAGCCGCTGGCCCATAAGCTGATCGAGGTGATCGAGGAGCCGCTCAGCGCAGGTGGCGTGACCCTGCAAGTAAGTACCAGCATTGGTGTGGCGCTGTTCGTCCACGACGCGGCGGAGACACCTCAGGAGTTATTGAAGCGCGCCGATGAGGCCATGTACAACGCCAAACGCGCAGGCAAAGCGCGTATCGCGCTGGCACGTCCGGCGGATACGTCTGCCCCCCATTAACGAACCCAAGGACGAGTATGATTCGTTGTCTATTGACCACCCCAGAGGGCGACGTGCGCGAGGGCGACATTCGCCTGATGGACGAGTGGATGCGCATGCCCACAGCACACTTGTGGGTCGACATGAAAGGAGAGAGCGAAGCGCAGGAGCGTGAGATACTGGAGCGCTTCGAGTGTCACCCGATGGCCATACAAGACGCCCACAAAGAGCGCCATCCGCCGAAAATCGAAGAGTTCGACAATCACACGCTGATCATCTATCGCGGCATTTCCTCGTTCGATGCCCAGCTAAACTTCGTACCTCAGCAGATCTGTTTCTTCGTCGGCGAACGCTTTTTGGTGACCTTGCACCCCGGCGAGGCGATGAGTATCGAACGCTTACTCAATGAGCACGGCAAAACGCTATTGGCCCAGTCACCCGAGCAGGTGGCACTGAGAGTGATGTACACCTCGGCGGGCTTTTATATCGATAGCTTGCTGGAATTCGAAACGGAGCTCAGTGATCTCGAGGACGAGCTGCTAGACAATGGTAACGACGTGTTGATGCGTAAAATCACCACGTATCGCTCGCGTCTGGTCAAAATGCGCCGGATCTTCAGCTATCACAAAGGCATCACCCAAGAGCTGACGGCGTACGACTACGCGCACTTGCCGCGAGGCGAAAGCGAAACGCTGCATGCCATAACCGATGTCGAAGAACGTTTCGAGCGACTCTACACCCTAACGCAAATGTACTACGACATTTGTGGCGATCTCGTCGACGGCTATATCTCCATTTCATCACACCAGTTGAACATCACCATGCGGGTGTTGACGGTGATTACCGCTATTTTCGTCCCGCTAACCTTTATCGCCGGTATTTACGGCATGAACTTCGAGTACATGCCAGAACTGAGCTATCAGTACGGCTACTTTTTCGTTTGGGGGGCCATGCTAGGGATTGGTGGGGTGCTCATTTGGCTGTTCAAACGGAAACGCTGGTTTTAACCCCCTTGTCGAACCGCCAATTGCCGCAGACGACTGGCCAACAGTAAGAGCCCCAGCGCAATCAGTAGCCAAAGCGTGGCCAACAATATAGGAAACGCCCCCGCACCCGCCAAATCCAGCAGCGGGCCGGTCAGTGACGGAATGACCAGCGCCCCGCTGCCCGCGGCGGTAAAGATGGCGCCGGTGGTGCGCCCGCGCATGACGATCGACTGGTTGCACAGTGCAAACAGCGTAGGGAAAAACGCCGAGGCGGAGAGGCCAAACAGCAGCGCGCCAGCGCTTGGCGGCAGCGCGTTGAGGTGCAGACCTGCCGCTGCGCTCAGCCCCAGCGCTAGGCAGCCAGCGAGCACCTGCCAAGGTGAGCAAACGCGTAGTAGCGGGATGGCGAGCAGGCGTCCCGCCGAGAGCGCCAGCCAGAACAGCGTTGCCAGCAACGCCGCCTGCTCGGTGGTTAATCCAGAGAGCGTACCGTATGCGGTGACCCAGCCGGCGAACGTAATTTCGATGCCCACATAAAGAGAAAACAGTAGCATGAATAGTCCCAGCAAGAGCGGGTCGCGGTGTTTGAGCGTAGCCAAGGACGCGGGATTAGGGTCAACGGTGGGCATGGACGGGCTGACGAAGCGTGACAGCGGCCACAGCATGGCAGCCACGCTGGCCGCGACGATCCAAAACGTGAGGTGAAACTGTCCGGTGAGGGATAGCGCAGCAATCATGATCAGCGGCGTGAGCATGTTGCCGAAACTGAAACAGAAGTGCAGCGCGCTTACATTGGGGCCCGCTGCGTCTCGGTGCAGCCACAAAAGCAGCGTGTTCCCGCCCGCGTTGAGCGATACCTCCGCAAATCCCAGCAGCATGAACAGCAGCGTCAACAGCAGCAGAAGCGGGCTAAGCGGGGCCAGCGCCAGTCCGGCTACCGCCAGCACGCCCATCATCACCAACACGCGGTGGCCGTTGAAGCGATCCATGAGCAGCCCGGTGACCATGGCGCCGCTCATGTTGCCAACGGCACGTGCAGTGAACAGCACGGCGATTTGGCTCATGGAGGCACCGCTGGCCTCGGCCAAATGGGGCAGTGCTGGGCCAAGCAGTCCGCCGGTCATCCCAATGGCAATGAACAGGCCAAAGTAGGTCCAGGTGAGACGGCGATGGTACGTCGAGGTGAAGTGAAGCATACCGATCCTTGGCAGGGGCAGAAGCACGGTCGACCCGTAGCTTGACGGGTTTTGCTTACTCTCACTATTGGCGAAAAGTTGACGACCCGCCAGGCGGCTGACTGGGGGAGTGTGGCTTAAGGGCACTATGTGCTCTACTCATCCATCGTGATCGAGGGCATGCTGTCCTTCGTTCGCCCCCTTGAACCTCGCCCGGCGTTTGTTATCGTCGCGACATATGCACTCAACAAGGAACCACCCATGGCCCACACGGATAACAGCGCAACGATTCCGGCCACGATGTCGGCGATGCTCTTGACCGGTCACGGTGATGTCGACGCTCTGCAATACCGTCAGGACGTTCCCACGCCAACGCCCGGCCCTGGGCAGGTGCTGGTGCAAGTCACGGCGACGGCGAAAAACAACACCGACCGCAAAGCGCGCGAAGGCTTATACCCCACCAAAGGCAAAGAGGACGTGACCTCGTTTGCCATGGGTGGGTCGCCGACCCTGACGTTTCCGCGTATTCAAGGCGCTGACGTGGCAGGTCGGGTCGTTTCTGTCGGCGAGGGGGTCGATCCCCGGCGTATCGGGGAGCGCGGGCTGCTGGATTTCAATTTGTATGCCGACGAGCGTCGTGACATTAACCTGACGCCGGACTACTACGGACACGGCGCAGACGGCGGCTACGCCGAGTACGTGGCAGTGCCTGCCGACCAGTTTCACCATGTCCCCAACCCTGAGCTACACGATGCCGAGCTTGCGGCCATGGGCATGTGCTCGTATCAAACGGCCTACCACATGATGACGGCGGCCAACGTTCAGGCGGGCGAGCGTATCCTCGTCAGCGGCGCCAGCGGCGGGGTGGGCACGGCGTTGATCCAGCTATGCCGTATCGTCGGCGCGATTCCCTACGCCGTTAGCCAGCTCGATAAAGCCGACGCGCTACGTGCGTTGGGCGCAGAAGCCGTCATCGATCGAGGCGACCTGCCCACTTTCGTCGAGCGTGTGCTGGCCGCCACCGATGGTCAGGCCATCGATGCCGTCATGGATCTCGTTGGTGGCGAGATGACCGATCTGTTCATCGATACCATGATCGGCGATATGCAGCGTCGCACCACCTACCCCCGGCTCTCCATTGCCGGTGCCAGCGGCGGTAACCTCAGCGAGATCATGTGGACCCGCATCTATCTCTATCAGGTGCAGATAGTCGGCGTGTCCCACGGTACTCGGGAAGAAGCAGAGCAGTTGATAGCGTGGATACGCAGCGGTGAGTTAAAACCGGTGCTGCATGGCGCGTTCAAACTCTCTGACTTGCATCAGGCCGAGCGCTACTTCGTGAACCGAGGCAGCAACTACCTGGGGAAAATCGTCATCGTTCCCGATGCCCAGTGGGACACCCACGGTGCCCCATTTGCCATAACCTCTGCCTAGGAGCCGGGTGAGTGAAAAACCTGCATACGATTCGATTGTTGGACACCCATGCCGGGGGAGATGTCAGCCGCATCGTCACGGGCGGCATCGATGCATTGCCCGGTGCGACGGTGCGTCAACAGATGGAGTACCTGCGCGACGACGCCGACGGGTTGCGCCGTTTGTTGTTAGAAGAGCCCTACGGCATTCCCGAAATGTCGGTGGATCTCTTGGTGCCTGCCACCGACCCGGAAGCCGTGGCCGGATACATCATCATGGAAGTGATGGGCTACCCGATCTATTCCGGCTCGAACACGCTGTGCACGGCCACGGCCGTTCTGGAAACCGGCATCGTGCCCAAGCAGGAGGGAATTCAACGCTTCAAGTTAGAGGCCCCGGCAGGGCTGGTTCAAATCGAGGCCCGAGTGCACAACGGCGTGGTGGAGTCCGTGACCTGCGAAGGCCTGCCGAGCTATATCGATACCTATCGCGACACCATTCAAGTGCCAGGGATTGGGGAAGTCACCTACTCCGTCGCCTATAGTGGCGGTTTTTACGCCTTGGTCGATGCCGAGGCGTTGGGCTTCAAGCTGGTGCGTGATGAAGAGCAGGCGCTGGCGGCTTGTGCGTACAAAATCGTGGAGGCCATCAAGGCGCAACGCGGTTTCTCCCACTACACCCTAGGCGACGTGGGTCCGCTGCCTTTTCTGCACTTCATGGGGCCCGAAGAGCCGATCGCCGAAGGTTATATCCGCTCGCGGTCGACCACCTACGTGCACCCCGGCGTCATTTGCCGGAGTACCACGGGCACCGGCACGTCGGCAAGGCTAGCGCTAATGAATTACGAGGGGCGGTTGAGCCTCGGCGATAAGCTGGAAACCGTATCGCTTAGGTAAACCGGCTTCATTGGCACGTTTACCGGCACGCATCAAGAAGGGGCTTATCAAGTGGTGGAAAACACCATTACGGGACGCAGCTACGTGCTGGCGGAGTCGAGTATCGTGATCAACTGCGACGACCCGATGGTCGCCTGTGGCGAGTTGCATCATATCCTGAGTGATCGCCATCACGAAGAGACGTAGCCCTCCTGTTCGATTCGTTCCCACACCGGGGCCTTCTCGGCCTCGGTCATGCTTCCCCAGCAGGCAATTTCATCCAACGTGCGCCCGCATCCCTGGCACGTTTGGGTGTTCGGCTCGATCTGGCATACGTGAATACAGGGCGATAGCGGGCGAGGTGTCGATGGCATCGAGTTCACTGTGTCAAGTAGTAGAAAGGGGAAAGCGATCAGCGCTCACTGGCTGGCACTTTACCACGTAGCGACTTGAGCTTGCCTTTCCGGGTTTTGTGGTCCACTCGGCGGCGCTGAGAGGCTTTCGTAGGTTTCGTAGGACGGCGCGTTTTGGGCTGTTTGGCCACGCTCTTGATCAGCGCCTCGAGGCGGTTCAAGGCGTCCTCTTTATTCAGCTCGAGCGTGCGGTAGCTCTGAGCTTTGATGATCACTACCCCCTCTTTACTGATACGCTGGTCCGACAGGGCCATTAGTCGCTCTTTGTAGACCGGCGGCAGCGTCGAACGCTGAATGTCGAAACGTAAATGCACCGCAGACGCGACTTTATTGACATTCTGACCGCCTGCCCCCTGTGCGCGAATTTGGCTAATGTCGATTTCCCAGTCGGCCAAGCTAACGCTATTGGTAATAGTGAGCATTCCGTTCCCGGATCGTTGTATGAGTCTGTAGGCTAACATACTTGACAGAGGGTAGGCGCCAGCGGCCTATTAAGGGCACCGTTCTTGCCACGCCATCAGGAGAGTCCATGAATACTCTATTGACCGAGTCGTCGCTCAGTGCAGGTAGTCTCTACCGGCTGCTATCGGGCTGCGTTTGCCCACGACCGATTGCCTGGGTGGCTACTCAGGACAAGCAGCGGAACGCCAACCTAGCGCCATTCTCGTTTTTCAACGTGGCCAGCATCGACCCGCCCATTTTAGCATTTTCGCCGCTGTTGGATGGTAGCGCCCAACCCAAAGACACGCTGCGAAATTTGGCAGAAGTCCAAGAGTGCGTGGTACATGTCGGCACCGAAGGGTTGGTCGATGCGCTCAATACCACGAGCGCCAGCCTGCCAAGACACGAAGACGAGTTCACGCTGGCGGGGCTGGAAAAGTCCACCATGCCGGGGGTGAGCGTGCCACGCATCGCAGCGGCCCCGGTGGCATTTGGCTGTACACTGTTGGAAGTGAAGCGTTTTGGCGATCGGCCGCTAGCGGGTAGCCTAGTGTTGGCGCAAATCGTGTCGATTCATATCGACGATACGCTGTGGGACGGTCGTCACGTGGATATGGCCGCGCTGCAACCGATCGGCCGCTTGGCGGGGAGTGACTACGTGCGCATCACTGACCGCTTCGCCATCGAGCGGCCTGCTTAAATCAAGACACGTTTTTTTACACTCTGTTTAAAAGCTCGCCAAGCTTAAGTCGTATACTCTTCCGCCGATATTAGAAAAAAGCATCGCGATGTGGGAGAGAACCAATGCGTCGAATCACAACATGGCTAATGGCGGCGGGGCTTGTGGCTGCTCCGCTGGCTCATGCCGCACTCGAAGTCGGCATGGTGGCGCCCGCAAGCGGCGGTGCTGCTCCTCTGGGCATTGGTATGCAGCAGGGCATCGACACCTACTTTGCCAAGCTCAATAGTGAAGGCGGTATCAACGGTCAAACGATCAGCCTCACGACGTTCGATGATCAATACTCGCCGCTGCAGGCAGCCAAGTACACCCGCGAGCTAGTGGGTAACGATCGCCTGCTTGCCGCGATTGGCAATGTAGGAACGCCTACGGCAGCGGTCACTATCCCGATCTATAATCAGCAAAAGACGCTGCTATTTGGGGCATTCACCGGGGCGGGAATTCTGCGCCGCTCACCGCCCGATCGTTATGTCATCAACTACCGTGCCAGCTACGTTCAAGAAACGGCAGCAATGATCGATGGCCTTCTTGCGGCTGGTATAGAGCCCGAAGAGATCGCATTTTTTACCCAAAACGACAGTTTTGGCGACGCGGGCTATAACGGCGCAATTCGCGCGCTCAATGCCCAAGGCGTCTTGAATACCTCCCAACTGGTTCATGGTCGTTTCACCCGCGGAACGCGTAACGTTCATCAAGGGCTTGCCAGTATTCTTCAGGCACCGGTCACACCCAAGGCAGTGATCATCGTCGGCACCTTTGGCCCGGCCGCTGACTTCATTCGTGAAGCGCGACAAGACCTGCCCGATGCGCTGTTTCTAAATGTCTCATTCGTCGGTAGCCAGGCGCTGCTAGAGGCGCTTGGCCCGCAGGCGGAGGGGGTCATCGTGACGCAAGTGGTACCGCCGTTGGATGCCGATCTGCCGGCCGTCGAAGAGTATCGTCAGGCGTTGGCTGAGTACGCCCCCGACGCCACCCCCGACTTTATTTCCCTTGAAGGCTACCTAGCCGCCAAGCTGTTTGCCGAAGGCCTCAAGGCGGCGGGTAATAACCCTGATCGAGAAGCGGTGGTCAATGGCCTTTTGAGCCTGGGCAGTATCGATATCGGCGTTGGCGAACCGCTCACATTGGGCCCGAACGACCATCAAGCCAGCGATGCCGTCTGGCCTACCATTATCCGAAATGGCCAGTTCGAGCCGGTGGATTGGAACAGCCTAGCCCGCTAGCCGTGGCTCTCTATTCCGTTTGCAATCTCTGACACAGCGAATACCCCTGATGAAAAAAACCATAAGTATCCGCGCGATGCTCATTAGCCTCTTTGTCGCCGCCGTGCTGGGCAGCATCGTGTTGGCCGGCACTGGGTGGATGACCAACCAGCGGCTGATCAACGTTCAGCACTTCGTGGCCGATGAGGTGCTGCCGCTGCAAGATGCGAGCCGCAGCATGGTATTGACCATGGGTGCCTTTGGCCAGCGACATGCCGATCTACTCGCCGCTGGTAATCTCCAAGCGTTGGAAGAAGTCACGCCGCGCAGCGAGTTGACAGCACGCTATGGCCAAGCCCGCACGGGGCTTGCGCGTATCGAGCAGACCAATGCCGCAACGCAGCTCGCTGCACTGGATAGCCAGTACCAAGAGCTAATGGCTGGCGACGAGGCGTTGGAAAACGTGCGGCGCGATGCGCTGAGCCTGCAGGCCCAAATGGCCGAGCAGATTGCTCAAATGCAGGCGGCCATCACTAACGTCATGCGCAGTGCCGAAGACATCGCCGGACGTACCGCTCTGGCTCAGGTGCGCGAAGAGCGTCGGCAGCGCGAACTCATGGAAGCATGGCGGGAAGAGGGCACCACCACGCTGCCGACTCAACTGTTGGATAGCATGTTCTCTGCTCGTGTCGATATCGGTCGTCTGAGCGGCAACGCCCGTATGGCCGTTGCCACGCTGTCCGATCTGGGGCGACAAATGATGCAGGTGGAGAGCATCGATGCGTTGGTCAATCTGCGTAGCAACGAAATTTCCCAACAGGTGGCGCTGGCACGACAGTCTTTGGCGGCCATTGCCGAGGCCCCCAGCACGACCGTAGAGCAGCGCGTGCTCATTGGCGAACTCGATGAGGTCATCGTCGAGCTGAACGGGTTGATGGTGGAAGATGCCGATTCGGTCTACGCGCTACGCCAGCAGCAACTGGATCTGGGTGCTCAAGTGCAAGCGGCGTTGGCGAACGTGGCGGCGGCAACACGTGAGATGCGCTCAGCGCTAAGCGATATCGAAGCCTACACCGTCGCCCAGGCGGCAAGCGCCAGTGAAGAGGCCGAGACGTTGGCGAATGCGGGCCGTACGCTGCTGGTGTTGGTCACCTTGGGCGTGATCGTCGTACTGGCCATCTTTGGCTGGCGCACATTGGTACGCGTACTGGGGCCGCTGGTGGCCATGCGTCGTCAGATGGAGAGCATCAGCGGTGCCGCCGGTGAAAATGCCGACCTTTCCATGCGGCTGGCGCTGCAGCGTGATGACGAAGTCGGTCAAGCTGCCCAAGCGTTCAACCGTATGATGGACACCTTCGAAGGCATGGTGTCTCAGATCCGTGAAAGCGCCGAGGCGATTGCCGCAAGCAGCCGCCAGATCGCCTCCGGTAATGAAAACCTCTCTCAGCGTACTGACCAACAGGCGGCATCGCTGGCAGAGACGGCTTCCAGCCTCGAGCAGATTACCGCCACCGTCAAGCAGACCGCCGACTATGCCGATCAGGCCAAGGGCGCGAGCAACAGCGTGGATGACCGCGCGCGCTCGGCGGGTGATGTCGCCAAACGCACGACGGCGGCCATGAGTGACATTCGTCAAGCGAGTGAAAAAATCACCTCCATCATCAAAGCCATCGACGATATTGCCTTCCAGACTAACTTGCTGGCACTGAACGCCTCGGTGGAAGCAGCCCGAGCGGGTGAACAAGGACGAGGCTTTGCCGTGGTCGCTCAAGAAGTGCGTAAGCTGGCAGGGCGCAGTGCAGAAGAGGCCGCGCAAATTCGCCACTTGGTAGACGACAGCGTACAAAAAGTAAGCGAAGGCGAGCAGTTAGTAAACGCATCGAGCCATCATTTGCAGGATATTGTCGATAGCCTCTCCGAGGTAACTCGTTACGTCACGGAGATTGCAGACGCGACGAAAGAGCAGTCGGCCGGTATCGATCAGATCAACCAGGCCATTTCACAGTTGGATCAAGTAACGCATCAAAACGCACGCTTGGTGCAAGAGGCCTCCAGCGCTAGCCATACGTTGGATGAACGCGCAGGCGATATGCATACCTTGGTAAGCCGGTTTCACGTTAGTCATGGCGTTGGCCAACCGGCCGCGCTGCCAAGCCAGCCCGAGCACCATAGCCTGACTTAGCCCCGGGGTGGGGCGTTCGGTCTTGTCGCGGGCACCGGAAGGTGCCCGCCGTGTTTGTATTGACGGTTGAACTTTGGACGCACCGCCTACACTGATACAGGGGACACGATAGACAAGGAGGCAAAATGACGACCTTAGTGATTGGTGCCAATGGTCAGATCGGTAAACAGTTCTGTGCATTAGCCAAAGAGGCAGGCACGCCCATTAAAGCCATGATTCGTAACGAAGAGCAGGCCACTTGGTTCCAAGAACGGGGAATTCGTACCGTCGTGGGCGATTTAGAAGGCGAGATGGAGCACGCCTTCGAAGGATGCGATCAAGTCGTTTTTACCGCCGGTTCTGGCCCACACACAGGCCCTGACAAAACGCTATTGATCGATCTATTTGGCGCGATTCGTGCGGCCGATATTGCCAGCCAGAAGGGGCTCTCGCGCTATATCATGGTCAGCGCCATGCGGGCAGAAAAGCCGCTGGAGGCGCCTGAAAAAATGCGCCCCTATATGGCGGCCAAGTTCGCCGCCGATGCCCACCTGCGCCACAGTGACGTTTCCCATGTCATCGTCAAGCCTGGCCGTCTTACCGACGAAGCGCCGACCCTCAAGTTCGCTAGCAGCGTGGACGAAGCGGGCGATAACCAAATTTCCCGGGCCAACGTGGCCTATGCACTGCTGCGCGTGGTGCAAACCCCTGGTCTCGTCAATCGAGACATCACGTTGTTGGACGGCAAGCGCCCCGTCGACGCGCTTCTGTAACCCCGACCTGTCGTGCCAAGCCCGCTCACTCGTAGCGGGCTTTTTTTGCGCTCTTTTTTGCGTTGGGGCGAGCCGTACGTATCGCTGACGCGCTGTAGTAATGGCGTACTACCCCCGTTCTCTGGCGGCTTGCTACTCTGCCACCACACGCCTACGGCGTGCTCCACCGACGACAATCACAAGGAGAACGGAGATGAGCAGCAAGCGTATTCTAATGATCACCGGTGATTTTACCGAAGATTACGAAACCATGGTGCCCTTCCAAGCGCTGATGGCGGTAGGTCACCGTGTCGATGCGGTTTGCCCCGGCAAAGCCTCGGGAGATACCGTGGCCACCGCCATTCACGATTTCGAAGGCGACCAGACGTACACCGAGAAGCCGGGCCACCGCTTTGCGCTGAATGCGGATTTCGCCAGCGTCGACCCTGCCGATTACGACGCCCTGGTGGTGCCCGGTGGCCGAGCGCCAGAGTACCTGCGGCTGAACCAAGAAGTGTTAGCGATGGTGACGCACTTCTTCGATGCCCAGAAACCGGTGGCGGCGATTTGTCATGGCGCCCAACTGCTGGCCGCGGCCAAGGTGCTGGAGGGAAAACGGTGCTCGGCGTACCCTGCTTGTCAACCTGAGGTCGAGTTGGCAGGCGGGCAGTTCGCGGACATAGAGGTCACCGACGCGGTGACCGGTGGCAACCTGGTCACCGCACCCGCATGGCCTGCCCATCCTGCTTGGCTGGCGCAGTTCATGGCGTTACTCGATCAGTAGCGGCGATCGGCAACAGGTGCGCGCCTGCGCTGGGCGCGCGCTTGCTCGGCGGCTATGCTGAATGAGACGAAGAGGGGAGATGGCCATGTGCAAACTGTTTATCGATGCGGACCCTGACCTATGGCGCAGCGCCACCCACTCGCTGCGCATCGATGGTATGGTGACCAGCGTGCGGATGGAAAATTATTTCTGGCGACTGCTGGAAGAGATCGCGCAGCGCGACGGAATGAACACCGCACAGATGATCACTCGGCTATATCACGAGTCGATCGATGCGGACCATGACCTGGGGAATTTCACCTCGTTCTTGAGGGTCTGCGCGCTGCGTTACCAGGCGCTACAGCTTAGCGGCGATATTCCCGCCAACGTAGCCGTGCCCATCGGTGAGCTGGACGCCCAGCAGATTCTTTCCCGTGAAAGCACGCTGCATAAAGACGTCCTCAACAAAAAGCACGTTCACTAGTCACGTCCGGCTGAGTTACTCCAGCCGCTCGCGCAGCGCGCTCATAAACGTCTCGATACGCTGCGCATTGGTGCCTACATCGCTGGCCCCCAGCCGCGAAGCCGAGCGCATGTCCACCCTAGTGCGGTTGCCCTGCTCGGTCAGCCGAATGACCACGTCATCTTCGAACCCAAACCAGCGCGTCACGGCGGTGGCTTCCAAACCGGTAGGGGTAATCTCGGCAATGTTCCAACCGGCGGCCTCTACTTCGGCCTGCACTGCAGCCAGTACGGTGGCGGCAGGGGCATCGACGACCAAGGGGCGAACGTTCGGGTAGGCCGCTTGCTGCTGCTCGGCGGTCGCCTCGCCTGGGTAGTCTACTTCGTTGGGGGCGGCTTCGCGGGCCTCCCGCAGGGCAGCGAACGCTGGCGGGTTTTGGGTATCGGTGGTGATGTCATGGATGACCGGCGCCTGCTGAGCGCGCTGCCACTGTTGCCAGGGCATGTAGAGTAGGGCTGCGGTGAGCATGAGCACGCCAATGGCCACGATCGCCGTGCCGCCCCGCCGAGTGAATGCGCTGATGAGTAGCACCAACACGCTCAGCGCCACTGCCGCCGTGGCTGCATAGACACCATTACGTAGCAGGTTGAAGGCCTCTCCTAAGCCGACCCACTGCCAGCGATAGGCGGGGCCAGCCCCTGCCATTAATAGCGCTGCCGCCACGAGCGCCAGCACGCTTAGCCAGGCAAAGGCTTTAGGCCAGCGGCTGTAATGTCGCTGATTGCGTCTACCGACCATCTGTCTCTCCTCGCAGTGATAGGAACGTATCGTCTGGCCACAGCATAGCCAGCGATGTGGTAGCGTGGCTATTTCTACCACATGATTGAATCAGCGAGTCACGACCCAATGCGCTCATCCGATGCCATCGCTATGCTTGCCCACCAAGTGCGCACGCTCCTCATTCAGGCACCCACCAGTGCACTGCCCATGAACTATCAGCAGGTTGCTAACGCCTTGGGGCTGACGCCACCGCGCACCATTGCACGGGTGACACAAGCGCTGGAGCAGTTAATGGAGCAGGACGTCGCCGCCGGGCGGCCGATGATCGCCGCCCTGGTGATCAGCCGTCGGGGAGACGATATACCGGCCACCGGTTTTTTCCAAAAAGCCGTCGCGTTAGGCCGGTTTCCGAACGACCCCGCCCAGCATCGCCGCCGTTACGTCGAAGAGCGGGAGCAGGCGCTGCGCGCTCGTTAGCGGGCGCGCAGCGGCGTGAGCAGGTCGCTCAGGCCGTTATGGTCGATTTCATGCATCAGGTGCAGTAGCTGACCGATCTCCCCTTGGGGAAATCCTTCCCGAGCAAACCAGTTCAAATAAGGGCCCGGCAAATCCGCAATGAGCCAGCCCTCGTATTTACCGAAAGGCATCTTGCGCGTGACCAGTTTTTCTAAATCCTCGGGTTTCATTCGTTAATTCCTTTCATTCTCATTTAAGCTCTCTTTTATATTCCCGCGCCCGCGGTTATTTGTTAGACTTTCGTCGCAATTCTTTTACCCTCCTCGACGCTGGGCACCTGCTGTTCCGGTACGTCATTTCTGTATCGTCAGGGACATGACATGCAAAAACGTTTAAGTCTGTTACTTTGTTCACCACTTTTAGCCTTGGCGACATCGCCTGTTTCCGCCGATGAACCGATCGATGTGGTGCTCATCGGCGGTGGTATCATGAGCGCTACGTTAGGCACTTACCTGCAAGAGTTAGAGCCGGAGTGGGACATTCACCTTTACGAGCGTCTTGGTGAAGTGGCGCAAGAGAGCTCCAACGCGTGGAACAACGCCGGTAGTGGCCACTCTGCGTTCATGGAAATGAACTACACGCCGGATGCCAGTGGCCGTGTCGAGATCCAGCGCGCCATCAACGTCACCGAGCAGTTCGAAATTTCTCGTCAATTCTGGGCGCATCAAGTCGAGAACGGCATTCTTGGTGAACCCTCCTCATTTATCAATAGCGTGCCGCACATTGCCGTGGTGTGGGGCGATGAAGACGTCAGCTTCCTGCGCGAGCGTTACGACGCCATGACGCAGAACCCGCTGTATGCGGGCATGGAGTACTCGGAAGATCGCGCAGAGCTGGCCGAGTGGATGCCGCTGATCATGGAAGGTCGTGACAACGACGACCGCCCAGTGGCCGCCACGCGCATGCAAATGGGCACCGAAGTGAACTACGGTGCTCAGGCCCGTGAAATGGTCGAAGCGCTGACGCGCAGCGAGCACTTTACGCTCGGTTTGCACAGCGAAGTACGTGACCTGAGCCGTAACGACGACGATACCTGGCAAGTCACCATTGCCCACCTGGACAGCGGTGAAGAGAGCACGGTCGATGCTCGCTACGTGTTCATCGGCGCCGGTGGTGCAGCGCTTCCGCTGCTGCAGGCATCGGGCATTCCCGAAGCCGAGGCTTACGCCGGTTTCCCTGTGGGTGGCCAGTTTCTCTACACCACCAATCCGGATGTCGTGTCACAGCACGACGTGAAAGCGTATGGGAAAGCGGGCGAAGGCTCGCCGCCCATGTCCGTCCCGCACCTGGATCTGCGCTACCTGGATGGCGAGCCTGCGCTGTTCTTCGGGCCCTTTGCCACGTTCTCCAGCAAGTTCTTGAAAGAGGGCTCTTGGACGGATCTATTTGGCTCCATGACGCTGGATAACACCTGGCCGATGATGGAAGTCGGTCTGGATAACTTCAATCTGGTCAGCTATCTCGTCGGCCAGGTCTTGATGTCCGACGACGACCGCTTCGAAGCGCTGCAGGCGTACTATCCCAACGCCCAGCGTGACGATTGGACGCTGTGGACGGCGGGCCAGCGCGTACAGATCATCAAGAACGACCCCGAGCGTGGCGGCGTGCTACAGTTCGGTACGGAAGTCGTGACCTCGCAGGACGGCACCATGTCCGCGCTGTTGGGCGCGTCGCCGGGCGCCTCTACTGCGCCGTCGATCATGCTTGGCTTGCTGGATCGCGTCTTCCCGACTCAGGTGGCCAGCGACGAGTGGCAATCTACGCTGACCGAGATCATTCCTTCGTACGGCCAAAAGCTGGCGGAGAACCCTGAGTTGTTGCGCGAGGTGCGCGCTTACACGGCACAGACGCTCAATTTAGACGAGCCCATGAACCTACCCAGCGCTGACGAGGCGTCGCAAGACGAGCCGAGTGCAGACGAAGAGAGCATGACAGAAGAGAGCATGACAGAAGAGAGCAGTACGGAAGCCAAAAGCACTACCGAGGCTTAAGCCACATGCGTTCCGTGCTCACTAGCGCCAGCCCTCGGGCTGGCGTTTTAGTGTTCGGCTGCGGCGACTTGCGTCAGCAGGGCGGCCAGTGCCTTGGCCGGTTTGCTGAGCTGGCCGCTAGCGCGATGAACGATACCGATATCGCGATGGAAGGTGTGCTCTTTCAAGTCGATGGCACGCACGCCCGCGGGCCAGCGCCGAAGGGCGCTTGGCTGCGGCACTAGCGCCACGCCCACGCCGTTGGCCACCAGCTGTATGATGGCGTCTAGCTCGTCTACCTCGCACACGTCCCTGACGTGACAGTGGTTGTCACGCAAGAAACGATCGACCTGACGGCCGCCGAACGAGGCACGATCGTAGCGGACGAACGGCTGTTGAGTGAGTAGCGCCCGCCAGTCATCCGTGGTTAGCCTGCGGGGCACCAGCAGACGAAACGGCTCATGGGCCAACGGCTGCCAGCGCAGGTCGCTATGCAGCGAAAACGGCGGTCGAATGATCACCGCCATGTCCAGTTCCCCTGCATCCACTTGGTTCATCAACGAGAGAGACAGCCCCGGCACCACGCGGGAGCGGCATTCGGGAAACTGACGGTGAAAATGCGCCAATACGTTCGGCAGAAGCGAGCGTTGAATGGAGGCTATCGCACCCAAGTTGACGCGAGTGGCGGCTTCCTGTCCAGCAGAAGCGGCGCCTAAGGTGCCGTATAGGGCTATCAGTGCCTGCGCTTGTTGCAACGTCTCTTGTCCGCGCTTAGTCAGTACCGCTGCCCGCCCGCTGCGCTCGAACAGCGCTACGCCAAGCGCTGCCTCTAAACGTTTCATCTGCGCGCTGACGGCGGCTTGGGTCAGGCCGATATGCTGGCCCGCTGCCGCAAAGGTGCCGTGCTGGGCAACGGCGATGAGCGTTTTGAGTTCGCGGATCATGGTGAGATTTTCATCAATAAAATTTGTGAATAGATCAAAAAACAATTGATTTAATTTTTACATTGCGCCTTTTAGGATAGTGACACGGGTCAAGCGCAGCGCGCTAGCCGTGTACCAACAAAAGCACCTATCAGGAGACACCCATGAGCCTTTCCCCCTTTCACTTAGCCATTCCCGTTTATGACGTCGCTTTGGCGCGCACTTTCTACAATGATGTGTTTGGCCTAGAAGAGGGCCGTTCCAGCGATCATTGGGTCGATTTCGACTTTTTCGGGCATCAGTTGGTGATCCATGAGCATCCCAAAACGCCCGGACAAGAGAGCGCCCACACCAACCCGGTAGATGGTCATAACGTACCGGTGCCTCACTTTGGGGTCATTTTGGAGTGGGACGAGTGGGAAGCGCTGGCCGAGCGCTTGAAAGCGCGTAACACCGACTTTGTCATCGAGCCTTACATTCGCTTTAAGGGCGAAGTGGGCGAGCAGGCCACCATGTTTCTGCTCGACCCCTGCGGCAATGCACTCGAATTCAAGGCATTCAAAGACAAGAGCCAGATCTTCGCTAAATAGGCAGGGCGTGTCTAAAGGCCACTAAGCGCGCAGCGCCTGCTCCTGGCGACGATGCTGAAGCGGTGACTCGCCAAAGTAGCGCTTATAGTCGCGGCTAAACTGCGGCACACTGCGGTAGCCCACCGCCAGCGCCGCCTGATTCACGTTATGGCTATCTTGCAATAAGAGCTGCTGCGCTTTGATCAAGCGCAGCCGCTTGAGATACTGAGCGGGCGAGGCGCGGGTAATCTGCTTGAAATGCTGGTGAAACGTCGACACGCTCATGTTCGCCTGCTGCGCGAGCCGCTCTACCGAAAAGTCCTCTGCAAAGTGGGTATGTAGCTGCGAGAGCACCTGCACGATGCGTGAATAGTTGCCGTGCCCCTGCACCAGCGCCCTCAAAGCCGGGCCTTGTTCTCCTTTGAGCGCTTCGAACACCACGTCACGTATTCGGGCATCGCCCATGGCGCTGCACGCAACCGCATCGTGCAGCGTATGGGCCAAGCGCATGACGGCATCCTGCATCCCTTCGTTCATTGCGACCGATGCCATGGGCAAAGGCGCGGTGCTGCTTGGCGGGTATCCCTCGCCCATCGCGGTGACCATTTCACTGAGCAGTGCTGGGTCGAGTTTGACCGACATACCCAGTAGCGGGGCCTCGGGAGAACCGTACGTTTCGCACTCGAACGGCATGGGCAGCGTCTGGACCAAATAGTGCCCGGGGTTGTAGTGAATCTCTCGGTCGCCCAGATAGCCCACTTTGCGCCCCTGAGCGATGATGATGAGACAAGGGTCATACATCAGAGGTGTACGGACTTGCTGCCTGCCCAGGCAGAGCAGGCTGACGCGATCCAAGCGGGAAGGGCTGGGGCCGTCGCCTTTTACGAGCGGTATGATGAGGTCGGAAAGCGCATTACCAACATGTGCGGTACTGGCCACAAGGCCCTCCTTACGCAAATGAAATCGAATCGTTCGCGAGAATTATGACGTTTTGTTGTGCATTTTTGTTATTTTATTACCCATTTATAGAGAAATAAGCAAAAAAAACGTAGCTTCGTTCATCGCTATCTCCGCCCAGGCAGCCAATAATGAAAACACCTTCCGCCTCTGCGGGATGTATCAAAAAAGGAGTTTTCATGAGCCAAGCAAAATCTTACGCCGCGTTTTCCGCTGACAAGCCGCTCGCGCCGTTTACCTTTGATCGTCGTGAGCCTCGCCCTGACGATGTTGCCATTGAAATCCTTTACTGCGGCGTATGTCACAGCGACCTGCACTTTGCGCGCAACGACTGGGGCATGACCCAGTATCCCGTGGTGCCTGGTCACGAAATCGTGGGCCGTGTGACGTCCGTGGGCAGCGACGTGACCCGTTTCAAAGCCGGTGATTTGGTCGGTGTGGGTTGTATGGTCGATTCCTGCCGCACCTGCTCCGCCTGTCAAGATGGCGTCGAACAGTACTGCTTGGAAGGCTTCACCATGACCTACGGCAGCCCGGACCGCCAAGACGGCACCATGACGCAGGGTGGTTATTCCGACGCCATCGTCGTCAGTGAGCACTTCGTGCTGAAAATGCCGGACGGTATCGATCTAGCCTCAGCAGCCCCCATCCTGTGCGCCGGTATCACCACCTACTCTCCGCTGAAGCATCACGGTGTAGGCAAAGGTCATAAAGTAGGCGTGATTGGTATGGGTGGCCTGGGCCATATGGGGGTCAAACTGGCCAAGGCATTGGGCGCCGAAGTGACAGTCTTCACGCGCTCCGATGCCAAGGTGGAAGAAGCCAAGCGTAACGGTGCCGACCATGTGGTGGTCTCCAGCGACCAGGCGCAAATGGACGCCGTGGCCGAGACGTTCGACTTCATGCTCGATACCGTGCCGGTTCAACACGACTTGAACCCTTACCTCGCATCGCTGAAGTACGACGGTACGCATATTCTGGTCGGCCTTCTAGAGCCCATCGAACCGGCCATCGAAGCATTCAATCTGGTGTTCAAGCGCCGCGTCGTCGCAGGCTCTCTCATCGGCGGTATTGCGGAAACCGAGGAGCTGCTCAAGCTTTGTGCCGAGCAGAACATCTCTTGCGATATCGAAATGCTCGATATCCACAAGATCAACGAAGGCTTCGAGCGTATGGAGAAAGGGGACGTGCGCTACCGCTTCGTGATCGACATGGCGACGTTGAAAGATACCGCTGCCTAAGCCATCGTGCTCCAGCAAGCCCACCGCA
This sequence comes from Halomonas sp. MMH1-48, assembly GCF_022348105.1. Classification (NCBI taxonomy): domain Bacteria; kingdom Pseudomonadati; phylum Pseudomonadota; class Gammaproteobacteria; order Oceanospirillales; family Halomonadaceae; genus Halomonas; species Halomonas sp. MMH1-48. The sequence continues at coordinate 46,548 of NZ_JAKRFL010000015.1, forward strand.
AAATGGCGGTGGGCTTTTTTGTTCGTTATGTCATCTTCGTTGGTAGACAAAGGTCTTAGTGTCTTCATATTACTTCCTGTGATGCTTTACCCTCGTGATGAGTGGGGTGACGACTAAAAAAGCAGAAGGGAACAGAATGATGAAACGACTCTCCATAAAATGGAGCCTGACGGCGGCCCTGGCGCTGCTCGTCGTCATGATTGGCTTGATCAGTGCACTGGGGTTTTACACCAATACAACGAGTGATCGAGCACTCAACGAGATCAATAATATCAACGTGCGGCTTGCCAACTTGGCGAACCGTACTCAAGTGAACGCGCTCAGAGCGCAAACCTTCCTCGACCGTTCGGCCAGCTTCAGTACCCAAGGCAACCCTGACAAAGGGCAGCAGAGCTTAGCCATGGCGGCAGAGGCCGTGGCGGCAGCGCAAACCCGCTTCGCTGAGTTCTCGGCGATCCCGGTCACGCCGGGCAGCGAATTGGCCCAACGGCGTGATAGCGTGGTCGAGGCCTACCATGCCTTTGTGACCGACGGCATCGTGCCGCTCTTGGACGCCGCGCCGTTTCAAATTCAGCGCCAACAGGAGGCGTTGGGGGAGCTGGGAGCCGACCTGGATGTCGCGATGGGCGAGTTCGTGGCCTACACCGAAGCACGCGGCCAGCAGGTCATGAGTCAGGTAGAGCGCTTAGCGACGATCGGCGGCGCGGTGGCGATAGGTTTGCTGCTGTTTTCACTGCTGGCGGCGATCGCCATTCGTATCGCGATGATGCGTGGCGTGGTGAACCCGCTCCAGCAGGCGCTCGGCCATTTCGATCGTATCGCCAACGGTGATTTGACCGGGCGTATCGAGGACCGTGGGCATAATGAAATTGGCCAGCTCTTCATCGGCCTGGCGACCATGCAAGAGAAACTGAAGACGCTGGTCATGTCCCTTCGCAGCAGCAGCGAGCACGTCTACAACGGTGCCAGCGATATTTCATCGGGTAGCCAAGATCTCTCGTCGCGCACCGAGCAGCAGGCCTCGGCGCTGCAGCAGACGGCCTCGAGCATGGAGCAAATGGCCACCACGGTGGGTAAAAATGCCGAGATAGCGCAAGAGGCCGATCAACTGTCGGTCACGGCGTCTCAGTCTGCCGAAGCGAGCGGTGAAGAGGTCGAGCGTACCGTTCAGCTCATGCGTGAGATCGCCGCCAGTGCCGACCGGGTCAACGATATTATCGGGGTGATCGACTCGATTGCCTTTCAAACCAACATACTGGCGCTGAATGCTTCGGTCGAGGCGGCCCGGGCTGGCGAGCAGGGGCGTGGCTTTGCGGTGGTGGCGAGCGAAGTACGTTCCCTAGCGACACGCAGTGCCGAGTCGGCCAAAGAGATACGGGGCCTGATCGAACAGACCACGTCGCAAATCACCACGGGCGCCACTCAAGCCGAGCGCAGCGGGGAGACCCTAAGCCAAACCGTCGATGCCATCCGCCAAGTCACCACGTTGATGGGCGAGATTTCCACGGCAACGCGCGAGCAAAATAGCGGCATCGAGCAGATCAATGCCGCGCTGACGGAAATGGACTCGGTGACGCAGCAAAACGCCGCGCTGGTGCAGCAAACCAGCTCGGCAGCCAGCGCGCTGGAAGCTCAGGCGAGCCAGTTGGCAACGCTGATGGCCACCTTCAGGCTGGCCGAAGGTAGCCAAGCGCCAGCGGCCAGCGCACCCACATTAGCGCAACCGCCGCAGCATGCGCCTGCCAAGCCCGCTACGTCTGCGGCGGCGCCCAACAACGACGATTGGGATGAGTTCTAGCCAAGCAGCCATCTCGAACGTCACGAAACAGGGCGGCTAGAGGGCCGCCCTGATGATGGATGCCGACATCGATAGGAAGGAGCGCGTTTTAGGTGTGGGCGACAACGCGAATACGTACGTAGTCCGCCGTCCAGTTACCTTGGCCGTCGCTTAGGCTATGGGCCAGCAGGTTGAGGGTGTTGTCGAAGATAGCGTCTTTCAGGTCCGGGTCTAACCCGTGAAAGAAGGGACTCGCAAAGGTGTCTAGCCAGCTTGCCATGCCTTTGGGTAGCGGCGTAGGGCGCGGAATGAGTTCGACGCTTTCCACACGAAAACCAACCGTTTGCAGAAGGTTGGTGTACTCCTGTGTGGTCGGAAAATACCAGGGGTGGCGTCCCTTCGAGCTAATGCCGCGAAACTGTAGCGAGGCAATCAGTGCGGTGCAGATCGCTGCCACATTGCCATGGCCACCAAACTCCGCCACGAATCGTCCGCCGGGTTTCAAAGCCCGCTTTATTCCCGCCAGCACGGCTTGAGGGTCGAGCATCCAGTGCAGCGCCGCATTGCTGAAGACCGCATCGAATTCGTGGTCGAAAGGCAATTGATGGCCGTCGATCACACGCGCCGTCACCCCTCGCTGTTGGGCGGCGGCGACCATCTCTTCTGACGCATCGATACCCAGCACGTCGGCGCCAAGTTGCATGATGCGCTCGGTAAGCGCACCGTCACCACAGCCCAAGTCCAAAATACGCTGTCCAGGCTGCGGCGATAGCAGGCGCACGACCTCCATACCTAGGTCAGGAACAAAGCTGGCGTGTTCCGCATACCGACCGGCGTTCCATGCCTGACCGGGCGGTGTGTGAGAGGCGTGTGACATATCGGCTTCCTAGCAACGTTAATAGGCCTGAGTATTACAAATAGTATAGCGAGCCTTGGCTATCCCGCGTGCAACAGTGCGTAAAAATTCTTTTATCCACCGTACGTTAACCCGCTCGAGTAGCTACCCAATCTTAGACAATAGCGTTACGCTGAAACCTTACCAGGGAGAGAGCCGGTATGAACCAACAACATCAAGCGGATGATAATTTTGAAGGGGGGGATCAGGGTCGTGAGGCGACCGGCCAGCGCGAACCCACCTCCCAGGCGTCCGGTACTCAGCAGGAAACACGAGAAGCGAATTTGCCTTCCAGAGCGGCCGTGGTGCATCAGCATTTACGCTTAGAAGGGCAAAAAGAGCTCTCAAGAGACTCCATGGCGTTGCTATGGTCAGCCATTGCGGCGGGGATTTCGATGAGTTTCTCCATGGTGGCACGTGGCGTACTGCATGCCCATCTGCCGCAAACCGATATTGGCTTCTTAGTCGAGTGTTTAGGCTATACCGTGGGCTTCATCGTCGTCATTTTGGCCCGCCAACAGTTATTTACCGAAAACACGGTCACCGCCGTTCTGCCTGTGATGAGCCGACCCACGTTACCCAATCTGGGAGCATTGGGCAGGCTTTGGGGCGTGGTATTGGTAGGCAACCTGATGGGGGCGGCGCTCTCCTCGTTTACTTTTTTGCACATGCCGATGTTCGACGAAGCGACGCACCAGGCGTTCATCGCGCTAGGAGAGCACATGATGGCCAACACGCCCATGGAAATGTTCTCTAAAGGGATTCTCGCTGGTTGGATGATTGCGACCCTGGTATGGCTGATTCCCGCTGCCGATCAAGCCAAAGTGTGGATGATCATCATCGTGACCTATGTCATGGCGATTGGTGAATTCACCCACATCATCGTCGGCACCAGCGAAGCGCTATATTTGGTGTTCGATGGCCATATTACATGGTCCGACGCGGTCGTCGGGTTCGCGCTACCGACGCTGGCTGGTAACGTCATTGGCGGTACCTTCATTTTTGCGCTGATCAGCCATGCGCAGATTCGCGGCGACGTCGAGGCGCAGCGAGAGTGTAAGCAGGGCCTATTCAACCGTCGCCAGCGCTAACTTTCTCAATAGACGATTACTCAGGAGGCAACTGGTATGAATGATGTCATCAAGCTACTGAACGCCCACCGTTCGATTCGTAAATTCACCGATCAAGCGATCCCCCAAGGCCTGCTTCGTGAACTGATTCAAGCGGGCCAAGCGGCGGCAACGTCGAGCCATGTACAGGCATATACGGTGATCCATGTGAAAGATGCCGCCAATCGAGAAGCCATAGCGGAGCTGGCCGGAGGCCAAGGCTACGTAGCCAGCAGCGCGGCGTTTTTGGTTTTCTGTGCCGATATGAAGCGACCTACGGAAGCGTCTGCGCGCACCGGTGCCAACGTCGAACGCGGTATGACAGAACAGCTCTTAGTGGCCACCGTGGATACGGCGCTGATGGCACAAAACGTGGCAGTCGCGGCGGAGTCCGAGGGCTTGGGCATTTGCTATATCGGTGGCATTCGCAATAACCCGGAAGCCGTTAGTGAACTATTGCGCCTGCCAGCCCATGTGTATCCCGTGTTCGGCATGTGCCTGGGCTACCCAGCGCATCAGCCGGAAGTGAAGCCGCGTCTGCCCGTTGAAGCGATTCTGAAAGAGGACTACTACACTGAGGATAGCGATCATGTAGCCGCCTTTGACGACACCATGCAGGCGTACTATCAATCGCGTAGTAGCGGTAATAAAAACAGTGATTGGTCGCACAACCTAACCCCTCTATTCGATAGCAAGCTGCGCCCCCATATGCGTGACTTCTTGGTGAAACGCGGCTTTACCATGAAATAAGGAGTCCTCTATGTCTCTACAGCGTGCCTATGTGCTACTGGCCGGGCTTTATAGCCTGTTACCCGTCATGGGCGTCGTGGCGATCTTTGCCGGCGGGGGAACGCCGCTGGCCATGGCGCACTTGTTCTTCGGAGCGCTAGGCGTGGTGGGGCTCTGGGGATACATCTTGAATCGCGCCATGATGAGCCAACGCATGTGGCGGCCGCTGGCAGCGGTCTTGTTGGTCGGTAGCGTGATTCAGCTCGTCATCATGCTGACCATGCCGGTATCGGGCGTACTGTTGACTTGGATGCTGACCAGCAGCATTTTCGCTGTTCTGCTGGCGGTCCTCCTCTACCACTACGGTAACCGCGACCAGCCGTTATGGGCCACCGACGAAGAGCGTGATGCGGCCAAGCGGCTGGCGACGCTGTTGGAGCAGCAGTCGAAAGTCACGCTGGTGTACCGGGAGCCGGGGCATGAAAATAGCGTCAACGTCGTCAAAGCTGGCAACGACTACCTAGCCAACGTGACGCGTCGCTACCAAACGGACGATGAGCATCGGCAGGAAACCTTCGAGCGCCGTTTTCGGCATCCTGAAACGCTCGTGTATTTTGTCGATAAGTTTGCCAGCATCTCGCCCACTAGCGTTTCGACGTCGTCCTCCATGGCGCCTGCCGTTTAAGGGAAACGTCTATCGGCAAGCGGGGCAGAACGATGCCAAAAGCTGCACAGCCAGCTGCGTTTTGATGGTGTGGTACAGCGGGACGATGCGCTTGGGCAGATGCGCCTCCGCTACCCGCTGGTCGATGTAGTAGGGCGCTCGGCTGCCGCAATAATTGATCACCCCACCTACTTGTTGAAAATGCAGTCCGGACGCTTTCAATAAACGGCTAAAGCGAGGCTCCAACATGGCAAAGACATGGTGGCGCCCGCTCAATCCCACCATGGCCGTGGCAGCAAGAAAGAGGCTAAGACTCAACAAGGCCGGGCTCTCTTTGATGCTTTCGTAAGGCGTTTGAGCCGTTGGTGAAGTCGAAGGGAAGTCCTGAGAGGCAAGCTCAGGACGCGAGAGCGGTTTTTTCCGCACGGTGGGGTGGACGGCCAATCGCGACACTTCGCACGTTTTGTCAGAAGAAAAGGCATGTGGATGGGTATCAGGCATGAAGAGAGGAGCAGGATAGTACGCTTCCAACGGTAGGGAACATAAAGGTCGACCACGGACGGGTTCGATCAACACGACCCTGACGCAGCCCACGTCGATACCCGTCGCGTTATGGTGAAGCAAGCAGAGCAGCGAGTGTTGATCGTGTGCGTCGCACTCGATGTTCAGCGTGTTTTCATTACCAATGGCATAGTTGAGTTCTTCGATGAAGACCGCGTGGCGCAGCGCAAACGCTCGATATTGTTCGTCTGGGGTCTGGGCAATGATCAACGTAAAGTGGTCATTGAAAAACGTTGGGCTAAACGTGCTCTCTTGAAGCGTATCAGGTGACGTCATGGTGGGTTTTATTGTCGTTATCCCCATCGTTCATCCTCTCAGTAGCTGCGCTAGGGGCAGTGGCTTGCCTACATGAAAGCCTTGCCCGTATGTAATACCGTACCCTTGTAGGATAGGCAGTAGCGGCGCTTGGTCGACGAACTCTGCAATGGTTTGCTTGCCAAACCCTTTGGCGATGTCGGCTATGGCTTTCACGATGGTATGGCTATCGGGATTGATCAATAAGCTACGAATGAACGAGCCGTCTATTTTGATGTAATCCACCGGTAGCTGGCCCAAATAGTGAAAGCTGCTAAAGCCAATACCGAAATCGTCCAATGCCGTGCGGCAGCCTAAATCGCGCACCGTTTGTAACACGTTGCGTGCGGTCGAAAAGTCGGTGATCGCAGCGGTTTCGGTGACTTCGAGAATCAAATGATGAGGGTCAGCGCCACTACGCTGCAGCTCGTCGGTTAGATACTGCTTTAGCTCCAGGTCATGCAGCGACTGCCCTGACAGATTCACCGCCAAGGAAATACCGCGATCTTGCAGCGTACCAAGCGCTTGCACGCTATGCTGGATGACCCATCGGTCCAGCGGCACCACCAAGCCACTCTGTTCGGCAATGGCAATGAAGTGCTGTGGAGCGATCAGGTTGCCGTCGGGATGGCGAAGACGCAGCAGTACTTCATAATGTTTGATATCTTGATCGGCCAAACGTACGATGGGTTGTACCATCAGTTCGAAGCTGTCGTTTTCCAGCGCGTGATGCAACTGCTCTACCCAATACACGCGATCCTGTAACTCGTCTTTTGCGTTTTCGGCCTGGGATAGGAGATACCAACGCTGGTGAGTGCTCTCCTTGGCTTTGTACATCGCCATGTCGGCGCTCGCCAGCAGATCGGCGGGGTTGCGCCCGTGAAGTGGGAAGAGCGCAATGCCCATGCTGGCGGAGATATGGTGCTTTCTGCCCGCCGATTGGAAACCGATCCCGCTTAGCAGCTGATGAATATACCCCGCCATGCTAATGGCCTGCTCGCTGCTGACCCCTTCCAGCAGCAGCGCGAACTCATCCCCACCCAGGCGTGCAATGATGCTGCGCTGGCCAAGGTTCAAGAACAGCGTCTCGGCGACCTCGCGCAGAAGATGATCGCCAACGTGGTGGCCGCTGAGCTCGTTGATCTCTTTGAACTGATCCAAATCCAGCAGCAAGATGGCGCCTTCGCCGTTGTGCAACAGCGCATTTTGCAGGGCATCCTGAAAATAGCGGCGATTGAACAGCTCCGTGAGCGGGTCGCGTTCTGCTAACCAAATCAGCCGCTCTTCGGCTGCTTTGCGTTCGGTAATGTCCAACCCTACCGAAATGCACAGCGCCTCTTCCCGGGGGCTAGCGGGCAGGACGGAGTGGTACCACGCAACGATGCAGCAGCGTTTATCGGCGGTTTGTAGGGTTTTCTCTTCCTGGCGTGGCGTGGACGATGCGGAATCGAACGACGCATCTTTTGCCATGAAGCGTCCCGGCAGCGCCGTGTGGCGGGCTTGATCGAAAATATCGCTAAAGTAGCGGCCAATGAGTTCGCTATCTTTCAGCGCCAAGCGGGCGCGGGTGTAGTCGTTGACCCGCCGAATACGCCCTTCCTGGCTGTGTACCACGATAAATACCTGAGCAGTATCTAGCAGACTGTTGACGAAATCTCTCTCATGAGCCAGCTCGTCGATACGCTCGGCCAACTGGCGGCTGTTTTCGGTCACGCTGGCTTCCAAGTTCGCTAACTGGTTCGCCAGCGTGCGAGTCGCGCGCTCAACCACATCGATTTCGTTGGAGAGCCGTGGCGTGCGCTCAGGCAGTTTGCCGCGTACCTCCGTAAAGTCCCTTCTGGCCAGCGCCGGTAACAGCGCGGCTACTCGACGTAGGCGCGCCATGGGACCCAGTAGAATGGCGAGGAGTAACAGTTGAGCAGCCAGCCAGCCTGCTCCGCCGAGCAGCAGCAGCGTATTGGTGGCTTTCTGAATCGCGACGACCTGCGCCGTCACATCGGAAATCAGCAGAAAATAGCCTGTGCTGCGCCAGTCGGCATCGTTCTCCATGTAAACGGCGCTGAGTTCTAAGTCGCGCTGCGCGTAAGACAGGTTGAGCGGCCGTTTGGCCAGTTCCGCAATGGGCGCCGAGCGCGACGCGCGTTCCAGCAGAGGCAGCGTCGTCTCGCGGCTGGTAAGGGCAACCAAGTGGCCGTTCCACTCCGGCAACTGGCGGCTTGCCTCTAAGCGGTTCGTGCCGGTGTAGCCTGCCACTAATAGGGCAACCTCACTACCAGAAACTTCTCTGGCTTCGCGGGTCACGTCAGCCAGCGAACGAGACAGCACCACCATGCCAATGCTGCTGCCTGCCAATAAAATAGGCACGGCGGCGAACTGCTGACAGGTCAGCCCGCAGCGCAGCGTGGTCATCGGGGCCTCGCTTGACAGCACCTCGTCGACCCAGCCCTCGACGGGTATATCTAACGGGGGGTGGTTACCACCGGAGTGGCCGAGCAACCGTCCCAATGGGTCGAACACAAAGACCTCGTCCACACCCGCCTCCAATTGCAGCGGTGGCCACTGATCGCGTAGCGCGTCATCGATGGCGTTAATATCGCCGATGGCCAGTGCCTCGCCGAGGGGGGCTGCCGAAGCGGTAAGTCCCGCCAACTGGCGTAAGTTATCGGCAGAGCGCTGAAGAGCAAGGCGTATCTCGCGCTGCTGGCGCTCGTGATGGGCCACGCGGCTATTGGCAAACTGTTGGGTCAGGTGGTGATGCCCAAGCCAAATGAGCAGTGCCACCAACGTCAGCAACAGAAGGCTGCTAAGCGCGGTGACCCGCCAAGCGAGGCTAAACCGATGACGTGCTGGTAAAGAAGAAAACCGACTCATCACAGCAGTTCTCGATCAGGTCCATGGGTTAGAAGCGCAGCGATAGTTGAAAAAGCAGCATATTCCAGCGTTGGCGTGTGGCGTTGGCGTCTGGATTGTCTTGATTGGGTAGCCAGCCAGTGCCATCCACCGCGTGGTACTCGCCTGCCAACATCAGCCTGGGCGTGGGCGTCCACTGCACGCCCAGTGTCAGGTCGTCGGCAAACTGTGAATGGGCTGGGCCAAGGCCTGCCTGCTGATAGCGCTGGCCCGAGCGGTCGTCAGTGTCGTTGATCAAGCGATCGAAACGGACCAGCCCGCTCCAGGTAGGCGTAAAGCGGTACTGATATTGCACGTACCAGCTCTCGCCGGTGATATCGAAGGTGCGCGGCAAGGAGTCGCCGTCGAGGGACTGTTGGCGACGCGCGTACTCGGCGGTTAGGCTCCAGTACTCATCGTTGTACTGAAGCGAAGCGATCCAGGGCTGGAACTCGAAATCGGCAGCCTGTCCGCCAAGCGATGTATCGAGGTTCACCTTGGCGGTACTTAGCGCCGCGACCCACTGGCCGGTAGGGTCTTCGAAAAGCAGTTGGGCAATCGCGGAAGGCTCTGCCGCCGAGACATCCTGCGCCGCACCATTGAAGAGCTGGCGCCTGAGCGTCGAGCCGGTTTGCGGGCGGCCAAGCCCACTACGAAAACGCAGCGTGCCTGCGTCAGTGTAGGCTTCCCAATAGACGCTCACGCCATCGGCGGCCAGGCCCAGGGCGCGGGTGCGATCGAAATAGATAGATTGCGGCAGTAAGATGCTGGGCCGTGTGAACGCCACGTCGCGGGTTTGGTTGTAGAGTCCGAAAGGGTTCTTGAAACGTCCGAGCTGAACGCCCACCGTGCGTGAGGTATTGGAGCTCATTTGATAGTCGATGACGCCGTAATCCAGCGTGGGCTCGGCATCCTCGGTGTCGCCGCCAGCGCGGCGGCTCAACAGTTGGGCGGCCACCAGCACCTTACGGTGAGGACGAAACGACGCGTTCAACCCAAGCTCGGTGAACTCCAGGCTGCCTGCGTGATCGCTACTGGCACCAAAAAAATCGTTATCATCGGTGACCACCAGCGCTTGGCTAAGAAAGCCATGTACCTGCAGCGTATCGCTTGGGTGGTCGTCACCATGAGCGCCCAAGGGCAGCAGCGTCAGCAGCCCTGCAGCCAGCCATGACGTGAGTAGGGAACGTTCACTCCATTGAAATGACACGGACGCTCTCATCCAGGTACTCCCTTTCAAGGTAACCCAGCGCGCCGGGTGTGCTAGCGACTTGCTGACGCATGTCGGCTTGGTCGCGTGCTCGGTTAGGGGCTTGCCCCATGCCGGAAAATACCATTCTGTCCCATGCTAACTGTAGTTGATGGGGGTAGACCCCCAACTGCTCTTTGCTAAATCGGCCGTGAACCGGGTCCCGATTGGGTAGCACGTACACTTGCGCAGCCTGTCCGTTGGGCCAAGTGCGCTGGCGCATGGCAAACATGGCGCGCGCGGTATCCCGGCTAACGTTGGCAGTGCCCACTGACGGGTGGGCAATCAAAACGATCGTGTTCGGTAATTCGTTGGGCTGGGCTGACGCGGGGGTAAAAAGCAGGCCAATGGCTATGAGCGCTGTCAGTGAAGCGCTCAGCAGCGTACGTCGCGGCCTCTTAGACGGCATGACCTAAGGGGTGTCCGTGCTGGCCAAACGTCAGCGTGATGCCTCCTGTGGGGAGTGCCCACCCATTAGCTGTGAATGAATAAATGACGCGTCTCCCTTGCGACGTACGACCAAAAAAGAGCAGCCAGAGCCAAACGCTTATCGACTGTATTCAACGACGCAAGCGACACGCAATGGCAAAAACTGACCAGGGTGTCATGGTAATTTACATCACCTTTCGCGTGCGTGCGTTGGCCTGTATCAACGGTGGTGTAGGTAGCCTGGCTTACTCGCTGACGAGCTCCAGCAGGCGATCAGGATAATCGGTAAACAGGCCATCGACGCCTAGCGCCATCAACCGCTTCATCTCGTCCTGCTCATTGATGGTATACACGTGAACCGACAGGCCATGTGCCTGCGCCTGACGAACAAAATCAGCATCGATGACCTCTTGGCCCCGGTAGGCGGCATTGGTGCCAATCCCTACGGCGTATTCGGCAATGCGCTCGAAATCCTCATCTCGGATGCTGTCGGCCCCCGGCGTGGTGTCGTTCCACTCGGTCAACGTGGCGCTATCCTGCTCGCTTGGGGAGTACCAGAGCAGTTGAATGAGCGGCACATGGGGGTTCGCCGTACGCACTTTGAGCAGGCTCTCTTGGTCGAACGACTGCACCAGCACACGGCCTTGCTCGATCATGTCGTAGGCTTCCAGGCGTTCGACCAAGGCTTCTTCCAAGCCAGGGTTGAGGTCGGGGGATTTGGTCTCGATGTAATAGCGGGTCGTATGACCGAAATGATCGAACAGCTCGTCCAGCGTCAGGATTTGCGCGCCGCGATACTCCTCTTCCGTACGCTCGGGGTGGGCCTCGTGGAACCATGTCCCCGTATCCAGCGTCTTTAACTCGGCCAAGGTGTAATCGTGAATATGACCTTCGCCGTCGCTGGTACGCTCGAGGGTGTCATCGTGAAACAGCACCACCTCGCCATCGGCGCTGAGCTGCGCGTCCAACTCTAAATAGTCGACGCCCCAACGGTGGGCGAGTTCGTAGGCCGCTAACGTACTTTCCGGTGCGTGGCCGCTTGCGCCGCGGTGGGCAATCACCTGGAAACTAGTTAAATCCTCACGCTGCTGTTTCAACGGCGTATCGTTTGCCGCCGTAGCAGCGGTAGCAATGCCCGTGATCACCATCGGAGTCATCAACAGAGCAGTCATCAGGGAATAGCGCGACATAAACACTCCTTGAAAACGAGTCATAACGAAGGTCATGTAACGACCTTAACCTCGCCACATGACAAACGCACGCAGCGTCGTTGGGAATAGTGCACTGACCGTTGAATCAGTAACGGGAAACGTAAAAGCGACCAAGCATCGCCGAATGTTTTAGTCTGCTGGATAGCGTTATCAAAAAGAACCACTACAGAGGTGCGTTATGACCCAACCGCTCAGCGTCGGAGCGCGAGTTCTGCGTTTTGTCATCGCTTTGTTAGCAGGCGTTATCCTGGGGAGCGTGGTGCAGACTCAGATCAATCTGGCAGCACTACAAGCGTTAGGCGTGGCTATTCCGTTTAGCGTACGAGCATCGACGACTGGGCAAGATCTCATCCACTTTGCCCCCCTCTATGCAGCCGTACTGCTGCCTGGGTTTGCCATGTCACAGGTTGCTGCTGCGCTGATAGTTCGCCGAAAGGTGAGGATGTGTCGCGCGCTGATTCACGCCTTAGCAGCCGTGGTCGGGCTGTGGGTCACTTTTGGGCTGGCGAATGCCTTTGCACCCATGCCCACGTTGATTGCGGCGACTCGCGGGCCGTTAGGGTTGGTAGCCATGCTGGCTACGGCAGGGCTTGCGGGGTGGCTGTTGGCAGTGCTCACACGTGACAGGAGTAACGCTCGTGGTGCGTCCAACATAGCCGTGATGGCAGGGGCGTTACTACTGCCTGTGGCACCTTCGGTAGACGCTCAGCCTGCTCAAAGCACCTACCAAATAGACATTTTAACGGAGGGCTTGGCGCATCCGTGGTCGCTGGCATGGTTACCCGATGGGCGTATGCTGGTCACCGAGCGCCCTGGGCGTCTTCGGCTGTTAAGCGCGCAGGGCGAGACACTGGTGGAGTCGCTGGGGGGCATTCCCGACGTATATGCCTCTGGGCAATCGGGCCTTTTTGATGTGCTGTTATCACCCCAATTCGAGCAAGACCAGCAGCTCTATCTTAGCTATGCCTGTGGCACCGCTAGCGCTAACCACACGTGCTTGGCGAAGGCGACGCTCGGGGAGAATCGCTTGGAGCAAGTGGAAGAGATATTTCGCGTACACCCAGCAAAAAGCGGCGATGCCCACTTTGGCGGCCGCCTCGCGTGGCTTGCGGATAGTACCTTGATCATGACCCTAGGCGATGGGTTTGATAACCGCGAAGAAGCGCAGCGAACGACCAGCCATATTGGCGGGATTGTGCGCCTGAATCCTGATGGCAGCGCTCCAAGCGATAACCCCTTCATCGCAGATGCCAACGCACTGCCAGCGCTTTACAGCATTGGCCACCGCAACGTGCAGGGGCTGGTCTTCGATGACGCCAATCAACGGCTCATCGCCCACGAGCACGGCCCACGAGGCGGCGATGAGCTAAACGTGATCACCCCAGGAGGCAACTACGGCTGGCCTATTGCCACTGGTGGGCTAGATTACACCGGCGCTCGGGTATCCCCGTTTGAAGCGTACCCCGGCATGCTGCCACCTGCGCTTGAATGGACGCCCTCCATCGCGCCTTCCGGTCTAGCGCTATACCAAGGTGAACTGTTTCCCGAATGGCAGGGCGATCTACTCGTCGGTTCGTTGGTCAATCGTGAGGTCCGCAGGGTGCGGCTGCGTGAAGACGGCGGCGCAGAAGAGGTAGAGAGGCTGTTCGGTGAACTCGATGCCCGAATTCGCGATGTGCGGGTCGGCCCCGAAGGGGCGGTGTATCTGCTCACCGACAGCCCAGATGGGCAACTGCTGCGGGTGATGCCCCGTTAATCAACTAAACTGAATAAAGAAAGCGCTAACAGGTAGGTTGCTCAGGAGATGTCATGATTCATAAGGAACATCACCGCTCTCATCGGTCGGGCTGGTTAAGGGCCGCTGTACTAGGCGCCAACGATGGCATTGTGTCGACTAGCAGCTTGATTTTAGGGGTAGCCGCAGCGGCTACGGCACAAAGCGATATTTTGCTGGCAGGGGTGGCAGGGTTAGTCGCTGGGGCGATGTCGATGGCGGCGGGGGAGTACGTCTCAGTCAGTTCGCAATCGGACACTGAGCGGGCCGATTTGGCCATGGAGCGGAAGGCGTTAGCGCACCATTTCGATGACGAAAAAGAGGAGCTGGCCGCCATCTATGTCGAGCGTGGCCTGACGCCTGAGCTGGCCCACCAAGTCGCGGAGCAGCTGATGCAAAAAGATGCCTTGGGGACACATGCGCGGGATGAAATCGGCATTACCGATGTGAGCCAAGCGCGGCCATTGCAGGCAGCGTTCTCATCGGCGGTGATGTTTACCCTCGGTGCGCTGCTACCGCTACTCGTCGCTTGGTGGGCACCCTTAGTGCTGTTGATACCTCTCGTCGCCATTGCGTCATTGGCGTCGCTGGCGCTGTTGGGTGCACTGGCCGCCAAAGTGGGCGGTGCGCCAGTGCGTACCGCCGCCTTACGCGTGCTGTTTTGGGGCGCGCTGGCCATGGCGTTGACATCGCTGATTGGCCGATTGTTTGGCGTTATGGCATAACCTGTATATGTCCATCGCTTGTAAGGAGAACGCGCATGCTGGCCTATACCATGGTGGGAACGAAAGACCTCGCGCGTGCTCTGCGGTTCTATACGCCGCTGTTCAATGCCATGGGGCTGGATATTTGTTGGCAAGATGATAGTTGCGTCTCATTCGGTGACCCGGACGATGTCAACGTGCCCCAATACTTCGTAGGCTACCCCTTCGATGGTCACGAGGCCACCGTCGGCAATGGCACCATGACCGCTTTCCAATTCGCCGATATCAAAGAGGTCGATACGCTGCATCACCTCGCCTTGGAAAGCGGCGGAAGCGACGAAGGCGCACCGGGTTTTCGCCCGCAGTATGGCGATGGTTTCTACGCCGCCTATGTGCGCGACCCCGATGGCAACAAGCTGGCGTTCGTGGTGTATCCGCACCGAGTAGGACTCTAACCTTTCAACTCCCTTAGTAACCAATCCACCAGCGCTTCGCTGCGGCGGGCGTTGGTGTGTTTGGGTAGCCATAGGCAAAGTCTGGCCGGGGTTTCGATGCTGCCCCAGGGGGCGACTAGCCGGCCGCTGTTTAGGTCGTCCTCCACCAGTAGCCTAGGGGCGATAGCTACCCCCAAGCCCGCTACGGCGGCTTCCATTAAGTAATAAAGATGCGCGAAACCTTGGCCCTTCTTCAGAGCCGTTTCCAAGGTGCTGCCATTCAACTTTTGAGCGGCTGCCCACTGGGGCCACGCTTGGGGGCGCGAGGCGGTATAAAGGAGCTTATTGGCAAATAGCGTTGCCGGATCAGCGTTTTGGCAAGCGCTGGCCAAGCGGGGGCTGGCGACGGCGCAAATTTCCTCAGGCATCAGCGTGATCAATTCACCCTCTTCAGGCCAGGGCGGTTCGAAAAAGGCCAGCGTGACACTGGTTTCCGGCTGGCCAGACTGCTCGGCATCACTGACCACCACCTGAAGTTTTAGCTCCGGCAGCGCTTGGTTCAAGCGGTCTAAACGAGGAATCAGCCAGCGGGCCAGCAGACTGCCGGGGCAGGCCAGGGTAAACGGCGCTTCTTCCACCTCATGCTTGAGCAACGTGCAACTATCCCTCAGTTTTGCAAAGGCTTCGCCCACGCCGCTTTGCAGCCGCTCGCCGTGGTGGGTAAGTACCAACCCGCGCCCGGACTTGGTGAACAGCGCCACGCCAAAATGCTCATCTAGGCTCTTTAGCTGGCGACTTACCGCGCCGTGGGTCACGCTCAGCTCATCGGCAGCAGCGGTCACGCTGCCTAGCCGGGCAGTGGCTTCAAAGGCGCGCAGGGCGCTCAAGGGCGGCAGGCTGTGTTGCATGGGGTCTCCTGAAACAGTTGCGTAAAACTCACAGGTGCTTGCCATCTTATCGATTTTTCTTCCCGCCTGCCTGCGTTAACGTCGTGAGCATATTAAATCGCCCGATACCGTAGAGGTCGAGATGAACAAACCCTTGAGCCTACCCGATGCCAACGGCATGTTTGGCAGCTTTGGTGGCCGCTTTGTGGCCGAAACCCTGATGCCGCTGATTCTCGAGCTGCAGGATGAGTACGCCGCTGCAAAAAATGACCCCGAGTTTCAGCGTCAGCTGGCCTATTTCCAGGGCGAGTATGTAGGCCGCCCCAATCCGCTCTACTTTGCCGAGCGGCTCACCGAGTACTTCGGTGGTGCGAGCATTTACCTCAAGCGTGAAGAGCTAAACCACACCGGCGCGCACAAGATCAACAACTGCATTGGCCAGGTACTGCTGGCCAAGCAGATGGGCAAGAAACGGATCATCGCGGAAACCGGTGCAGGCATGCACGGTGTTGCCACCGCCACCGTGGCGGCCCGCTTTGGGTTGCCCTGCGTGATCTACATGGGCGCCACCGACATCGAGCGCCAGCAGCCCAACGTGTTCCGCATGAAACTGCTGGGCGCGGAGATCGTGCCGGTCACTTCCGGTACCGGTACGCTGAAAGACGCCATGAACGAAGCGCTGCGCGACTGGGTCACCAACGTCGACGACACCTTCTACATCATTGGCACCGTGGCAGGGCCGCACCCGTACCCGGCGATGGTGCGCGATTTTCAGGCGGTGATTGGCCACGAAACCCGCGCCCAGATGCTCGAAAAGCAGGGCCGCCTGCCGGATTCGCTGATTGCCTGCGTGGGCGGCGGCTCCAACGCGATGGGACTGTTCTATCCGTTCATCAATGATGACAGCGTGCACATGGTCGGCGTGGAAGCGGGCGGTAAAGGCGTCAAGAGCGGCCTGCACGCCGCCAGCCTGAACGGCGGTACGCCAGGTGTCCTACACGGCAACCGCACCTATCTGTTGCAAAACGAAGACGGCCAGATTATCGACGCTCACTCGATTTCCGCCGGGCTCGATTATCCCGGCATCGGCCCCGAACACGCCTGGTTGCACGAGCAGGGGCGGGTCGAGTACGTCTCTGCCACCGATGACGAAGCGCTGGAAGCCTTCCAGATCTGCTGCCGCCAGGAGGGCATCATTCCCGCCCTGGAAACCGCCCACGCCCTGGCCGAAGTGGCCAAGCGTGCGCCAACACTTCCCCGCGAGCACCTGATGGTGGTCAACCTCAGCGGACGCGGCGACAAGGACATGAACAGCGTGGCCGAGCATTTAGGCGACCGCTTCGGCATGACACATTCATGAGCGCGACCCAGGAGAACACCATGAACCGTACCTCTCGACTCGACGACTGTTTTGCCGCGCTCAAAGAGCAAAACCGACCCGCGCTGGTCAGCTACCTCACCGCCGGCGACCCGGACGCCGAGACCTCCCGCCGCCTGCTGCACGGCCTTCCCGAAGCAGGCGTGGACATCATCGAGCTCGGCATGCCGTTCAGCGATCCCATGGCCGATGGCCCCGCCATTCAAAAGGCTGCCCTGCGCGCCCTGAAAAATGGCCAAACCCAGGCCAAAACGCTGGACATGGTGTGCCAGTTCCGTGAACAAAACGGCACGACTCCCATCGTGCTGATGGGCTACTACAACCCGATTTACTGCTACGGCGTCGAGCGTTTTCTCAGTGACGCCGCACAGGCAGGGGTAGACGGGCTGATCGTGGTGGACCTCCCGCCTGAACACGACGAAGAGCTGTGCCAGCCCGCCGCTCAGCACGGCATCGATTTCATCCGCCTTGCCACGCCCACCACCGATGCCAAGCGGCTACCCAAGGTGCTGGCCAACGCTTCCGGGTTCATCTACTACGTTTCCGTGGCGGGTGTGACGGGCGGCAGCGCCCCCACACCCGAGCGTCTGGAAAGCGCCGTGCACCAGCTGCGTGAACACACCCCGCTACCCATTGCCGTGGGCTTCGGCATTCGCACCGCCGAACAGGCCGCCACCATTGGCCGCTTCAGCGACGCCGTGGTCGTAGGCTCCGCGCTGGTAGATTGCATCGAACACGCCAGCAGCGGCGATGACGCCGTGGCGCGGGTGCATGGGCTTGTAAAAGAGCTGGCGGAGAGTGTGAGAGGCTGCCGAGAAGCCCAGCAGGAACATGCCAGTTTGCCAGCCTGAAGGAAGTGGGAAAGCGCTATCAAAAACACAGAGCGGGCCATGATGGCCCGCTCTGTGTTTTACTGAATCCACCACGCCCAACTTGCCGTCGTTTCTAGAAAACAGGCATCATCCACGTTTGACGGCGGGATAACGTCACGTGTACTCAAACAGAGGAAAACCATGGGCAAGCTCTTTTCGTTGCTGGTACTGCTGGGACTCGGCTACGCAGGCATCTATTTCTACTACGGCGTGGTGATCGAGAAGGAAGTCGAGCAGCAGTTAGAAGCCCGTGGGCTGTCATCGGTGAGCGTGGATGACGTCGAGTACGATTGGCTGGCCCCGGTGAGCGACAGCGCCAACATTGCCGTGACGCTTAGCTACCGTGGCTCCCAGGCAGCAGTCAATGTGCAATTACAAGGCCACCCGCTGTTCTCTGATGACGTCACGTTACAGCTCGATAGCCTGCAAGCGCTGCGCTTGGGGATTAGTTTTGGGCAGTAACCACCAGCCATACATGCTCGTAGCCAATCGATAATGATACAGCCACCAGCAATCCTGCCATTATCCAGTTAAACCCTTTGATAAACATTGGCTGTCTGACGCGCTGGCCAAGCAAGCTGCCGATCACCACATAGCTGCCGGGGGCGCCTGCCGCCAGAGCGGCCAGCCCTAGTGCCCAGATAAACAGGCTCATGCCCTGAATACCCTCGGCAGGAAACTGCAGCGTCGCGATAGGCAGTGTCGCGACCATGGCTTTAGGGTTGAGTAACTGCATCATCAGGCCATCACGAAAACTGAGCATGCGTGGTGCCGGGGCGTGGGTATCCAGGGTGGCATTGGCGCGGGCCACCTTGTAGGCCAGATACAGGATATAAGCGCAGCCGAGCGCGCTGAGCAGCACCAGGGAGTCTTGAGATATCCAGGCGGCTCCCGCCCACCCCAACACCAGCAAGTACAGCAGCATGGCCAGCCCCACGCCCAGGCAAAACCCCAGCGAGGTTTTACCCTGCCCGTTGATACCGACATTCAACCCCAACAGATTCACAGGCCCAGGCGTGTACATGACGCCCAGGGCATAGGCGACGATTGCTAACATGAGAAAACCTCTAGGTGGACGTGATGCTTAACGCGTGATGTCGCGCTGGTACTGGAAAGGGGTCATGCCATAGATGCGTTTGAAACGGCGGTTGAAGTGGCTCAAATCCGCAAAGCCGAAGCGCAGCGCTATCTCGGTGAGTGGCGCGCCCTGGTCGAGCGCGGAGCGGGCGGCGTTCACGCGGCAATTGATCACGTATTGATGAGGGGTCATGCCGAACTGTTGGCGAAATAGCCTCAAAAAGTGGTACTTCGACAAATGCGCGGCCTGGCTGATATCGTCCAGCGAGATATCTGCCTCAAGATGCTCATGAATATACGTTTTGGCGTGGCCCAGCAGCGTGTCTGGGCGGCTGGTGCGTTGGCCAGTCACCATGTGCCCGCCAAGCTGAACCATGCGCTCGATCACGCGATACAACGCGTTTTCCTGGTCGATGCAGCTGCCCGCTTGATGCGTGGTCAGGCGTGCGATTTCCTGTATCGCCTGGCGCAGCAGCGGGTCGTGAATCAGCGTACTCCGGGAGCGAAACGGTGACGTTTGGGGGCGGCCAAGCAGCTCCTCGATCAGCGGCAACACTTGGTTGGGATGCACGTATACCATCACGTAGCCCAAGGCCTGCTCACCGCCAGCGTGGCCGTCGTGAACCTCTTCAGGGTTGAACAGAATCACGTTGCCTGGTGGGCTACGATGAAACTGCCCGCCGCTGAAGAAATCCTGTCGCCCCACCAGCGTCACCCCAAAGGCGTACTCCTCGTGGGCATGACGGTCATAGCTAAAATCCTCGATGGCCGCTTTCAAGACGGTCAGTGACGGCACATGGTGATTTTTGAAAAACTCGAACTGGCTGCTGCCCATGCCAACCTCCTTGATCGCATTCGGCCCAGGGCGGGCTTACCCTGACCCGTTTCAGGATATGACGCGGGCGCCAGCGTGGCTTGTACATAATTGCTCAACGGCGGTGTCAGTGTATATTCACTAGACGTACACAGTGGGCGGCATTCGCAAAACGCTGGCAAACGAGGAGAGCGCATGGCAAACCCCAACGTGGTGGTGATTACCGGCGGGAGTCGAGGCATTGGTGCCGAGACGGCCCGGCTGTTCGCCCGGCATGGCTACGATGTGTGCCTCAACTATGTCGAAAACGACGTGGCCGCCGAGCGTGTGCGCAGTGACATCCTTGCTCTGGGCGTGCGCTGCCTGGCCGTGAAGGCGGATGTGTCGAAAGCCGATGAGGTGGCGAACCTGTTTCGCCGGGTCGATCAGGAACTCGGCACACTGACGGTGCTGGTCAACAACGCCGCCATTCTCAACACCCAGGCGCGGCTGGTGGATATCTCGCCGGAGCGTTTTGGCAACGTGCTGCAAAAGAACGTCATGAGCTGCTTTCTCTGCTGCAAGGAGGCCGTGCAGCGCATGTCTACCCGCCAGGGCGGCGCGGGCGGCAGTATCGTCAATGTTTCCTCCATGGCCGCCAAAAGCGGCTCGCCCAACGAGTACGTGGATTACGCCGCCTCGAAAGGGGCCGTGGATACCTTGACTCGGGGGTTGGCGCTGGAAGTCGCGGCCGAAGGCATCCGCGTGAATGCAGTGCGTCCCGGCCTCATCTACACCGAGATGCACGCACTCGGTGGCGAGCCTGCCCGCGTAGACCGCTTGAAGTCTCGCATCCCCCTGCAGCGGGGTGGCCAGCCTTCCGAAGTGGCAGAAGCCATTGTCTGGCTGGCCAGTGACAAGTCATCCTTTGCCACCGGCACTTTACTGGATCTGGCGGGTGGCCTGTAACGCCCTGACCAGCCCCCTTGGCTGCCCAGGCAGACCCCAAAAAAGGACACCCCATGTTTACCGGCCTGAGTGCGTTTCCGCTGACCCCCATGAACGAGCAGGGCATCCACGAGCAGGAGTTCATCCAGCTAGTGGCCCGGCTGGCCCACGCGAAGGTGGATTCCATCGGTGTGCTGGGCTCGACCGGCAGCTACGCCTATTTGAGCGTGGAAGAGCGGGCTCGGGTGGCCAAGCTGAGCGTGGAAAACGCCGCTGGGGTGCCCGTGGTGGTGGGCATTGGCGCGCTGCGCTCTCGCGATGTGCTGGCCAATGCCGAACATGCCCAGCAGGCCGGGGCGAGCGGGCTACTGTTAGCGCCTGTTTCGTATCAAAAACTCACCGATGACGACGTGTTCAACCTGTTCAGCACCGTTAGCCGCGCTATCAGCGTACCGCTGTGCGTGTACGACAACCCTGGCACCACGCATTTTACGTTCAGCGACGAACTGCATGGGCGCATTGCCGAGCTGCCCCAGGTGCGCTCGATCAAAATTCCGCCGGTGCCCAACCATCTAGACGAGGCCAACGCCCGGGTGGCGCGGCTGCGGGCGCTGATTCCCGAGGACGTGACCATCGGCATCAGCGGCGACCCCGCCGCCGCCACGGGCCTGCTGGCAGGCTGCGAGGCGTGGTACTCGGTGATCGGCGGGCTCTACCCAGAACTCGCGCTGGCGCTCACCCGTGCCGCTCAAGCGGGCAACGCCGAAGAAACCCAAGCCCGTTCCGACGCCTTGGCCTCGCTATGGGCGCTGTATCACGACTATGGTGGCAGCCTGCGGGTGGTGGCGACCATGGCCGAACTCACTGGCCGCGTGAGCGCCCCCTGCCTGCCCCAGCCGCTGAATACCCTGCAAGGGGAGGCCCGCCAGCAGGTGGCAGCGGTGATCGAGGCGTTGGGGCTTCACTAGATCGCATCAAGCGAAGCGCACGTGGTTTACAGCCCTTGCGCACCGCGCCGCAGCCAGTCGTGCACGAATGCCAGCTTGCGCAGGGCCACATCGGAGAGCACGAAAGGATAGAGATCCGACAGGCCCATCGAGCGATTCACGTGGTTCACGCCCGCTACCAAAGAGGCCGCAATATGTATCAGCCGCTCGGCGTCTGGCTCGGCGTAGGCATCCCAGTTGTGGTCGTCCGGTAGCGCGGGCGAGGTCATGCCCGACGATACGAAGCTGTCGGTGATATCCGTCAGGTGCAGCAGGTGCGAGGCGGTTTCTGCCCAATCCTCGTGGGGGTGGGAAGAGGCATAGGTGGAAAGAAAGCGCGTTTGCCAATCCGCCGGCGGGCCGCTTTGGTAGTGGCGCTGCAGCGCCGCCGGGTAGTCTTCCCGCTCATCGCCAAACGTCTCGCGGAAGGCCGCCAGAAAATCCTCTCGCAGGCTAAGCCGCCACCACAGCATATGGGCGATTTCATGGCGCATATGGCCAATCATGGTGCGGTAGGGTTCATCCAGCGCCTCTTTACGGGTGGTGCGCAGCACGGCATCCGCTTCCGCCACGCTGATCGTCACCACGCCCCCCACGTGTCCCATGGGCACCGGCGTACCGCCTTCTGCCAACATATGAAACACCGGCGGCGCGCCCGGGTCTTCCGGGCGAAACCAGTGCCAGCGGCCCAGATTATCGATGACCCAACGCTTGGCCGCCTCGGTGTGCGCCCAGTGGGGTATCGCATCGGAAATGGAAGGGTCTGGCGCCAGGGCGGTCATCGCGCAGGCGCGACAGAACTCGCCCTGCGTCGGGGCAATCCAGTTACAGCCAATCACCTCGCGGTTGGCGCAGAAGGGCGGCATGGGAATGAACGCCCGCGCTTGGGGGTCGTAGGCTACCGGCACACCATCCGCCGTGACCAAATTATCGAACCAGAGTGAACCGGCACCGACCGGATTAGAAAACACGCGCATAGGCCGGGTATCTCAAGAGAAACGAAGCTTCAGTCTAGGAGCCGAGGCCAAGGGACGCCAACGGCGATTGCGTAAGGATGAAAGGAGCGTGGTTTCGATGTGACGAGCGCACCCAAAAAACGTTTCTTGAACGCCAGGCGTGCCAGTTCATATGCCAGTCATAGTGAATAAAAGTAGGTGTTTCTTAGACGTTATCTTTACCAATAGTTAGGCGTGATTTTTACTTAATAGCGAGCTAATTAAAAGCATATTGAGTGAAAAAGCTGTTTTCCCAATAAATATGTTCAACACCGTCAAAAGCGCGTCGATCAACCTACATGATTTCATTTATGTTTTTTTATTAACACTTTGTTTTGTATGGATTTTATATTTGTTTACGATTGCAGAAGCGATTTTTGTAAGACATCCGCCATTTGTTTTGTAAGATATTTGCTATCTGTTGTGTAGGACATTGGCTCGCCTCCTTGTAAGACATTGTCTGTGTCGTAAAGCCCTCGATACCCCAGCCAACGGATAACGCGCATTGCCTCTTTGAACGTGCCTCATCTCGGCACTTGTCTTGACGCAATGACACTCCTTTTATCAAAGCGGTTCGCTGCGGACTAATGAGAATAATGGCCATGCTATATCTTAAAAAAAGCGTGAAAAGACGGCTGGCGGTGAGTTTGGGCGCCTGTGTTGTCATGCTGGTCGCTGTTGGAGTATTCGGTCTCTACCATTTAAGCAAAATGAACGATGCCATTACCCGAACGTTCGAAGGCAACGTGCTGACACTGGTCGACCTGGGGGAAGTGAACGAGGCACTGCTTAGCACGCGCGTAAAAATCACGGCGGAGCAGCGCGACCGCAACCCTGCCTCTGCCGTGACGACACAGCAAGAGATCGCCGAAAACGATGCCCTGATCGATGCCGCTTGGAACGACTATTTCCCCAAGCGGGTGTCTGACGAGGTCGAACGCGGTATCGCCGAAGAGTTCATCGCGTCGCTGTCGGTGCTACGCGCTGGCATCGATGAGGTCAACACAGCGATGATCGACGATGATTTCGACGCGGCCCGCCGCATCGCCACCACGACGTTACGGGCAGCCTACCCGCAGGTGCTCGATTCGCTTCACGCGCTGATCGATCGTAACAGCGCCCAAGCAGCGGCGTCTCATCAGCAAACGTCCGCAGACTATGTATGGACGCGCAATATCATCATCGGCGTGATCGCAGGGGCGGTGATCGTGAGCATTCTGCTGGCGATATGGCTGATTCGCGGCATCATGACCCCGCTAGGCAAAGCGCAAGCGCTCGCCAACGCCATGGCGCAAGGCCAGCTGGATAACGCCATCAACATTACTTGCAAGGATGAGTTTGGCGACATGCTCAAGGCATTGAAAGCCATGGAGGTCAAGGTTTCCCAAGTGGTGATGTCCGTTCGTCACAACGCTGAATCGGTGAACGGGGCGGCGGAAGAGATTGCCCATGGCACCGAAGACCTGAGCAGTCGGACGCAGCAACAGGCGGCCAGCATCGAGGAAACGGCCGCTTCGATGGATGAGATCACCTCCACGGTTCGGCAAAACGCAGACAACGCCTCCGAAGCCGAAAAGCTCGTTTACGCGGTGACGCAACAAGCCAATGCCGGTGGTGAAATCGCGGGGAAAGCGGTGAATGCGATGGAGGGCATCAATGCCTCGAGCCGCAGAATCGCTGGCATCGTCGGCTTGATCGATGAGATCGCCTTCCAGACCAACTTGCTGGCGCTCAATGCCTCGGTGGAAGCCGCCCGAGCTGGCGAGCAAGGCCGCGGCTTTGCCGTGGTGGCCGGTGAGGTGCGTAACCTGGCCGGGCGCAGCGCCAATGCAGCCAAAGAGATCAAGCAACTGGTCGAGGAGAGCATCGAGCAAGTCGGCAATGGGTCTACCCTCGTCAACCAGGCAGGCAAAGCCCTCGAAGAGATCGTCAGCGGTGTCCAGCGCGTCTCGTTATTGATGGGCGAGATCGCCACGGCCAGCCACGAGCAGTCTCAAGGCATCGACCAGGTCAATACGGCCATTGCGCAGATGGACAGCGTGACCCAGCTCAACGCGAGCTTGGTGGAGGAGTCCAGCGCGGCGGGCCGCTCCCTGCAGATTCAAGCCGAGGCGCTGATGAAAGAAGTGGCGTTCTTCAAAGGGGCGACCACGGAGAAGCCCCAGGCAGCGTTACCGCCCAAGGTTCAGCGCCCCGCCGCCAAGCCCCAGGCGACGGCTCTCCGTCCGGCGCAGGCCGCCCGCCAAGAGGTCGAGGAGTGGGCCTCATTCTAAGCCCTTGAAAGATATGTGCCCCGGCCTGTGCTGGGGCATTTTTAACTGGGCGCCCTCAATTTTTAGGTTACTGTGTCAGTATCCTGGCTGGCTAGCCACTGCCTTTCCACCAGCGGTAGAGACACATGACCCAGCAAAAATTGATACTGCTGTTCGATGGCACCTGGAACGACCCAGAAGACCAAACGAACGTGTACCGACTGACGCGGCTTCTCCATGATGACGACAAGGGTGTCAAACAGCGGTTCTATTACGACCCTGGTGTGGGCACCTCTCGGTATCAACGTTTCATTGGTGGCGCCTTTGGCTACGGGTTGAGTGACAACCTGCGGAAAGGCTACGACTGGCTGGCAAGGCGTTACCGCGAAGGGGACGAGATTTGGATATTCGGGTTCAGCCGCGGCGCCTATACCGCTAGAAGCCTCGTGGGGATGATGCGCAAATGCGGACTAGTGCATGTGGTGACGCCCAGCCTGCTCGATAAAGCCGAGCAACTGTATCGAGACCGGGAGCTGCATCCGGATAGCGATACGTGTAAAGCGTTCAAGGCAAACTTTAGCCGCCAGCCACGGGTTCATTTCATTGGGGTATGGGACACCGTAGGCGCGCTGGGTGTGCCCGGCACCAACCTGTTCAAGCGCTACTACGACTGGCACGATACCCAGCTTTCCAGCATCGTCGACTACGCCTATCAGGCCGTGGCGCTGGACGAACACCGAGCGGACTACAACGTCTCCCTCTGGACCAGCGCGGACGGCCAGCAAAAACCGGCTAATCGCGACGTACAGCAGCGCTGGTTCATTGGCGCTCATGCCAATGTGGGCGGCGGGTATGGCCCGCGAGATGCGTTGGCCGATATACCGCTGCTGTGGATGGTCGAGAAAGCAGCCCAGGCGGGCCTGAAGCTGGATTACCCAGACGTTGCGGAAAACGCCTGGGCAACCGATCCCATCGATTCCTACGCCGCCTTCCTGGGGGGCTGGTACGCCAAATACAAACGCCTGCGACAGTCGAGCGACGCACGCTTCTACCGATGCTACGCGCAAGGAATGCAAGGGCTGCCTGCGGTGAACGTCTCCGTCGATGAGTCCGTTTGGTCGCGCTGGGCCGACGCCGCGTGCCACTACCGGCCGCGCACCCTGACAGACGCCAACGTGACTCCGCCAGGCCCCTAGGTAGCGCCCGGGTGCGCCAGGGCGTGAACGCTCGTCGCCAAAAACGCCCTAGCTGGGTATTATCACCGCTCATTCACTACAGAAGCCGCTGCTTATGTCTTGCCCGCCATGCCCCCGCTGCCAATCGGAATTCGTCTATCAGGATCAGCGCCTGTTCGTCTGCCCCGAATGCGCCCACGAATGGAACCCTGAAGAAGCCGCCGCCGAAGAGGCCGTGAACGTAGCCGATGCCCACGGCACGCCGCTGGCCGAAGGCGACAAAGTCACGCTAATCAAAGACCTCAAAGTCAAAGGCAGCTCCCAAGTGCTCAAGATCGGCACCAAAGCCGTCATCAAACGGCTAAAAGAGGGCAAAGACCACCAGCTAGACTGCAAAGTAGACGGCGCAGGCGACATGATGGTGACTGCGCAGTTTGTGAAGAAGGCGTGAGCAGGGCGATCGTGCGCCTCGGTGTTTCCTAAATCCAACCTCACGAGCCTTGCAAGGAGGCAGCGACGCTTGCCAGGGCGACACCCTAAGGAACTGGCGTGATGACGCGACCCCTCACTACCGACGATTTGCCTGCGCTGATGACAGGCATCATGGCGACCCTCGCGGCGATTGGCATCGCGCGCTTCGCCTACACGCCCCTATTGCCCGCGATCATTCAGCAAGGCTGGTTTAGCGCCAGCCAGGGCGCTTATTTAGGGGCGGCCAACCTGCTGGGCTATTTAGTCGGTGCACTCGTTGCACACGCGCTGAGTGAGCGTTTCGCGCCCCGCTGGGTGATGGCGGCCAGCTTTGCGAGTATCGGGCTCAGCTTCGTGCTCTGTGCTGGGGCAGGTGGTTTTCTCTGGTTCTTCTTCTGGCGATTGGTGTCGGGAGTGGCCGGGGGGATCTTGATGGTCGTAGGCCCCTCGCTGGCGCTAGCGGCCACGCCCCCGGAAAGGCGAACCCGTATCGGCGCGTTGGTGTTTACCGGTATTGGCGCTGGCGCGCTGCTGTCCGCCTTCGTCGTGCCGTTACTGCTCGGGGTCAGCCTCTCGCTCACCTGGGGGGCGCTGGGGCTGCTCAGTTTAGCGGCGGGCGTCTTGTGCGACCGTGGCGTTGCGCGTTTGCCCGCACCCCGCATCACACGCACGGTGGGTAATAGCGCCGTGCGTTATGCGGGCGTAAAGGTGATCGTGCTGCTGGTCATTGGCGCTTACGCCCTCGATGCGGTGGGGTTCGTACCGCATACCGTATTCTGGGTGGACTATCTTGCCAGGGAGCACGCCCTCGGCCAGCAAGCCGCCTCCCTGCAATGGGGCATTTTCGGGGTGGGGGCGCTATGCGGGCCGTTCATGGTGGGGGCGCTGGCGCAGCGCGTGGGTTGGCAGGGCGGCTTGATGATCGCTTTTGCCGCCAAGGCCGCCGCCGTTCTGCTCCCGGTGTTCTCGCTTGCCTTGATTAGCCAGTCGATTTCCTCGTTCATGGTAGGAGCGATGATTCCCGGCATCGTCGCCCTCACCTCTGGCCGCCTGGCCGAGCTGGTCGGGCCTACCGCCCACAAGCAGCTCTGGGGGCGAGCCACGGCCGCGTTCGCCGCCGCCCAGGCAGGGGCAGGGTATGGCATGTCGGCGCTGTTTGGCATGTGGGGCAGCTACACGCCACTCTTTACCATCAGCGGCATGGCGCTTGCCCTTGGCTTGTTGTTGGTACTGCTTAGCCGAGGCGTACAGCAGCGCCGCACGCATCCTTCTGCCCAATAACCTAGGCTTTGTAAGAAAAGTCGGCGAGCGATGGCCAGTCAAGGCAAAAATCGGCGAAAAGACGGAGTTTATAAGGTGTAAATGAGTACTTTGATCGGACTCGCGCACGAGCCGATTTTTAACGCCGTATGGGCGAGCATAGGCAGTTTCGTACAAAGCCTAACAAGCACTATTCAGACAAAGGGAGGCCACCATGGAACTCTACCTGAACGCAACATCCCCTTATGCGCGGCTGGTACGCATCGTGCTGCTGGAAAAAGGCCTGATGGAGACCGTGACGCTCAAGTGGTGCGACCCCTGGGCCGACGATGCCGATCTTCTCAAAGCCAACCCCGCCGGGCGCATCCCCGCGCTGGTGACGGAGGAGGGCACCACGCTGAGCGAATCCATGCTGATCGCCATGTACTTGGACAGTCTGGACAGCGGAACACCCACCCCGCCCATACTGCCCACCAACCCGTTGAGTGACGTGCTGCACTTGGCAGGCCTGGGCCAAAACCTCATGGATGCCGCATTCACCACCGTGATTGCCCGCAAGCACTATGGCAAAGGCATTGACCAAAGCGAGCTGGGCCAACGCCGGGCAAGGGCCATGCAGCGGCTGTTGAATCAACTGAATAGCGAGCTGGGCGGCAAACCCACGGCGGCATCGATCCACCTAGGCGATATCGCCATTGCGGTCGCGCTGGAGTACCTCGCCTTCCGGCTGCCAGAGATACGCTGGAAAGAGGAGCATGCCCAGCTTGCCGCGTGGCATGCGGGTGTCACGGCACGAACCAGCTTCGTGCAAACCGCCTTCGCCTAGCCTGCGACCTTTCCCGCACCCCGCCAGCCAAGGGATAAAAGTGACCAACAGCCAAGCCATCACCATCGCGCTCGCCCAACTGCCCGTCACGAAAGCGGCGGTAAACGACAACCTACGAACGCACTTGGCTTACATAGAGCGCGCCGCCGCGCTGGGGGCCAACGTGGTGGCCTTTCCCGAACTCTCGCTCACCGGCTACGAGCTGGCGCTACTCAGCCAACTGGCCATGCCCCGTGACGATGCCGCCTTTGCCACCCTCATTGCCGCTTCCGTCGCCAATAACACGGTGGTGATCGCGGGCTGCCCACTGCACAACCCCCACGGCAAACCTTACATCGCAGCGGTGATCTGCTTCCCCAACGGTGCACACACCTTCTACCTAAAACAGCACCTTCACGAAGGGGAGGAGGTTTACTGTGCTCCCGGCCATGAAAGCGGCCTGATCAACGTGAACGGCACCCGCATCGCCCTGGCCGTATGCGCCGACTTCACCCACCCAAGCCACGCCGCTACCGCCGCCGCCCAACAGGTGGACGTATATCTCGCCAGCGCGCTGATCTCCCCAGGCGGCTATGCCCACGATGCCGAGCTGCTCGCCGCCATCGCAAAGCGCCACCAACTGCCGGTACTGCTCGCCAACCACGTTTCCACCACGGGCGGCTGGCAAACCTGCGGCAACAGCGGCGGCTGGAACGCAGCAGGGGAGCTAACCATGAAAGCCAATGGCACGCAGCCCAGCTTAGTGCTGTGCCGCATTCACCACGGTGGTATAAGTGGTAGCGTGGAAGTGATGACTAACTTACATAGCTAAGTATGAGTTACCGACTAAAAACTAACCATCTAAAGTGGGCTTAATCTAGATTAACTGCTAGTCTCGAAATATTAGAGCGAATAACGCCGCAGGGACAACACGATGCAGAATGCCCGCATAACGCTTCACCCCAACCAGCAGCGCATGCAAGTTCAGATTGATGGCATTCTGCTAGCCGACTCCACCAATACGCTGGAACTCCGCGAACACGGCTACCCGCCACGCCACTACTTCCCTCGTGAAGACGTGCGAATGGACTTACTCACCGTTTCAGAAACGACCACTTATTGCCCCTTTAAAGGGCATGCGGTGTGCTTTTCGCTGGGTGAGTGGCTGGATATTGCTTGGAGTTATGAAGAGCCGATTGAGGGGATGGAGTCTATTGCGGGTAGGGTGGCGTTTTATGGAGATGTAAACAAATGACGCTTTTCGACCCGCAGTGGAAATACCGGGAAATGTAGCAGGCACGCGAGTTTGGGATATGAAGACTAATTTAAAAATTAATATTTCAAGGGATCATAGACTTGGGAGGATTTTGCAGGCTGCATTTGCCGGAAAAAAATGCCAGCACGTTCATTCAATCATAAAGCATGCCGTCTAATACACTGTTATATAAATCGAGGATTGAACTAAATGGGACGGGATCTAACCCTATATCCAAAGAAGGCAACTAGAACTGAGCTGAAAGGCTATTTGGAAGGGCTAGGATTCAAGAAATGTAAACATTTTTGGGAATGGCCGAAAGGAACTCTCAACTATTCTTGGTTTGACTATGAAGATTTTCGGTCAATAGATGGCGTCTCAGCAGATGTTTATCCTGTCTCGGGTGAAGAGTTGGAAGTTACTGGAAACGAGTGGGCTTTGCATGTCCGTAACTTATATAGTGCTAGTTGGCATGATGTAAGAATGCTAAACGATGTGCTTCGAGGAGCACGGAAACGCTTCGGCGGCACTATCCGGGGCGATTATGGAACTAATCGCTATGTACCACTATGGGAGGATAATAGCACCCCAATTAGTAGGGGGATTTCTGCAACGTACAGCCACGTCCAACGAGAGCTATCAGCAGTCCGGTTCGCCCTACCAGGTCCTTCCGCTAAGTTCCCCGAGCCGAGTGGTGAAAAGATTGATGATTTTATTGAGTTCACCAAAACGTTAGATCCCAGTCGGGTGTTATACAATGGCTTAGTGCCATTTGCTGTTGCGATGTTTGAGTACTTTTTCTCACAAGCTTTCCAGGTTTTGATCAAGTATGACCAGTTTGCACTAGAAAAGCGCGAGTCTCATCGGCAGAAGCTCGATTTTGATACTCTTCTTGAAGTAGAGCGAAAAGAAGAAACGGTCGAGGGAGTAATAGCAAGAAATTATACATTTCAGAATATTGATCAGTTGAATAAAGCCTACAAAGACTGGCTGGGAATCGATGTAAGGAAGATCCTGTATAAAAAGAAAAAAATCGGAAATTCAGTTACCTTCTTAGAGAATCGGATTTCAGACATAATTCAGTATAGACATGGTATCGTGCACCATTTTGCAATAGATAGGTCACTGACACAGCAGGGGTATATTCATATCCTTGAGGCTATCGAAAAGGCTATAGCCGAATTTATAGCATTCATCGAGCGTAGATATGACTTCAAAGTCGATGATCACTTCTAAATCATATAACCAGGGGCTGCAGCGGACCGCTTTTCCAGCGCGGTGCGCTTGCAAATCGGCCGCTGAGTTCAGGCGTTAGGCTTCCCAACCCCCCAAGGAAATATTATGGAAGATAAAAATTACTCCTCTGATTCACCAATCCACGAGCAAGGGCAAGATAGATTTTCGCGCTGGAACTTCTCAGAGAGAGTCGCCCAAGTCATATCAAAACGAAGTGATCCAAGCAGTATTGTTATTGGCCTCTACGGGATATGGGGTGATGGTAAGACATCTGTTCTCAACTTTATCGAAAATTCACTTGAAAGAGATGAGAACGTAATATGTATAAAATTCAATCCGTGGCGTTTCGGTACAGAAGATGAGTTACTAACCGGCTTCTTTTTTGATATTGCAGGAGCGTTAGATGCAGAGCTAATTAAAACCGGCGATAAGCTCAAGGATTTCGTTAGAAAGGCAGCGCCTGGTGCTGGCGCTGTTATGGGTGCAAAGGGAGCGGGTGATGCTCTTGGATCATTTATCTCAGGGCCAGATATAAATGAACTTAAGAAAAGAATAGAGCGTGAGTTAGAGTCAGCAAAAAAACGAGTCCTTATACTAATCGATGATGTAGATAGGCTGGAAAAGACTGAAATACACGCATTGTTTAGATTGGTTAAGCTAACAGCAGACTTTAAATATACATCATACATCTTGGCATTCGATAAAGATGTTGTCGCCGCATCTTTGCAAGATCGCTACTCTAGTGCTGCTGAGAATTCCGGCGAGGCATTTTTAGAGAAAATTATTCAGGTTCCTCTACATTTGCCAGCAGTTGAAAAGCAAGTGCTTCGAGAGTTTTGCTTTCAAGGAGTGGATGAAGCTATAAATATTTCGGGTGTTTCGCTATCCGAACAACAAGTGCAAGAGTTTATTCGAGATTTTAGCGCCGCTTTCGATGATTGCTTAACGACTCCAAGAAAAGCCAAGCTTTACGGAAATATACTGATGTTCTCTTTGCCAATTTTGCAAGGAGAGGTAAACGCAGTTGATCTCATGCTTTTGGAGGGAATAAGAGTCTTTTGTCCATCTTTATATGAGGTGCTGAGGATAAATAAGAGACTATTTACAGGCTCTTTCCGAGATAGTCATTACTCTAACAATGATGGCGAAAAGGAATACATAAGAAATCTTTTAGATGGCGCTCTAAGTCGAGGAAAGAATATTAAAAAAGAGGGGTTTATTGAACTCTTAAAGAACATGTTTCCAAAGCTTCAATCAGTTTATGGTAATATGAGCTATGGCTCGGATTGGTATGAGAAATGGAATAATGGACAGAGAATTTGCTCTGAAAATTATTACTCTAGATATTTTACATACGCAATACCAAAGGGAGATATATCAGATAAGCTAATTCAGGAGATAACTGAAGATAGTGAGAAGTGGGAAGAGCCCTTCGATTTAGAAAGCAATCCACTAAATGAAATATTCAACGCTTCTTCAGTTGAAACATTAATTAAAAAATTGAGGCATAAGGCAGGCAGCATAGATGCTGATGTCGCGTTAGCATTGGCTGTTGCTATTGCACAAAAGAGTGATGACATCCCCAATCCAGAGGTGTTGTATAGTTGGATAACTCCATTTTCGCAGGCAGCCATGCTGGTTAGTGATTTGATTCAAAATGTACAGAAATCTGACCGAGTTGCTTTGGCAAAAAAATGCATTGGTTCAGCACCTTCACTGGAATTTAAACTCGAGATTTTTAGATGGTTAAAACGTGAAGATGAAAACAAACCCGAAAAGGATGGTTTTTCTGAAGCCTGTATAGATGATATCGGAAAGCACTTAGGGAAGCTCATAGATGATAAAGTTGAAGGAAAGGATGATCTAACCAGGCTGGTGCCTAACTCCATCCCAACGATATTTTATACATTAAATAGGTATGTGCGTAATAACTATGTAAATGATTATGTGGCAGAGTTGATTTCGAATGATTCAGAAGCTCTTGTTCGAATACTAACTTCTTATGTGCCAACTGCTTGGGGGATGGAATCAGGCATTTCGCACAAGTCGGATTTCGAAAGAGAGCAATACAACAGCCTAGCCCGGATTTCTCACAGGGTATAAAAGAAAGCGGCTGAAAGTGCTATGATTTCAAGAACCTAACCAATCCATCAAGCACCAACAGCCGCTTCCAAAATGGTACCTGAAAAGCTGACCTTCTCGC
>NZ_JAKRFL010000016.1:0-73371 GCF_022348105.1 Halomonas sp. MMH1-48
CTGTACAATCATCATATCCCGCAGAAAGCGCTGCACCACCAATCGCCGATCACGGTGATGAAGGAGTGGCAGCTCAAGCGACCTGAATTATTTACTAAACGAGTGGTTAATCATCCGGGACCCTACATCTACTGACTAACACTCGCTATCCCTTGGGGCCAAATAAGAACCAAGCGATTAGCCCGACAAGGGGAAAGACCAGTAGTGCGATGATCCAGAGCAGTTTGGCCAACCCACCGGCCGAGCTTTTAGCGACTTTTACGATGGCCCATACGACGATGACGAGCCAGATCAAACCTAATAAACCGCCGACTTCGATACCCATTGTCACTCCTTGCGTTTAAGCGTCCATGAGCCTTCAGCTAAGCACATGAGTGCGCTTAACACAAACCAGCATTAAGGTTCTGGCAGTCTAAGCACCATCTCTCCGCCACGGATCTCGATGGCTAACTGATTCAGAAAACTCATGCCTAACAGCACCGTATCCCGTTCCATGCCTGGACTGATGGAGCCTTGCACGTTGCTCATGCGTATTCCACCGAGCGCGACTTCTTCCAACTGGGTCAGGTTCCCCTCTACGCGCCCGTTGGCCGTATTGAACCAAGCACGCCGCCCTGGCTCCAGACGCAGGCGTTCGGCTAGCTCGCTGGGCACCGCCACATAGGTGGCCCCGGTATCCAACAAAAACGTAACGGGCTCTCCGTTGATACGGCCAGGTGCCTCGAAGTGCCCCGCTCGGTTTCGTTTGAGAGTGACCGGCGCATTGTCGGGAGCGGTATTCATCAGATGTACATTTGGCTGCCACATCTGCTCCAGGCCGCCTTGGATCCACCAAGTGCCCACTGCCATGAGCAGCACCCAGAAGAGCAGCATCATGACGATGCCGCCGCGCTGTGCCCGGCCTGTCATCATCGCTCACCTCGTGGCATTAGACACTTTTCCAGGCCACCGCCGCCTGACGCCCGCGGCGCTCGTTGACGCCTAAGCAGATCAGCATGGCCGCCATGAACAGCCCCACACAAAGAAGAATAGACGCTTGTAGTCCAATTAGCGTTTGCAGTATGCCCAGCATGACGATGCCTAGCACCCCGGCGAGCTTGTTGGCCAACCCCCAGAAGCCGAAAAATTCTGCTGACTTCTCCAGCGGCGAGAAAACACCCACCAGCGCGCGGCTGGCCGACTGGCTGGAGCCCAAGCTCAAACCAGCCAGGCAGCCCACGATTAGAAATACATGCTGCGCTTGCCACTGCCAACCCAACTGCCGATTGAGCCATGCGGTCACTTCGGGGGTCGCCCAGATGGCCACGATAGCAGCCACCCACAGGGCCAGGGTCATTTGGTACGTATGCTTGGCCCCGAGTTTATCCTGCAGAAAGCCAAATCCGATCGCACCAGCAGCAGCGGTGACTTGCACGATGATGAACATGATATTGCGCACGCTCTCATCCCATCCGATGACTTGAGCACCGTAAATGAACGCGAAGGCGATGATGATGTAGACCCCCGCCATGGAAAACAGCAGAGAGACAAGAAAGATGCTCAAATCCTTGAAGGTGCGCAGCTCCTTGAAGGTGCCCACTATTCGCTGCTGAGCGATTTGGCGATAAGAGACACCGTGGGGTTTGGGCACACCGCGCTCTTTTAGCCACAAAAACGTTGGGATGGCAGCCACCAAAAAGAAGCCAGCCGCAAATGGACCCACCCAGCGGATGCGCTCGAAGTTGTCGGCCGTCGCCTCTCCCAGCACGATGAGCGTAAAACCAGCAGCGACTAACCCTCCGATATAGCCCAGTGCCCAGCCAAAGCCAGAAATCTTCCCCAGTGCATCCGGCGGACCCAACTCAGGTAAGAAGGCGGCAATGAACGACTCTCCCATGGAGTAGGCATAGTTGGAGAGCACGATCAATAACAGGCCCAGCACCACGTAGCCAGGCTCGACAAAGTAGAGCATCGCCGTCGTGGCCACCGTTGCCAAATAGCTAAACAGCAGAAAGCGTTTTTTCTCAGCGCGATAATCCATAACGGCACCGCATAGCGGGGCACTGATCACGACCATCAAATAACTGATGGCAAGCGCAAGACTCCATAAAAAGTTGGCGAGCCGATAACCATCGTTGCGTTCGCCCACGATAACCGTGGTAAAGAGTTCGCCAAATACCACGGTAATAATGAGCAGTGTGTAGGCTTGATTAGCAAAATCAAACATGGCCCAGCCGAAAATTTCGCGCCGGGTCGCATAAACAGTGGCATTGGGCATGACGGGGGCAGACGACATATCAGCGCTCTCTTAAAAAGAGCCATAAGAGTATCAGTTCGCCGTATCGCTTCGCTATCCAGTTCGTTAACAGATTAGAGGTGACAGACACACAAAGTTACTCTAACTTTGCTAGATTAAATTAATAACAGGGACGCTATTAGATGGCGCATGGCAACGTTATAAAAAAGCGTTTACTGGCCACCCTTTTTCTACTGCTAGGGTGCGCTGACGTCACCGCCTCTCTTTTTGACGACCGTGTGTTCGCGGACGACTCAACGGTATCCCTGGCATCGCTGACGTTTATCACGGAAGAGTATCCGCCTTACAACTACTTAGACGGGGACCGCTTGATGGGCAGCTCCGTCGAGCTGCTTGAAGCCATGCTGGCCCATGCGGGCTCTCCCCTGGGC
The DNA here is from genome assembly GCF_022348105.1 of Halomonas sp. MMH1-48. Classification (NCBI taxonomy): domain Bacteria; kingdom Pseudomonadati; phylum Pseudomonadota; class Gammaproteobacteria; order Oceanospirillales; family Halomonadaceae; genus Halomonas; species Halomonas sp. MMH1-48. The sequence continues at coordinate 2,668 of NZ_JAKRFL010000016.1, forward strand.
AGGGATGACATCCGCTACTACCCTTGGGTACGCGGCTACGAACTCGCCCTGCATCGGCCCAACACCGTCCTGTTTTCCACGACCCGCACGCCGAGCCGAGAATCGCGGTTTCACTGGGTAGGTCCCATCGCGCGAGACCATGTCGTGCTGCTTGCACGTCAGGGAGCGAACATTCGAGTGTCCTCACTGGACGATGCCATCGAACAGGGATTGAGCGTGGCGGTCATACGCGAGGACATTGGTGCCCAAGCCCTAACCGAGGCAGGCTACCCAGAGGCACTGATACGACCAGCCATGGATAATCGCAGCGCCCTGCATATGCTGCTCCACGAGCGCGTCGACCTGTGGGCTTACAGCAGCGATGTCGCCCAGTGGATTGCCGAGCAAGCAGGCTATCCCGCCGAGATCGTGGTACCTCTCTATACCCTGAGCGAATCTTATCTCTACTTCGCGCTCAACGCTGAGACGGACTCACGCCTCGTTGCCCAACTCCAGCAGGCTTTCGAACACGTCACGACTCTCCCGGTGGCCATACAGGCAGGTAGCGATGGTTAATCGAACGCTCTTGTACGTGATGCCCTACGGGGTGATCGTTGCAATCGGCTTGCTGCTCATCGGTATCAGTCTCGCCAGCCGTGCTCAATCACCGCTGCTCACGATCAATACCGAAGAGTATCCACCGTTCAATTATCAGACGCCTCAGGGCGACATCGACGGGATTGCCACACGACAGCTACGCCATGCATTGACGCATGCCGGGATCGACGCTCGCTTTCGCCTCTTACCCTGGGCGCGGGCGTATACCGAAGCACGGCTACGCGAGCACCACTGCGTCTACTCCACCACCCGTACCTCTGAAAGAGAGCCGCTGTTTCACTGGGTTGGACCACTGGTCATCAACGAGTGGTCGGCATTCGGCCTATTGTCGAGACACTGGGAGCTTACAGAGCTTGATCAGTTGGGTAAGTGGCGGGTAGGCAGTTTTCGTGAAGATGCCGTGGGAGATTACGTGGCTAACCAAGGGGTCGAGGTGCTGCGCGCGCCCACCGAGCGTGAAAACATGGTGAGGCTAGGGGCAGGGTTGATCGATGTCATCGTCACTGGACGAGCGACCGCAGAGCGACTGGCAGCAGAAGAAGGCGTTGCCATCGAGCACCTGTTTACCTTCCATTACGCTCCGCTTTATCTCGCCTGTCACCCCAGCGTCGAACGCAGCGTGATCGAGCGACTACAGCGCCACCTAGACACGCCGCCCACCCCGAAAAGGGAGCCACTGTCGTGAGTATCACCAAGCCTTATCTCGCCAGCGGTCGCTTGACGCTCAAGCAAGCCCTGCTAACGCTGTTAATCGCCATTTTGATCAGCTTGGTATCCGGTAGCATCGAGCTACTCGGTCACGCCAGTAGCATGCGCGAAGACGTACAAAAACGCACCTTACAGCAATTGGCCATCGTCAACGGCGCAGCGGCCGAAGCCGCTTTTCAGCTCAATCCCGATTTAGCGCATCAAATCGCGTTTGGCTTGTTCAGTAACAGCGACATTGCTCACGTGGCGATTCGCGACGATTTTGGTCGTGCTCTGGCAGAGTTTTACCCCACTCGACCAGCCGCCGCTAGTTGGCTCAGTCAGCGGTTATTTGGCGACATTGTCAATCATGACATGCCGCTACGCTACTACATCGGCAGTGACATGCCCGACGCGACGGTGGGCGATATCTCGCTCACGCTGGATGCGGACTACCTGACACAAGAGTTTTTAGAGCGTAGCTACGAGGTCGTGGGACGAAGCGTGGTGGAAGCCTTTTTACTGAGCGGCTTAGTCATTGCGCTGTTCCATATTTTCATTACCCGTCCGCTCTTGAAAGTGCACGCCGCAATTACTCAAACCGACCCCGCACGGCCAGGACAGTGGCCCAAACCATCGTTGAAAGGCCATCACGACGACGAGCTGGGCCATTTGGTCGAGAGCTTGGACCACCTCCTCAATGCCTTTCAATCAGGGCTGGAGCAGCGCGATCATCTTCATCAGCTTTCTCAATACGATGGACTGACGGGCGTGGCCAACCGCCGTCACTTCGATATGTTCATCGCTCAACAGTGGCAGTGGGCGCATCGCGCCAAACGGCCCCTGTCGGTGATTTTCATCGATATCGACAATTTCAAAGAGTTCAACGACCACTATGGCCACGCCATGGGAGATGACACGCTGCGGGCGGTCGCAACGGCGCTGAATCAGTGCATCGACCCCAGCCGCGACCTGCTGGCACGTTACGGCGGAGAAGAGTTCATTTGTGTGCTACCAGGCACCGCGAGCGCTGGAGCGCTGGACGTCGCCAACTGTCTTCGCCAAGCAGTGCTCTCACTCGCCATTCCTCACGTTTACTCCAGCACACATTCACATCTGACGGCCAGTATGGGGGTAGCCAGCATGTCCGCCGAGCGGCCGCTGAGTACCGACGACCTGCTGAGCCTTGCCGACCAACAGCTCTATTTGGCCAAACGGCGTGGCCGCAACCGAGTCGAGATACACGAACGCCCGGCATAGCCGGGCGTTATCACACTCTCCTTGGACAACTGCATCATAACAGCCAGTGAGCCATCACCGCCGAGATGCCCACCACCATGGCCGTGATCACCGCCACGGTGACCAAGCGATCCAGCCAGCGGTCGAAAGCAGCGCCTTTGGGCTGTCTTCGCGTGGCTCCGTGGCGTCCTTGTCGAGCCATTAGCACGCTGTTTCCATGAGTGCTTCCTCTATTGAAGCCATTGCTTAGCTATTGATACGCCGGTTGACCACGCTGGGGGCACGACGCAACCGCTCCTCTTCACCCAGCTGCTCGGCCTCGAAGGCGTCGGCCCCTACGGGCGTTTCGCCGTGGCGACGATAGAGCTGGGTCAGCATGGCTTTACGGTCAGCACGCAGCTCACGTACCAGTACGATGACCATCATATACAGAATAAAGGTAAACGGTAGAGCTGACAGCACGGCGGCAGATTGTAATCCAGAAAGACCGCCAGCGACGATCAGCGTCAAGCAGATCGCTGCAATCAGTACACCCCATGCCACGCGCTTGTAGAGCGGCGGATTGATCGAGCCGTTGTCGGTCATCTGCGCGACGATATATGAAGCGGAGTCTGCCGACGTCACCAAGAAAATGAAAATCAGCAGCATGGCCACCACGGACAGTACCCCAGAGAACGGCATGAGATCGAACATCTCGAACAGGGCGACGGTGATGTTGGCTTCCGTTGCAGCCGCGAGGCCCACATCGCTGCCGCTCATTTCCAAATTGAGCGCGGCCCCGCCAAATACGCCGATCCACAGACACGCCAGCAGCGGCGGCACGAACAGTACGCCGAACACGTACTCCTTGATGGTACGACCACGCGAGACGCGGGCAACGAACGTGCCGACGAAGGGCGACCAAGCGATGACCCAGGCCCAGTAGAAAATGGTCCAGCTACTGGCCCACTGATTATCACTGTAGGGCGAAATTCGTAGGCTCATACCAATGAAGTTCTGCAGATAATCGCCGATACCCAGCGTAATGGTTTCGAGAATCGCGATGGTCGGGCCGGTGAACAGCACGTAGAGCATCAAACCGATACACAGCGCCATATTAAGATTCGAGAGCCGTTTAATGCCCTTGTCGAGCCCTGACCAAGTCGAGGCCATGTAAGCACAAAACATCACGAATAGAATGGCAAACTGCCAAAGCCCGTTCTCAGGCAGGCCAAACACCGCATTGAGCCCACCATTCATTTGCAGGACGCCTAGCCCTAACGACGTTGCCACGCCCATGACGGTCGCCACTACCGCAAAAACATCCAGCCAAGACGCATAGGGACGAATACGCGGATGTTTGGCTGTCACCGATGAGAGAACGGACGACACCAGCCCTGCTTGCCCTTTGCGGAATTGAAAGTAAGCGATGATCAGTCCCACCACCGAGAAAGCGGCCCACTGGTGGATCCCCCAGTTGAAGTAGCTGTATTGGATTGCATAGCGCGCGGCAGCCTCGCTTTCGGCAGGCACATCCCCGTAGGGCGGGTTGATGTAGTGCGTCATGGGCTCCGCCATGCCGTAAAACACCAAGCCGACTCCAAACCCCGCGGCCAGCAGCATGCTGATCCAGGAAAAAAAACTATAACTGGGTGTACTGTCCTGAGGCCCAAGGCGCACTTTGCCGTATTTGCTGAGCGCAAGACCGATCAGAAAAACGACAAAACCGAATACCGAGAAGAGATAGAACCAGCCAAACAGTTCGGTAATGGACGTCAGCGCCGTCTCTGCGGCGCTGCCAAACGCATCGGGAAAAGAGGCCCCTACGATTACTAAGCCAAAAATGATCACCGCCGATGCGATAAACACCGACTTACCTCCATGGTTTGTCATAGCACCACCCTGGTTAATGAACGAAATATACGCATGTAGTGCGTTCGTTTATTTAGATCCCTCATTCGCTGTTCTTAAAACATTAGCTCATAAAAACATGACGCATCATGTTAGTGTTTTCATGTAAAGTCTAACATTCAGCGCGTGTCATCGCATGTCGAGCGCTCAAGAGAGCCCATTTAGCCACCTCTGATTGATGACGCTTTAAAAGAAGTCGAGTGGAAAATTCGACCGGCAGTGAACTTGCCTGCCTGAACAAGCTCCAAAGGGGGCAAACGAACGATGGAGGCTTTCATGCCACAGATGAATCGCGAACAACGTAATGCCGCCTGGCAAGCCGCGCACCAGTGGCGTGCCCGGGCTGCCCAAACGCAGCCGACCGGGCTCGTGGGCAGCTTAAAGCTTTTACTGACATGGCTTGCGTTTGGCGTGCTGATGATCGTTGGCGTCGTCTTAGGGCTATTTTTCTTGCTCGTTGGCTGGGCAATGATGCCGTTCGTGCGCCATAAGATGAAAAAACGCATGGAGCAGATGCGCGCCGACCAAGCTCAAGACATCGGCGGTAGCTACGCTGGCAAGGAGTCCACGGGGCAGCGTGATGCGCTCGAAGGCAGTTACGAAGTCAAGGACGAGCCGCGCCACTAATCCGTTTTTCTTACTCCGTACCCTGTTGAGTGTGTCCCCTTGTTTGCACCAGCCGCTGTCAGGGTGGCGGCTGGATCCAGGCAAAGGCCGCCGCCAGGGTCAGCGGCATGACAATCAAGCTCCCCAGGTTACCAATCAACACCAGCGATGCGACCTTGTGCGGTGCAAGTCGATACTGCTCAGCGACCAAGTAATTCAACACGGCTGGTGGCAGCGCTGCGAACACGAGTAATGTGGCGGTTTGCAGCGGCGTCAGCGGCAGCAGCCACATCAGCGGAAGCGCAATGATGACCCCGGAGAGCGGGCAGAGCACTGCCCCCAACAAGCCCGTACGCCAATCGCTAAAGTCGATCTCCAGCAGGCGTACGCCCAGGGCGAAGAGCATCAGCGGGATACATACGCCACCGAGCATATGCATGGCCTCTAGCAGCCACCCCGGCAGCGGCACGCCTCCAACGTTGACCAGTAGTCCCGCCACACTGGCCGCGACGATAGGCATTTTAAGCATCCGCCACAGCGACGTGCGCGGGTCCAGCATATAAAGGCCCACCGAAAAGTGCAGCAGCATCTCCACGATGAAGACCACCACGGCTGCCGGTAGCGCTTCTGGCCCGAAGGCCAACACCAGCAGCGGCACTCCCATGTTGCCAGAGTTATTGAACATCATCGGCGGCAGGAAGACCTTACTTTCCAGCCCAAGCCACTTCACCACGGGCCACAGTACGACTCCTGACCCCAGGACCACCAATGCGGCAGCGCTGGCGAGCCACGCGTACTCTGCCAGCGGCGCTTGGCGGTCAGCCAGAACGGCAAATACTAGCAGTGGAACGAACAGCTCCATATTGAGCGTATTCAAACTGCGGATATCAGGCGATCGGAAACGTCCATAGGCGGCGCCACTTCCAGCAATCAAAAAGACCGGCAGCAGCGTGGCTATAATTTGCCCAATCATTGGCAAGCCGCCTCATGGTGAGGCCGCGCGGATGGGTGAGTGCGCATACGTTCATCCTTGTTTTTATTGGAATAGCCGCTCTGGAGCAGTCGTTAACAGGCTAGCTTTTTACCGATGCTACTGAAAAATGCTTGGCGCGCCAATCAAGGCTCCAAAAAACGCTGCCACAGCGCCGTCACCACTTGGCGATGCTCTGCAAACTCGCTGACTTGGCCCAACGCCTTCTCTCCCGTCAACGCCGCGCGGTGCGTTCGGCTGCGGTAGGCCAAATACGCCTCGCGCAGCTGCTCGGCCTCCTCTGGTGTGATATGCCCACTTTCCGCCAGGGTTTCCAGAATACGAATGTTATCGCTATAGGTGATCAGCGCTGGCGTTTGGTGGGAAAGCGCCAGCACGGCGTACTGACACAGGAACTCGATGTCCACCATGCCACCGGTGTCATGCTTCAAGTTAAAGGTGGCGTCGGGACCACTCTCCAGCGGCCCTTTGGTCCCCAAGTGGTCACGCATCTTATGGCGCATGCTGACCACATCGTCGCGCAGTGCGTCGGGATCGCGCTCATTGCGTAAAATATCGCCGCGCAGGGCGTCGAATTTCTTGGCCAGCGCCTCGTTACCTGCCACGACGCGCGCACGCACCAGCGCCTGATGCTCCCAGGTCCAGGCGTTTTGGTGCTGATAATCGGCGAAGGCATCCAGCGAGGTGACCAATAGCCCCGCATTGCCTGACGGTCGTAGACGCATGTCCACCTCGTACAGGCTTCCCGCGGGGGTCACGGCGGTGAGCAGGTGGATGATGCGTTGGCCCAGACGAGTGAAGAACACCGGTGTATCCAGGGGACGTGGACCGTCGGTACTGCCTTTGCCGTCACTGTCGTGCAGGAAGACCAAGTCCAGATCCGAGCCGTAGCCCAGCTCGATACCGCCGAGCTTCCCATAACCGATCATCAAAAAAGCAGGCTCACGGCTATTACATCCGGCAGGGGCGCCGTGCTTGCGCGTCACGTGTTTCCACGCCATGGCCAGCACCGCCTCCAAGATCACTTCGGCGATGTAGGTCAAGTAATCGCTGACTTTCATCAAGTGGCGGGTACCGGCGATATCGGAGGCGGCGACGTGGAGCATCTGGGCATGCTTGAAGACCCGCAGCGCCTCTAGCTGTGCCTCTTCGTCATCTTCGGGTATCCGGTTGAGTGTCTGGCGTAGCTCGTCGCCCAAACGCGCCTTGTGGGCGGGCGTGTAGAGCGTGTCGGGGGTCAATAGCTCGTCCAGCAGGATCGGGTAGCGCGCAAGCTGCTCGGCTATCCAAGGGCTCGCCGAGCAGAGCCGCATGAGATGCTCCAGCGCCTGAGGGTTTTCCCGCAGTAGCGCCAAGTAAGCGGTACGCCGCAGTACGGCCTCGATGAGGGGTTGCACCCGCGCCAGCGCGGTATCCGGCATATCGCTCTCGGCAACGGCACTCAGTAGAAGTGGCATGAGCGCATCCAAACGCTCGAAGCCGATGCGCTGCATGCTCTGCACGGCCCGGGAGCTGTAGAGGCTCTGCACACGCTTGAGCGCCCGCTCGGACGTCTGAAACCCCGCGTCACTAAGCAGAGCCAGCGCTTCGCCCTCTTCCAGCTCGCCGCGCCAAAGCAGCCGCCACTGGGCAAGGCCGGCCTCGCTCTGCTGCTCCTCTGCGTCCTCCTCCGGGTCGGCAATCACTGCATCGAAATGCTGACGAACGCGCTCGCGCACCTCGTCGAGCTGGGCGATGAGACTAGGCCAATCCTCGTGCCCCATGGCCAACGCCACGCGCTCGCGATCTTCGTCATCGCTGGGCAGGGTTTGGGTTTGGCGATCTTCGAGTGCCTGCAGAACGTGCTCCACGTCGCGCAGAAAGGCGTAATCCGGCAGCAGCTCGTCCACCACGGCTTGGGGCAATAACCCAAGCTCCGGTAAGCGCTCGAGCGCCGTATGCAGCGAGGTGACCTGCAGCTCGGTATCGCGGCCGCCACGAATCAGTTGGAACGCCTGCACCACGAACTCCACCTCGCGAATGCCTCCCGGCCCCAGCTTGATGTTGCTCTGCATGCCTTTGCGCTTCACTTCGCGGTTGATCATTGCCTTCAGCTCGCGCAGCGATTCGATGGCGCCAAAATCGAGGTAGCGGCGATAGACGAACGGCCGCAGGCTGGCCAGCAGCTCATGCCCGGCGTCGAGGTCCCCGGCAATGGGCCGCGCCTTGAGCATCGCGTAGCGCTCCCACTCTCGGCCCTGGTCCTGATAGTAGCTGGAGAGCATCGAAAAACTGCCCACCAGCGGGCCGCCGTCGCCCAGCGGACGCAGGCGCATATCCACGCGGAACACGAAGCCATCCGCCGTCATGGCATCCAGTGCAGCGATCAAACGCTGGCCCAACTTGGTGAAGTACTCTTGATGTTCCAAAGGCTTACGGCCGCCTTCGGTCTCGCCCTTTTCAGGGAAGGCAAAAATCAGGTCGATGTCCGAGGAGAGGTTGAGCTCGCCAGCCCCTAGCTTGCCCATCCCCAACACGACGAGGCGCTGGGGCGAGCCGTCGCGGCGCGGAGCAGGCGTGCCCCAGCGGGTGGCGTAGAAACGCTCCAGCCAACACAGCGCTGCGTCGGTGCATACTTCTGCCAGCCAAGAGACCGACCGGGCGGTGTCCCACATGGAGGCGCCGTCGGGGCGTTCAAGATCGCGCCAAACGATACCCAGCATGCGCGCACGGCGAAAACGGCGCAGGACCCGGTGCAGCGCCTCTTCGTCCTCGGCGCTCTCTAGGGCTTCATCCAACCACTGGGTCAGCGCTTCCTTACTGGGGGCGCTATCCAACTCTCCGGCAGCATCCAACTCGGCCAGCCAGTGGGGAAACCGCGCGAGCGTATCGAGAGCAAAGGTGGAAATCGTCACCACCCGCGCCAACGCCTTGCGGCGAGCAGGGGCTAGAGCGTCCCAATGACGGGAGGGTAGCGACTGTTTGGCCATCGAGGCGATGTTATCCGCTTGGCTCAGTGCCTCACTCAGGCGCTGGTGGGCCTGGGCGGCCGCCGGTGCGAGCGACTTGGGGAGCGTATCCGTGGGAAATAACGCATCGTGGGACTGCATAAGCACCTCTTTGCCAAGCGATTGTTATGATTCTTAACGACATTCTAGGCCAACTAGCCCATCCATTTTTCCCAGCCTAACAGCCCCCAGGTCAGCCCCGCCATCATCAGCGACAGCATCACCGCGGCCGAGCCGATGTCCTTGGCACGCCCTGACAGCTCATGGTGTTCGGTGCCGATACGGTCGACCACGTTTTCGATGGCGCTGTTGAGCAGCTCGACAATCAGCACGAGAAACAGACTGCCGACCAGCAGCAGCCAACTGATCGGGCCTTCGCCAATCCACCAGGCAAATGGCAGCAGCACGGCAGTAATCGCCAGCTCCTGGCGAAAGGCAGACTCATTACGAAACGCTGCTTTCAGGCCTTTCCAGGAGTAGCGTGTGGAGTGCAATAAATGGGTTAACCCCGTGTGACGTGGTTTCATGCCCGTTGTGCCTCAGCTAAGCGTTTCATTAATTGGCCAGTATCATTGCATCGAGATCTAACGACAGTGGGTCGAGCACCTCGGGCCAGCTGAGATAAGGCGTGCTGCCGCTACCATTCACCAGCACGCTGAACACGCCCCAGCGCCCTTGGGCCGTGAGGAAATAGCCTGCCGCAGCGCGCACGGCAAACGGTTGGTTGAGCGTGCCAGTTTTCAGCATGACGTTATGTTGGAACGTGGATGTGCCGCGACGAATGAAGCGCATCACCCCATTGGCGGGCGACTGGAACGCGGCTACGAAGCTCGGGAACAGTGCGCTTTGACGGAACATGTCCTCCAGCATCACGTTGACACCATGAGCCGAGGTGCGATTGTCAGTGGTCAGCCCACTGCCGCTGTGTAACGTGATCGGGCCATGCCCGGGCAGGCTCTGCACATAGGTTTCGATGGCCTGCCCTGCTTGACGAAGCTGCGCTTGGGGTGTTTCCACCAAGTTCAGCGCCAGCACGTCGGCCATGTAATTGTTGGAGTAGTTCATGGTGCGTAGCAGCAGCTCCTGCAGCGGCTGGCTATCCACGGCGGCTAGGCGCTGGGCGCTACTCGGCGGCTGGCTGGCGCTGACGCGCCACGGATCGCGCACACTGATACCGGACTGGTTGAGCATACTGAGCAGTACCTGGGCCGTCTTCTCTGCGGCATCGCCCGCACCACGGTAGACATCCCGCGCCACCGCGTTGGTGGAAATCTGCCCCGTCAAGCGCATGACATCACCGCGTTCGTCGGTTAGGCGCTCTGCGCTGATCTCGGTGCCGCTATTGGCCGGACGCGTGACGACCTGATTATCGATGACGATCAGCGGATCTTGGCTGTCGCACAGACCCACCCGCGCAGGCGTCCCCGGCTGGGCCGCCGGGGCGACGTTGACGCACCAGGTGCCAAAGTTGACACCCGCCGAGGAGAGCGGCGCACTATAAGCGTTGGTCACTCGGGTACGGGCATTGCAGCGGTCCGTGGTGATGCACTCCACCGGGCCAAAGCGCCACTGGCTGACGATGAGTGCCCCGTCGACATGGGCAACACCTGCCAGCCGCAGCCGATGAACGAGCCGCCACAGGTCTTCGGTCGTCAATCCAGGGTCGCCGCCGCCCTCGAACACGAGATCGCCACTCAACACGCCGTCCTGTACCTGCCCAGTACTGACGAGCTGGCTGGTGAAACGATGCTGGGGGCCAAAGCGGTTCAGCAGGGCCGCCGACATATACGCTTTCGTGACCGAGGCGGGCGAGAGCTGACGCTCCGGATTCAGGCTACCCAACAGCGGGTTACTGCCGCTATCGGCATCCAACAAGCGCGCCTCGGCGCTGATGGCAAAGCCTTTTGCTTCGAGTTGGCTCAGCCGAGTGAAATCGGCCCAAAGCGCTGAACTGGCGCAGAGCGCAGCGGTCGTCACCCCGGCAACGACGCCGTTACGTAGCCAGCGTGTGGAGAAAGTCAGAAAACTCGTCACGTCGAGCAACCTCAATGAACGTTCATTTTGGAAAAGACCTGCAGCGTTACCACACCCGCCACGATCAGCGTGATACCCAGCACGGCGGGCAGGTCTGGCGTTTCACCAAACACCACGATGCCAACCAGCGTCACCAGCACGATACCCAAGCCCGCCCAAATGGCGTAGGTAATGCCGACGGGTAGCGTGCGCAGTACCAAACTCAGTAAATAGAACGCGACCCCGTAGCCCCCTACCACCAGCAGACTCGGCAGTGGGCGGGTAAACCCCGCCGAGGCTTTCAAGGCACTAGTGGCGATTACTTCCGCCACGATCGCGAGAATCAGATAGATAAATGTCATGGGCGCTCCAACTCGATGCACAAACGCCAGAGCGTTTGGCCACTTTGGTCATATTTGGCTTCGAACGGAGTGAGATAATCACCGTTAGGTTGCAGCGCGGTGACGCTAGCTGCTTGGCCTGTGACGATGTTCACGGCCTGGGCAAACTCTTCCACATAAAGCTGCCAATTCGAGCGCAGCTCCAGCCGTCCTCCCAAGGCTAATAGTGTGGGGAAAACAGGATGGCCATGCCAGCGCATTTTCAAGTGGGCCGACTTAGGGTACGGGTTGGGATACAGCAAATAGTGGCGCTCGGGCGCCCAGCCTGCTTCCAGTGCTAGCCGCCAAAAATCGACCAAATCGGCACGCACCAGTAACGCATTGTCCGGCAACTCGCCGTGCTCGCGCCCCAGCCGATCTTCGCTACGATCGACGCCGATGACACTGCACTCAGGGAACCTTAGTGCCAATCGTCGGGTCGATAGGCCCACCCCGCAGCCCGCGTCGAGGATCAAAGGCGCACCGCGCTGCTGTCGCCACGCGTTAGCCCGTTCGAACGCTCGCCGCGTGTGATCGGCAACGGGTTTGCGCAGCGGATGTGCGAGCGCGCGGGTGACTCGCCGGGCCACATCGTGATGCGGCCCGGGCTGATTGGACGTCACTGGCCGTGAGGTGTGCTGCATGCCATCCCCTGGGTTAAAAAAAGCGTGATTCTATCAGTCTCCCGCGCGCTCGGCATGACGCCGTTGCACGCCCGGTGCTATGATCACGCCCGAGCCATACGTTCAGCTCACTGATTAAGCTCGGATCGGTCGCCATTATCGACTCGGTCTGACAATAACTGTTATTAAAAACCACCGCACCACGAGGAACCCGGCTTGTCACACTTACCGGTGATTGTCGGCATGGGCGGCATCAATCCCGCCGGCAGAACCTCGGGCCATCAGGCCTTCCGCCGCACCGTGCTTGATGCTTTACCTGCTGACCAGCAGCGCCAGACCCTGGAAGGCTTGGCGGCGCTCATGCGTCTTGCCGAGCACTCCGACAACGGATGGCACGACAGCGCAGGACAGCCCATCGACGCCCCTGCCCTACGGCTGCGTAATCAGGTACTTAATCACACGCTGATTCGCCGCAACGAAGACCCGCGCTTTCTGGCCCCGGGCCTGCCAGCGAATCGACGCGCCGACATGACCCTAGCCGAGCCGATGTGCGTCACGCTGCGCCGCCGCCAGCTTCCCGATCAGTTGCCCGACGGATGGCAAGTGCGCGAGATCGACGCGCGGCAGGTCGAAGTCACCCTCCCTGCCGGTGCTTTCGACGTGCTGTTGCCTGACGCGCAAGAGCCCAAAGTCAGGGCGGCGGCCCAGTTGCCCAGCGGCTTCGATCCCGCCAGTCTGTACCGCAGTGTTCACCACCCGCGCGGGCTCTCCATGGCGGTCTTCGGTGCCAGTGATTGCCTGGGGGCCAGCGGCCTCTCTTGGGAAACACTGCGCCAGCAGCTCAACCCCGACCACATTGCCGTCTATGCGGGCAACTCCATTGGTCAGCTCGATGACCAGGGGTGGGGAGGGCTGCTGAAAAGCTTGGTAACCGGTCAACGAGCCACCTCCAAGCAGATGCCGCTGGGTTATGGGCAAATGCCCGCTGACTTTCTCAATGCCTACGTGTTGGGTAGTGTCGGCGGCACCGGCGCGGCGCTGGGGGCGTGCGCGAGCTTCCTCTACAACCTGCGTCTGGGCATCGAGGATATCCGCGCGGGTCGCCGCCGGGTGGTGATGGTGGGCACCGCCGACGCGCCGATCACGCCGGAGATCATCGAAGGGTTCCGCGCCATGGGCGCGCTGGCCGATGACGCCAGCCTGAAAGCGCTGGATGCCTTGGAGCTGCTTACCGACACCGACTACCAGCGCGCGTGCCGCCCGTTCGCTCGCAACTGCGGTTTCACCATGGCCGAAGCCAGCCAGTTTGTGCTGCTGATGGACGACAGCCTCGCCCTAGAGCTAGGGGCCGATATCCTCGGCGCGGTGCCCGAGGTCTTCGTCAACGCCGACGGCTACAAGCGCTCTATCTCTGCGCCCGGCATCGGCAACTACATCACCTTGGGTAAGGCAGCCGCACTGGTCAAAGACATGCTGGGGGAGACCGCGCTAAAAGAGCGCACCTTCCTGCATGCCCACGGCACCAGCACGCCGAAAAACCGCACCACCGAATCACACGTGTTCGATGAAATCGCCCGCGCGAACGGCATTGAGCAGTGGCCGGTGGTGGCGATCAAAGCCTTCATTGGCCACTCGCAAGGCTCGGCGGCGGGCGACCAGCTGGCCAGCGCTTTGGGCAGCTTCGCCCACGGCCTGCTGCCAGGCATCCCAACGCTGGATGCGGTGGCCGATGACGTATATGCCGAGCGGCTGCGCTTTTTCACCACACCGCAAGCGTTTACCGCCGATGCCGCCTTCGTCAACGCCAAAGGCTTTGGTGGCAATAACGCCACGGGTGTCGTGCTCTCGCCCGACGTCACCGAGCGCCTGCTGGTCAAGCGCCACGGCCGCGCGGCCATCGATGCATGGAAAGGCCGCCGTGAAACCGTCCGCGCCAACGCCGCAGCGTATCTGGCCGACGCCGACCGGGGGCACTACGCCCCTCGCTACCAGTTTGGCGACGCGGTACTCGAAGGCCCGGAACTCGAGATACACGCTGACCGTATTCACATACCTGGCTACGATCAGGCGGTGTCGCTGGCCCCCAACAATCCGTTTGGTTCGCTAGACGAGGAGACGCCGACATGAGCCTGCGCCGCGAGAATATCGCCGTCTATCCCGGCACGTTCGACCCGATCACCAACGGTCATTTCGACCTGATCGAGCGCGGCGCGCGCATGTTCGACAAAGTGGTGATTGCCGTAGCGGCTAGCCCCGGCAAACGTCCCAGCCTGGATTTAGAACAGCGAATCGCGCTGGCGGAAGCGGTATGCGCGTCGCTGCCCAACGTCAGCGTCATTGGTTTCTCGACGCTACTAACAACCATGATGCACGAGCAGGGCGCTACGATCATTTTACGTGGTCTGCGCGCCGTCTCCGATTTCGAGTACGAGCTGCAGCTGGCCAACATGAACCGCGCTCAAAATCCCGAACTCGAGAGCGTGTTTCTCACCCCCGCCGTGGAAAACTCTTATATCTCCTCGACCATCGTGCGGGAAATCGCCAAGCTGGGCGGCGATATTTCACCGCTCGTGCATCCACAGGTCGCAGAGACGCTGCGTAAGCACTACACTACCTAGCTATCGATAATTGTTGAGTAAAACACTCGGGTATCTCACTGCTCGGGTGATACGCCATTCGTGAGGTATGCCCATGGCCCTGATGATCACCGACGAATGCATTAACTGCGACGTCTGCGAACCGGAATGCCCCAATGACGCGATCTCTCCCGGTGAGGAGATTTACGTGATCGACCCCAATCTGTGCACCGAGTGCGTCGGTCACTTCGACGAGCCGCAGTGCCAGCAGGTATGTCCGGTGGATTGTATCCCCCTCGACCCAGAGCGCCCCGAGACCCAAGCGCAGTTGATGGAGAAGTACCGCATCATTACTGCCGCTTGAACCGCCTACTCAAGGTGCGCCTCGACCGCTGCAAGCGAAGGTCACTCTGAATGCGTATTTGGACCCTCGCTTGGCCCATCATTCTCTCCAATATCACCGTACCGCTACTCGGTTTGGTGGATACCGCCGTGGTCGGGCACTTACCCGACTCTCGCTACCTGGCCGGCGTGACCCTTGGCGCAACGCTATTTAGCTTTCTCTACTGGGGCTTTGGCTTTTTACGCATGGGCACCACCGGACTGGTCGCCCAGGCCATCGGGCGTGATGCGCCGAGCGACGTGCGCAACCTGCTTGGCCAATCGTTGATCATGGCGGGCGTTATCGGGACGCTTTTGATCGTGTTGGGCTCGCCGCTGATCTCGCTTGGCCTGTGGTTACTGGATGGCAGCGCCGACGCGACACCGCTGGCGCGGGAATACGCCGAGATTCGTCTTTGGTCGGCCCCTGCCGTACTGGCCAACTACGCCATTTTAGGGTGGTTTTTAGGGCAGCAGAACGCCCGCGTTACGTTGATGATTCTGCTGCTGACCAATAGCGTGAACATCCTGCTCGACCTGGGGTTCGTGGTGGGCTTGGGGATGACCAGTAACGGCGTGGCGCTAGCCAGCGTGTTCGCAGACTACAGCGCGCTGGCCTTCGGCGGCTACTTGGTGCTGCGCCAGCTAGGGTATGTGGAAGGCCACTTTCAGCGCCAGCGACTGCTAGCACTTAAGGCATACTCGGCGCTGTTCAACGTCAACGCCAACCTGTTCGTGCGTACCCTGGGGCTGCTGTTTGCCATGGCGTTTTTTACCGCGCAAGGTGCCCGTCAGGGCGATACCGTGCTCGCTGCCAATGCCGTGCTGCTGCAATTCATCATGCTCACCAGCTACGCGTTGGATGGCTTTGCCCATGCCGCCGAATCGCTGGTGGGGCGCGCTTACGGCCGCCAAGACTGGCGCGAGTTTACCGCCACGGTACGCGCGACGGCCCACTTTTCGTTCTGGACCTCTGCCGCTGCGGCACTGCTATTTGCCTTAGGGGGAAATCAGCTGATCGCCCTGCTTACCGGGCTCAGCGACGTGCGCGCTACCGCAGCGACCTATCTGCCATGGATGGTCGTCATGCCACTGATTGCCGTGTGGAGCTACCTGTTGGATGGGGTCTTCATCGGTACCACGGCAGTGCGAGAGATGCGTAACAGCATCTTTGCGGGCCTTGCCGTCTACCTGCCGGCCTGGTGGTTCTGTCAGGGTCTGGGCAATCACGGCCTTTGGCTAGCCTTCACACTTTTTATGCTCACCCGCTCGGCCGTGCTCATTGGCTATTATCGGCACTACCGGCTGACCCGCTGGCGGCCGTCATCCGGCGTTTCTCACCTTTGATCAGCAGCGTTGAACGCCACAACGGGCAGGGCGAGCGAACTGCGCTAACGTAAGGTGATGTGACAATGTTAAGCACCCCACGCATTGGCCGTGGAGGGATGAAAATTGTACCGCACCACCGTATATTAGCCGCGCACTTCCTAATAACGAATAAAGTGAGCACTCCATGCTAAAACTCATATCAAAACCAGCGGTCAAGCTGGTCGAGCGTTATTTGCCAGACCCGTATATCTTCGTTCTCCTGCTAACCCTGATTGCTGCCGTCGCCGCCATCGCGGTAGAGCGCCAAACGCCCTTGGCCGTGCTGCGTATGTGGGGCGACGGTTTCTGGGGCTTACTGACCTTCTCGATGCAGATGCTGCTCGTGCTGGTTACCGGCTTCATGCTGGCAAGCTCTCCGCCCGTGAAACGCATTCTGCAAAAAATTGCCGGTACGGCGAAATCACCCGGCGGCGCGATCATTCTCGTCACGCTGGTCTCGCTGGCGGCTAGCTGGATCAACTGGGGCTTTGGCTTGGTGGTCGGCGCACTGTTCGCCAAAGAGCTGGCCCGTCTGATCAAGGTCGACTACCGCTTGCTGGTGGCCAGCGCCTACTCCGGCTTCGTGGTGTGGCACGGTGGCCTGGCCGGTTCCGTGCCGCTGACGATCGCCACCGAAGGCCACTTCTCTGCGGACCAGATCGGCGTCATCGGCACCGGTTCGACCATTTTCGCCTTCTTCAACCTGGCTATCGTCATCTGCCTGTTCATCGCCGTACCGCTGGTCAACCGCATGATGCTGCCGGATGAGAAAGACAGCGTCTACGTCGACCCCAAACTGCTCGACGACGAACCAGAGCCCGTGGGCCGTCTCACGCGCCCTGCCGAAAAGCTCGAAAACAGCATGCCGCTGGCGCTGCTGGTGGGCGTACCGGGCCTGCTGTTCTTGCTCGACCACTTCCTTCTGCGCGGCGGCGGCCTGAACCTGAACGTGGTGAATTTCATGTTCCTGTTCTTGGCGATCGTGCTGCACCGCACGCCCCGTAACCTGCTCACTAGCCTGAACGAAGCCATTAAAGGCGGCGCAGGCATCGTCATTCAGTTCCCCTTCTATGCAGGCATCATGGCGATCATGGTGCAGTCAGGCTTGGCCCAGAGCATGTCCGAATGGCTAGTCTCGTTTGCCACCGCTAACTCGCTGCCGTTCTGGTCGTTCCTCAGCGCCGGTATCGTCAACCTGTTCGTGCCCTCCGGCGGCGGCCAGTGGGCGGTACAAGCGCCGGTCATGCTACCTGCCGCAGAAGCGCTGGGTGCCGACATTGCCCGCGTGGCCATGGCGGTGGCC
Source organism: Halomonas sp. MMH1-48 (assembly GCF_022348105.1). Classification (NCBI taxonomy): domain Bacteria; kingdom Pseudomonadati; phylum Pseudomonadota; class Gammaproteobacteria; order Oceanospirillales; family Halomonadaceae; genus Halomonas; species Halomonas sp. MMH1-48. The sequence goes on from NZ_JAKRFL010000016.1 coordinate 20,309, forward strand.
TGGGGCGACGCCTGGACCAACCTGCTACAGCCCTTCTGGGCCCTGCCGGTGTTGGCGATTGCCGGCTTGAAAGCCAAGGACATCATGGGATTCTGTCTGATCCAGCTATTCATTACCGGTATTATCATTTCCGTAGGCTTGGTCTGGTTCTAAGCAGCTAAGCACGACGTCAACGCCCGCCCCTATCGCCTGGGGGGCGGGCATTTTTAATCGTAGGGTAACTTTTATGTCCAACGCCTCTGATGTACCCAACGCCTCAGACCAGAGCCTTGAACACAGCGCCTTACCGGGCCAGCACGAGCTTTCCATGACGGTCTTGATGACGCCGGACATGGCGAACTTCAGCGGTAAAGTGCATGGCGGTGCTATTCTGAAGAAACTCGATGAAGTCGCCTACGCCTGCGCCAGCCGCTACTCCGGCCACTACGTGGTGACGCTATCGGTGGATCAAGTGCTGTTCAAACAGCCAATCCATGTCGGCGAGTTGGTGACGTTTCTCGCCAGCGTGAACCATGTGGGGCGCTCCTCCATGGAAATTGGCATCAAAGTGGTGGCCGAGGATATTCGCCAGAAGCTGATTCGTCATACCAATAGCTGCTACCTCACCATGGTAGCCGTGGATGCCAACGGCAAGCCCGCCCGGGTGCCGCCGCTGGCGTTGGAGACCCCGCTACAGAAGCTGCGCTTCGAAAAGGCGGCGCTGCGCAAGAAGCTGCGTAAGCAGGCCGAGCGCGAAGAGGAGCTGACTCAACAGCATCACCAGCAGCGCTAAGCGCTACCCTACCCGCGACGACAAGGAGTCATCATGCCCATCAGGCAGCGCTACCCCCACCTGCCCAAGGCCGTCGAGTATGCGCACATCGGCTGGGATCTCTTGATCCTTGCCGCCGTTGTCCTCAACCTAAGCCTGCTGCTGTTTGACTCGCTGTTCCTTATCGGTCCAATCAACCAGTCGCTGGCCACCATCGCACCTGGCTTTCACGAGTTTTACGATACGACGATTCACAGCCGCTTCATCACCATCGACTTGGTTTTCGTCAGCGTCTTCATTGCCGATGTACTCCTGGGCTGGGCCGTCGCGATTGCCGAGCGGCGCTATCACCGCTGGTTTTTCTATCCCTTCGTACACTGGTACGACGTGCTGGGCTGCATCCCCCTCAGTGGGTTTCGTTGGCTACGCGCCTTACGCGTCATTTCGCTCCTACACCGGTTACATCGACTGCGCTTGATCGACGTGACCCGTTGGTCGGTCTATCGATTTTTTGCCAAGTATTACGATATTTTGCTGGAGGAGCTCTCAGACCGTATAGCGCTGCGTTTGCTAGGCAACGCTCAGGAGCAGATCATGTCCAGCGACTCGCTCACCGAACGCGTCATCGAGCGGGTGATCATGCCGCGCAAAACCCAGTTGATCCATGAAATTGCCGAGCGCCTCGAGGCGACGGCCGGACGGGCGTATCAGCAAAATCGCACCGCCATCATGATGGCCATCGACGATCTGGTGAGCCGCACGCTGCGAGAGAGCCCGGAAATTCAACGACTACACCGCTTACCCATGGGAAAAACCGCATCAAGCGCGATGCAAGCTTCTATCAGCAGCGTCGCCCAGCGGCTGGTGGATGAAATGGCGCAAGGCATGCACTCCCCAGCCTTTCGTCAACTCGTCGAGCGCACCGCCGACACCAGCTTTGACAGTTGGTTGACCGTCGACGACACCAGCGCCAAAGTGACCGAACAGGTGCTTTACGACGTGCTCGACATGCTCAAAGAGCAGGTGCGCCAGCAGGGTTGGAAAGATCGCTATGACTAGCTAGACCGTTGCGGTCGCAAGGGGCGTCTGCTCTAGGCTTGCGCGCACAATGGACAGCGCACGCGTAAGCGCCGCCTGATCAACGGCCGCTCCGATGCAAATCCGCACCGCCTGGGGGGCCGGTGCGCTGCCTACGCAGAAGGGTTCCGCGCTGGTCACTTTGACACCCTGCTGGTTGAGCCGCTCGCACAGCTCGAGCGCCCGTAAGCCATCGGGCAGCGTTAGCCATACGTTGCTGCCGTTTGGCCGACGGCTCAGCGAGTAGCCCGCCAGGTGGTCCGTGACGAGCTGCTGCCGTGCCGCCAGCTCCTGGGTTTGCCACGTCAGCAGCTCGTGTGACGCGCTTTGGCTCACCCAGTGGCAGACCACATCCACCAGGAGCGGTGGCACCATCCAGCTTTGTGCTCTCAAGGCCGCCGCCAGCCGCTCCAGCAGCGCAGGTGGCGCGCGCAGCACGCCCATACGCAGCCCGCCCGCCAGCACTTTTGCCGTGCTAAAGACGAACAGCGTGCGCTCTGGCGCTAACCGATAGAGCGGCGTGCTACGCTGCTCGACGGGTAGGTACTGCACGCCATCCTCTAGCAGCCATATATCGTAGCGCCTTGCGAGCGCCACGAGCTGCTCTCGGCGCGCTTCGCTCAGGCAGATGCCGGTGGGATTGTTTTGATCAGGCGTAAGGTATATCAATCGCGGCGGCTGACGCGCGCACTGGGCCGCCAGCGCCTCCATACACATCCCCTCCTGGTCGAAAGGGATGGCGACCATCTTGAGATGCGCCTGTTGGGCTGCGCTGATCGCCCCTGGGTACGTCAAGGCATCGGCGGCGATCAGCTCTCCGGGGCGTAACAACGTGCCGATGGCCAGACTGATGCCGTGCTGCCCGCCTTGAGTGATCAGCAGTTCCTCAGCGTCGAGGGCCATGCCTAACTGGGTGAGCCATTGAGAGAGAGCGGCGCGGTGGTGGTCGCTACCCTGGGAGCTTGAGTAAGCCACGCTGCGCCTGAGCGCATCCGCCGAAGTACTGAGTGTGGTCAGAGCCGCACTCAGCGCCTGCTCTCTTAAAAGATGCGGTGGCGGCAGGCTGAGGCTCAAATCGATCGTATCGTCACCGGCTTGCGTACTGGGCTGACTGCCAAAGACGTGGCTTGGTCTGCGCTCTTTCACATAGGTGCCGCTGCCTACCCGGGCGCTCACCCATCCGCGATGCTCTGCTTCGGCATAGCCCCGGGTGACGGTGCCCACGGTGACGCCTAACGCATCCGCTAACCGGCGTTGGGGCGGCAGTTTCTCTCCTGGCGCCAAACCACCCCTGGCAATGGCATCGCCAATGGCCTGGGCAATCGCCCGATAGCGTGGGCCGGTCATGTGTTCAATGGAAGGCACCCAAATTGTCATGGCGACAATAAAACCTTTGACGTAAAAAATAGCCACATTATGCTAACAAAAACGCCCACCAACAACCCAATTCATCCAAATTGTATGGATACAAAATGAATAGCGAATGGCTCATCCTTGGCCCCGCAGCGCTCTATATGATGTCGATGACGCTCACACCTGGGCCCAATAACATCATGCTCACCGCCTCGGGGGCCAACTTTGGCTTTCGGCGCACCATGCCGCATATGTGGGGCATTTTAGGAGGTTGTTTCTTACTGTTTGCCAGCATTGCGCTGGGGCTAGGCGTGCTGTTCGAACGCTTCCCGGTGGTGCAAACCACGCTGCGCTGGGTAGGGAGTGCGTATTTGCTCTACCTTGCCTGGAAAATCGCCACCGCCCCGCCGCCCAACTTACACGCCAGCCAGCACGGGGTGCCGCTGACGTTTTGGCAGGCAGCCATGTTTCAGTTCGCCAACCCCAAAGCGTGGGTGATGGGGTTGGCGCTGATGGCGGGGTTTCTACCGGAGAGCGGCCAGCCGATCGTCAATGCCCTGGTACTGGCCGGGTTTGCGGAAGTGGTGGCGCTGCCCTGCATTGCGCTGTGGGCCGCATTTGGTAGCGCCATTGGGCAGTGGATCAAAAGCGACCGGGCGTGGCGTGGGTTCAACATCACGATGGGCGTTCTCACCGCCGCCTGCGTATGGCTGATTTTGCGTTAGCCGCAGCGCAGCGCCTCGATCATGTCGTTGCTTTCCAGATGAATATTGAGTCGATCGTCACGGTAATCCATGGTGGCGGCGCTGCCCGGGCGCAGCACCCGCACTTGGTTGGCGCCACTTTGCGCTTCAAGTGTTTCGACGTTGGCTTCATCGAAGGGCGCACCGATGGCGTACTGCACGGCGCTAGCATCGCATGTTGGTCGAGCCGGTGCCGTTTGATCGACCGTTGGCGGTGTCGGCGCGGCCGTTTCACTGGGTGCGCTGCTGCACCCTGCAAGCAGCAGCACGGCCAGCGCGCTGCTCAAGCGTTTCATATGGCCCTTTGCGATCATCATCCCCGTGCTTCCTGGCGTCATGATTGATGTTCCTCGATGAAGTTTGTTCTGACTCACACGTGTCACTGGCTCACTAAGCAGTGCGGGCTAGGCATTGCTGCCTAGCCCGCACGTAAACACGACAAGCCGTTGAGGCCGAGCCTTAGCTTGCGGCGTCTTGAACGGCTTGGCCGCCTTCTTCCACGTCTTGTCCTGCTCCTGCAATGGTGTTGCAGCCCGCGAGTGCGCCTGCCGTCATGAGCAGAATAAAGCTAGTCACCAGTAATTTTTTCATGGTGTTCTCCTTAACAGGTCATTCGACATCGGGAAGCTCCGGCGGCAGCCTTACCGCCTGGGAGTGTTTTCAGCGTAACAGATTTTAATCATTTCGCCTGTTTTCCCTGACATAATCACTGCCTGCTATGATGCTAGTCCAACCGTTTGGCTTAGGAGCACTCCGCTTGGCAACCTTCGAACTCGATTCACGCTTAGAGGCCGATACCTTTCCCCTCGCTGACCTACCGCTTTGCCGCGCTCTGCTGATGAACGATGCTCGCTACCCTTGGGTGGTGCTCGTGCCCCGAGTGGCCTCGATCAGTGAGGTATTCGAGCTGAGCCAGGCCGAGCAGGCCCAACTTTGGCAGGAGGCGACGCAGCTGGGCGCCGCCATGAAAGAGGGCTTTCAAGGCGACAAGCTCAATATTGCCACGCTAGGCAACGTGGTTAGCCAGCTACATATCCATCTGGTGGTGCGCTATACCGATGACGCCAGCTGGCCCGCGCCCGTGTGGGGCAACGGCACCGCCACGCCTTACGAGCTCGACCAGCAGGGTGAGCGCCGTGAACAGCTTCTGGCGCACATCGAGAGCCTGACGCTTTAAGCTTAGCCCCCCAGCGGAGAGCTGCGCGCGGGTGGCTCGTTGAGTAATGTGCCGCTGGCGGGCTGCGCCGCACCTGCCAGCGCCAAGGAAATACCCAAGGCAATGATCACGACCCCACCAGTGAGCGCCGCCCAGCCCGCCGCTTTCTCGACCCGCTGCTGGCTCTGCTTGTGTAGCCGCTTGGTCGCCCATCCTCTAGCCACGATGCTGGCCAGTGCCAATATCGATACAGTGATACCCGTGCCCAGCGACATTGCCACCACCGATGCAACCCCCACATAAAACTGCCCCAAGAGACTTGCGGCCCCCAGCATCAGAATGGCGCCACTGCAGGGGCGCATACCGATCGCCCCAACGGTCATCAACGCCGTACGCCAATCCAGCGCCTGCGCGGGTTCGACATGATGAGCCCCGCCACAGCAGTGGGTATGATCGTGGCTGTGGCTATGGCTGTGGCTGTGGCTGTGGTCATGAGAATGCGTATGTTCCATCACGGGCTCATGGCGAGCCGCATAGGCGTGGCGCAGCTGCTGCACCGCCCGCCAACAGAGCCAAGCGCCCAATAGCGCTACCAGAAGAAAGCTGGCCTGTTCAACCCAAGCCACACTGCCCATGGCTTGTCGCGTCACCCAGCCTAGCCCGTGTACCAACACCGCCACCATCGCGATAGCCGTGAGGCCCTGCAGTAACGAGGCAGCAAACGAGAGCCCCAGCGCCCGGCGAGTCGCACCGCCATGGGACGCCAAATAGGTCGCCAATACCGCTTTACCATGCCCCGGCCCTGCGGCATGAAAGACGCCGTACGCAAAGCTCACGCCGAGCAGCGTGACCCACGTGGCGGTGGTGGGCGTCCGCGACAGCTCGGTAATCGCCAGGGTCAGACTACGGTGTAGCTCCCGCTGCCACGCCAACAGCTGAAGGCTAACGCTCTGTAAATTCACCTGTATGGCCCATACCAGCAGCACCACGCCCACTATCGCCACAGCGCCGATGGTAAGTTGTCGTCGGCTTAACGGCATGCCCCCTCCGCATAAAAGATATAAAGTAACACTTTATACACGACTCGCCCGATGGGCGGCTAGCGACAATCCACGCGGCCCGTTTCCGCAAAGTGGCGGCCTAACCCTGGCTCGCCCTCTTCGTCTACATCCAACAGCGCCGCCTGCATGACCCGCTCAGGGTCGGGATCGGCAGGCAAAACGCTGAGCGCGCAGTCAGGGTCGCCGTTGAGAATCAGCGCCCGAGGAGAGGGCTCGTTGTCCTCTTCCTCATGTACCATCTCGATGTAGTACGTGGGGTCGAAGACTTGGTACTCCAGCACCTGCCCGCTGAGGGGTTGGGGCGTGGCCAGCGGCAGGATGAACATGAACGTCAAACGCCCGTCTCGCGCCAGCGCGGTGTACTCGGTGACCTCGCCAAACGTCTGTGGCTCTTCGCCGATCCGCACCTCGGTAAAGTAGTGCTGAGGAGTCAAGTTATCGCGAATCTCACTGCCCAACTGATCCAGCCCCTGCTCCAGGCTCGTGCCTGGTACCTGCTGCAACTCCTCCATGACGACCAAGCTATAAAAGGGGTCCATTCGCCACGTTTGATGAAGCCCGGTGACGGCACCGTCGTCGTTGGTAATGACACGCACGCTCATGTCGATCCAGCCGTGAGGGTGGGCCTGTGCCATCGAACTGACCAACAGGCTGCCCACCAGCAGCGCTTGGCCAGTACGACGCAGCGTGGCAGGTGACCATGCATTCATCACGGCAATTCTCCTAAATTGCGCTGTAACGCCACGAGCCAGGGGTCTAGCACATAAGGCGGTATCGGCTGGCTACCGCGCAGTGCTGACACGCTGACCAGACTCCCCCCTTGAGCTTCGCTTACTTGAAGCTGAACCCGATATCCGGGCCAGCGTGCCAGGCTTGCCTCGGCGCGCCCTAAGGTCAAATCGGCGTGGCGTATCACATAGCCCTGCTCCATCATCAGTGCCACCGCCTCGCGGAAGGCTTGCTCCATTGGGGCGTTGTAGCGCAGCTCTCTGGGTTCTAACGGCTGCGTCGTGGCGCAGCCTGCCAGCCACAACATGGTGCATAGCGTGAGGGCTGCCAATACGGTGGGACGGGACGGTGTCATGATGCCCCCTGAGGCGTGGAGGATGAATAAAAGGCTTCCTGGAAACGGCCACAAAAATCATCGTTACTGGCGCTGTAAGACTCGCGCAGCTCGCCCAGATGGTCGAAACGACGAATGTCACGAGAGATGCGCATGTGGCCATCGCGGGCCAGCAGCGATACCCGTTCCACCTCGACCGGCTGCTGACCAAACGCAGGCCCGAAGGAGCCACCCACGCCGACGCCTATCCCACGGCCAATGCCAAACCCACCAAACAGGCGGAAGCCGCTGCCGTAGCCATAGTCGTAGTCATAGCGGTCGTAGTAGCCGATTAGCTCGCGCTCCCGCGAAGCGCTGACCAGTCCAAGCTCGGTATCGGTGGTTTCCAACGAAAATCCCCAGGCTTCCAGGACGTCGATGCTTTGCGTCAAAACGTGCAGCGTTTCATCAGGCGCAGGCTGGCCGGTGGGAAGGTCGGTGGGAAAGAAGCACGCCGCCGCTGGCGCAGGCTCTGCTTGGGGCAGACGGTCGGGAACCGTTTGGCAACCTGCCAGTGCCAATAGGCAGATGATGCTAAGGGGTATGGCCTTCATGAAAAATCCTCTCGCTACCGTCATGGCTGGTGTGTCGCCAAGCAGCGCGCTAAGCTCGCCAACAGACATTAAAAGAACGACAACACGCTGAGACAACGTTTTAAGGAGGTCGTGCGATGAATGTACTGCTTTGCCCTGACAGTTTTAAGGACGCCCTAAGTGCCGACGAGGCCGCCAAAGCCATGGCAAAGGGCATCAAACGGGCAGTTCCCAGTGCCATCACACAGCTTTGCCCCCTGGCCGATGGCGGCGAAGGCAGCCTGGACGCCTTGATTGCCACCACGCGCGCCGAACGCCGCACCCTTACCGTCAAGGACGCCCTGGGACGGCCCCGCCAAGCCGCCTGGGGCTGGCTCGATGAGCAGCGTACCGCGTTTATCGAGCTGGCAGAAGCCAGCGGCTTACAGCACCTGACCCGCGAAGAGCGCAACGCACTGAACACCACCACCTACGGCGTAGGTGAGCTGTTTCTCGCTGCCTTGGAGGCAGGCGCCACGCATGCCCTGTTGCTGCTCGGCGGAAGTGCTACCAACGATGCTGGCGCGGGCATGCTCCAGGCCCTGGGCGCCACGCTGTTGGATGCCCAAGGCCAGCCGTTGCCCCGCGGCGGCGCGGCGCTCCAGCAGCTGGCCACCTTGGATCTGTCGACGCTGGATCCACGCCTCGCCGACTTGCACGTTGAAGCCGCCGTGGACGTGGATAATCCGCTGCTGGGCGAACGCGGCGCCAGCGCCGTCTTCGGCCCGCAAAAAGGCGCGACGGAAGGCGATGTCGCCATACTCGACCGCGCGCTTGGCCACTTTGCCGACCTGACGGCCAAAGCGCTGGGGCGTGATGACCGAGAGTTCCCAGGGGCAGGGGCGGCAGGCGGCATGGGCTTTGCGGCGCACTGCTTTCTGAACGCCACGCTGACGCCGGGCATCGAGATGATCATGCAGCAGGCGAACGTTGACCGGTTGCTGAACGACGCCGACGTGGTCATCACCGGTGAAGGCCGTTTGGATGGCCAGAGCCTAGCGGGCAAGACGCCGATTGGCGTCGCCCGCGCCGCTAAGCGCCAAGGCAAACCGGTGATCGTGCTGGCGGGCAGCCTGGGCGATGGCTGGCAGGCGTGTACCGACGAGGGGGTAACCGCCGCCTTTGCCCTCGCCGATGGATTGATGACGTTAGAGCAGGCGCTGCCACGCACTGCGGAGCTGCTGGCAGACCGCTGCGAAAGCATTGCGCGGCTTTGGCTCGCCTGCCGCTAAGCGCCCCTTGAAATCCTGTGATGGTGCCTGCACGTATACCTTATCCGCTATGACGGCGATGCAAAAAATCTGTTTCACCTCGCCGTTGCAGCACTCTAAGCTGAACTCGACACGAAATAGACACACGTTGAAATGCAACGCCCACCAAGGAGGAGCAGACAATGGACGATACCAATAGCATTGGTTTACACGAAGGCAGCGCCAGCCAGCTCGCCGAGAAACTCAACCACCTGCTGGCCAACTATCAGATTTTTTACATGAACGTGCGTGGCTATCACTGGAACGTGAAAGGCAACGACTTTTTCGAACTGCACGCCAAATTCGAAGAGTTCTACACCGACCTGCTGACCAAGGTCGACGAGGTCGCTGAGCGTATTTTGACCTTGGGCCACAAACCGGTTCACGCGTACAGCGATTACACCAAGCTGTCGCGCATCCAAGAAGACAAAGACGTCCACGATGGCAAGACCTGCGTGCAAGGCGTTCTGGCAGGCTATCAAACGCTGATCGAACTGCAGCGCGAACTGTTGGCGCTAGCGTCCGACGCCGATGACGAGGGCACCGCCGCCCAGGCGGGCGACTACATCCGCGAGCAGGAAAAAACCGTGTGGATGCTCAACGCCTATCTAGGCAAATAAGCGAGGCGATTGGCCGCCATCGATATCGCAGGCGGTCATCACGCTTCATCAAAAACGGCACCTCTAGGGTGCCGTTTTTGATGGTGTTGGGCATGGCGAGAGGACGTTACTTCGCCAGCGCCGCCACCAGATCGCGCAGCATGGCCCAGAACTCCGCCACGGACTCGATCTCCACCCGCTCATCCGGCGAGTGCGCGCCGCGAATCAGCGGGCCGAAGGAAATCATGTCCAAGTGCGGGTATTTGCTGCCCAAAATACCGCACTCTAGCCCCGCATGGATCACTTTCACCTCGGGCTCGTGGCCCATCAGCGACGCGTGTCGCGCCTTGAAGGTGGCCAGTAGCGGGCTATCCGGGTTGGGTGCCCAGCCGGGGTAGCCGTTTTCGACTTTCACCCGTGCGCCCATGAGCCCAAACAGCGCCTGAAAGCGCTCGGCCATCGCTTGGGCAGCGCTATCGTGCAACGAACGCACCAGGGCACAGAGATGAAAGCGACCGGCTTCGACGCTTAACACGCCCAGGTTGTTGGAGGTTTCGACTACGCCTGGCACGTCGGCGCTCATGCGCTCGACGCCGCACGGGGCGGCATGCAGCGCCGCCAGCAGCATCGCGCTGGCATCGAGCGTCAGCGGCTCGGCGTCGGCCTGCTCGGCGCGCTCGGCGGTCAATACCAGGCCGCTATCGCCACTGCCCAGCTCGGCCTTGAGGGTGGCGGCCAGCCTCTCGACGGTGGCCAGGGCGGCCTCCATATCGTCGGCGGGCAGCGCCACCTGGGCAAAGGCTTCACGGGGAATGGCGTTGCGCAGCGTGCCGCCCTGATAGCTCACTAGACGAGCATCGTACTCTTCTAGCGCCCAAAGAACGCGCACCAACAGGCGATTGGCGTTGCCCAGAGGCTGGTGAATGTCCATGCCCGAGTGGCCGCCTTTAAGGCCCGTCAGCGAGAGGGAAAGCAGTCGCTCATCGGCTTGCAGGGCGGTGCAAGGCAGCTGCGCATCGACCACCACATCGGCGCCGCCAGCACAGCCGATATACACCTCGCCACGGTCTTCACTGTCCAAATTGAGCAGCAGCGAGCCTTCCAACCAGTTCTCGGCAAGATTCAGCGCACCGCCCATGGAGGTCTCTTCTTCTAGGGTGAACAGGGCTTCGAGTGGGCCGTGGGTCAGGTCGGGGTCTTCCAGCACGGCCAATATCGCGGCCACGCCCATTCCGTTGTCCGCTCCTAGCGTCGTGCCTTCGGCGTGCAGCCAGCCCTCTTTAACCACGGTGCGAATGGGGTCGCGGGTAAAGTCATGCGCATGCCCCGCATTGGCCTGGGCCACCATATCCAGATGGCCCTGCAGTACGATTCCCGGCGCGCCTTCAAAGCCAGGGGTGGCAGGCTTGCGGATACGCAGGTTGCCGAAGGCATCCTGGTCGTGGGCAAGCCCTTGCGCATCCGCCCAGGCTTCCAAGGTAGCGACCAACGCGGCCTCATGACCGGAGGGGCGCGGCGTGTTACACAGAGTACGAAAGTGCTGCCATACAAGGCGTGGCTCGAGCGCTGCTAGATGTGCGTTCATGGAAACTCTTCATTATCGATAACCGACTTACTTTACCGCTCTGGCTCACTGGGGAAAAGCTCGCACGCGGTGATCACCTGTTGCGCCGACTCGCGCAAGCGCTGCACGGCGAGGTTCTGGGTCTTGTCCAGCGGCTGGTTTTGGTAGGCCCAGGCGGCGAGCTGCTGGTGCGCCTGCTGAGCCTCGCCCAGCGGCTGTCGACTGGCTTCCCGCGCTAGCGCCTGGAGCGCGGGTCGGGCCAGCGCAGGGTCGCGACGGGCATAAGCCACGTCATGAATGGCTTGGCGCTCGGCCGTGCCGAGCGGCTGAGCGGGCAGTGCAGCGAGCAGCAGCGCCACGACCGACGCAGGCAATGCGGCCAGCTCGAAGGCCAGCAGGCTAGGCAGCGAAGCGGCAAAGCCGCTCCTCAAGGTGTCCAGCACCGCGTGCCCCTCGGGGTTGAGCGCCCTGGCGACCATCACAGCATACTCGCCGGTGGCGGCTTCGCGGGTCATGCCCAAACGGACAGGTACGAACCCTAGCGCCAGCCAAAAGCGCAGTAGCGACGCTTCCGCCCCGAAGGTGGCGCCATACAGGGACAGCCCTTGCTGGGTGGCGCTATCGATATCCTCTTCCAGGAGCTGTCGCCCCAGCCCTTCTCGGCGGCGCTGGGGATGCGTGGCAATACGCGCCACCCGCCGCCAGCGGGCGATGAGGGCCGCTCGACTGCCACCATGGGCTGCGAGCGACTGCGCCAGCAAATGCCCCTGGGGCCTGCGTTCGCCCCTGGCCACCTGGTCGGCCAGCTCGGCCGCGAAGCCGCCCTCCTCGCGGGTGACCAGAACGGCTTGCGGGTCGTCCCCGTCGCGGCTGGGTATCATGCGTAGTCCCGTGCCGGGGCCATCCAGCAGTTGGCGTAAATCGCTCGGCGTGGTGCGGTAGTGGGACTGCACCAGCAGACCAAACAGCGTTTCTAATCGTGCATCCTGACTCGCGAGCTGCGCTTGGCTGAGCACGACGCTCGCTGGCAACTCGTCTTGTGAAGGAGTTGCGTTAGGTAGCGGCGCATCCAATAAGAGCAAGCGCTGGATGAGCGCCTCCAGCGGGTCTCCGGTCGACCAGCGTATCGGCGTTTGCAGCGTTAGCTCGCGCCAGTGGGGTGCTTGGCGGTCCAATACATCGCGAAAACGCAGCGCAAAACCGCGCCCAGAGCCTTCGTAGCCATGCACCGTGGTGGCGAAGGCAATGCGCGGAAACGCCGACAGCCAGCGCCCCAACAGCGAGGCGGGAATGGCAGCGGCCTCATCGACCAGCAGCGTACTGCCACTGCCCCCCAACGTACCCTGTTCGACGAGCTCCGTTAGGACATCCGGTGGCAAAAAGCGCAACCGACTGCCGTTGGCCAGCGACACCTCGGCGGGGCCGTGGCGCTGCAGCGCCGGGCACAGCGCCGCCACACGGTTGAAGACGCTTTCCACGGCGCTTAGCCGAGGCGCGGTGAGCAGCCACTCGCCACCGTCGCTTTGCTGCAGTAGCCGTGCGCAGGCGATGCCCAGTGCGGCGCTCTTGCCCCGACCTCGGTCGGCAGTCACGACCAGCGGCCGACGCCGCTTGAGCTTGACCAGCGCGCTCACCGCCAAGGCTTGGTCCGCGGAAAGACAGTCCGCGTCTTCACTGGGCTCAGGGGCGCTTGGCCGTTTGCCCAGGATCGGCAACCGCAGTGCCCCTCCCACAGGCCAGCGCACCACCTGATTCGACGCCCTCAGCAAGCGCGCCAAACGCGCCAAATAGTGGGCACTAAAGTGCTCCCAAGGCCAGGGGTAATCGGCAAAGCGAGCGTAGTTGGGATCGGGCTGTCTACCCCAAGCCGAGGGCGTCATCAGCACCAGAAGACCGCCCGCACTCACCGTCCCCGCCAGCGCGCCCAGCGCATCGGGATCCAGCCCTTCGTGGCCACTGGCATCGAGAATCACGAGCTGGTGCTCGGCCCCCAGCCGGGTACGCGCTTTACGGCTAGATAAACTGGCTGAGACAGGGGCCTGTTGGGCATCGCCTACCCACAGTGGCGTCTGCCAGTCGGCGGCCTGCCACAGCGCCAACGCTTGCTGACGGGCCTGCTCCGGCACACCGCTTAACCACACCAGTCCGCGCCAGCCCCGCTGCTTTAAACGGCGGGCATGGCAGATGAGCGTGGCGGCGTCTCTGTCGATGCGTTCGCGGGATAAGGTGGGCTCGGCGTGGCGTGACCCGCTCATAGCGGCTCCTTAGGCAAGAATTCTCTTACAACTTTGGTTGAACAAACCCGGGCTTTTCAACGTTTTCTCACCCCTCAAGACGGGGTAAAGATCGTAGAAGTACCTTTTAAAGCAATGTTTTAACGGCTTTTTCCACATTATCTCTGCGATGGCTGTCGCGTTAACTTCCTTGATTTACTGATATTGCGCTGCAGCGGGTGGAGTGTGCTAGCTTAGCGATGCAGCGCAGCGTTGTTTTACTTTACGTAAACGTCAGCATGCTGCTGTACTTTCCTGCTTTCAGGTCTCCAACACTAATAACGCTAACCGCCAAAGTACCAGGAAACATACAATGAAAAAGACCACAAAATTCGCACTCACCAGCCTTGCCGCTGGCGTCGCCTTCGCCGCCCTCACGTCTACCGCTCAAGCGCAGGAGCAGTGGACCATGACCACCACGTGGCCGGAGAACCTCGACCTGATCAAGATCGATCAGCACTGGGCCGAGCTGGTCAACCAACTGGCGGGCGATGAAGTCCAAATCAATTTCCGCGCAGGCGGCACCTTGATGCCGGGCACCGAGGTATTCGATGCGACCGAAACCGGTGCGATTCAAGCCGCAGGCGACTGGCCCGGCTACTGGGCGGGTCTGAACCCGGCGTTCTCGCCGCTGGCCACCACCACCAGTTTGTTCAACGGTGTCGATTATCTGAACTGGATCCAACAGTGGGGCGGCTTCGAGCTCTACCAAGAGATCTACGGCCAGTACAACATGGTGTACCTGCCCTACGGCATCACCAACAACGAATCGGGTTTCATGGGCCGCACGCCCATCGAGAGCATCGCCGACCTAGAAGGCAAGCGCCTGCGTCTCTCTGGCCGTGACCAGGGCCGCGTACTCGAAGAGCTGGGCGGTTCCCAAGTCACGCTGGCCGGTGGTGAAGTATACCAAGCCATCGAGCGTGGGGTGATCGACGCAGGTGAGTTTTCCACCCCTGGCGTTGACTTCAATGCAGGCTTTGCCGAAGTCGCCGACTACTGGGCGACCCCCGGCTGGCACCAGTCAGCGAGCGTGTTCGGCGTCATGATCAATAAAGACGCGTGGGATGCCCTCTCCGAAGAGACCCAGGCCAAACTGCGTATTGCCGCCGAAGCCACCATGGCGTGGTCACTCTCCTGGTCCGAGCGCGAGTCCACCGAAGCGACTCAGAAGTTCATCGACGCGGGCGTGACCATCAACCAGTTCTCGGAAGAGGATCTGGCGCGCATCCAGGAGATCACCAACGAGGTCATCGTACGCGGCGCCTGTGAGAATCCAGACCATGCCAAGGTCTACCACTCCATGATCACCTACCTGCAAGAGTACGCCGCATGGCGTGATGTGACGGCCCCCTTCAACATGAGCCGTACCATGGACAACCTCCCCTCACTGGAAGAGATCGAAGCCTGCTTATAAGGCACTCACTATAAAAGCGTAACATGGCCGCCCCTCCCCTTGTCGGGGCGGCCTTAGCTCAGTTGCGGAGATCTTCCATGAATGCGATTGCCAAGGCGATCGATGCGATTAACGAGCTGTTTGGCCGCATCATTGCGCCGTTAATTGCCATCATTACTCTTATCGTGCTTTACGACATCGTGTCGCGCTTTTTCTTTGGTCGCCCCAGCGACTGGGCGTTCGATGTGACGAAGATGCTGTTTGGCGCCCACTTCATGCTCATGGCCGCCTACGGGCTGCGCCATCACGCCCACGTGGAAGTCGACGTGGTGAAACGGCTGCTATCCCGTAAAAAGCAGGCCGTGCTGGATCTCATTGGGTATTTGGTCTTTTTCGTCCCGTTCATTTGGCTGCTGCTGACCTACGGCTGGGCCTTTTTCGAGCGCTCCTTCAGCCGTGGCGAAACGACTTACGGCATGGTCTCGATTCCCGTTTACCCGGTGAAAGGGGTCATCGTCGTGGCCGCTGCGCTGATTTTGCTGCAGGCGATTGCCATCGTCCTACGCGCCATCATGCAACTGCGTGAGGAGACATCCGCATGAGTGCAGAACTACTAACGCTGGTGATGTTTGGCGGACTGCTGGTCGGGCTATTCATGGGGCACCCATTGGCGTTCGTACTGGGCGGTATGGCGGTCATCGGCGCGTATCTAGGCCCCGGTATCAATACCCTGGGCATCATCATCAACAACGTCTATGGCAACGCCATGGACAACTACGTGCTGGTCGCCATTCCACTGTTCATTTTGATGGCGCGCTTTCTCAACGACTCCGGCGTCACGGAGAAGATGTTCGACGCCATGCGCCTACTGTTGGCCAACGTACGCGGTGGCCTGGCGCTAACCGTGGTCGTGGTCTCGGTACTGCTGGCCGCCACCACCGGCATCGTCGGGGCGTCCATCGCCGTCATGGGGATGATCGCGCTGGTGCCGATGCTGAAGTATGGCTACAACAAAGAGCTCAGCGCGGGCGTGATCATGGCGAGCGGCTGTCTAGGCATTTTGATTCCGCCCAGCATCATGCTGATTTTGATGGCCAGCTACTCGCCCGTATCGGTGGGCGCGCTGTTTGCCGGAGCGCTGGTGCCCGGCCTGCTGTTGGGGGTGATGTACGCTCTATACGTGGTGCTGATCTGCTGGCTGAAACCCAGCTACGGCCCCAAAGTGCCGAAAGAAGAGCGCGCCGAGGTCAGCACCAAAGCGCTGCTGATCATGCTGGGTAAATACGTCGTACCGCCGATGTCGCTGATCCTGGGCGTGCTCGGTGCTCTATTTACCGGGATCGCCACCGCGACCGAGGCCTCGGCGATTGGCGTGTTTATCGCCTTCTTGCTGTTCTTGATCTTTGGCGACCGTAAGCTCTCGACTTGCTACAACACGCTGATCGAAGCGGGCAAAACCACCACCATGGTGATGCTGGTACTGGTGGGCGCCACGGCGTTTACCGGCGTGTTCTCGATTGGTGGCGGTATGACGGTGATCAGCGACTTCGTCCTGGCCATGCCGGGTGGCACCTTTGGTGCGCTGCTTCTAATGCTGTTCCTGGTCTTCATTTTGGGTATGTTCCTGGATTGGACCGGCATCGTACTGCTGAGCTTCCCGATCATGCTGCCCATCATCGCCCAAATGGGCGTCGACGTATTGTGGTTCGTGGTGATGGTGGCCGTGGTGCTGCAAACCTCCTTCCTAACCCCGCCATTTGGCTATGCGCTGTTCTATCTAAAAGGAGTGGCGCCGCCTGGGGTCGAGATCGTCGATCTCTATAAAGCGGTGGTGCCGTTCGTCATCATCATCCTTTTGGCGTGTATCTTGATGTCGATCTTCCCCGGCTTGATTACCGGCCTGCCGAGCCTGATGGTCGGTTACTGACCGCGTCATTTTCGGTACCACACATCCCTTCGCGCTGCGGAGGGATTTTTTTTGCCTGTCGATGTGACGGCAGGAATGCTGGCTGCACCCTGTCAGCCCAGGTGATACTATTTGCAGCCGCTATCTTTTCGCATTGACGAGCCACGCTGCCTCTCGTCCTAGGAGTTCACGACGTGTCTACGCCTGCTCGCCGCTCACCCACGGCTCTGCTGTCAGGTTTCGCCTCGCGCTTTACGCTGTCGCTCAGCCCTTGGTCAGTGACGCTGTTCTTGATTGCGCTGATCGTGGCGCTGCCCATCTTAGTCGTACTCGCGCATATCGTGATGCCCACCGAAGGCGTTTGGCAGCACTTGGCCAGTACCGTTTTACCGCGCTATCTTTCCAACACGTTTTGGCTGGTACTGTGGGTCGGGCTAGGCACCTTGGTGATCGGCACCGGCACCGCCTGGCTGGTGGTCATGTGTCGCTTTCCCGGCAAGCGTCTGTTCGAGTGGGCGCTTCTACTGCCGCTGGCCGTGCCGACATACGTGATCGCCTACGCCTACACCGACTTTCTACAGGTGGCCGGGCCGCTACAAAGCCTGCTGCGGGAGTGGTTCGACTGGCAGGTGGGCGACTACTACTTCCCCAACGTGCGCTCGTTGGGCGGTGCCGCCACGTTAATTACCTTCGTGCTCTATCCCTACGTCTACCTGCTGGCCCGTGCCACCTTTTTAGAACAATCGGTGTGTGTGCTGGATGTAGGACGAACATTGGGGCGAGGCCCCTGGCGGCTGTTTGCCAGCGTGGCGCTGCCGTTGGCGCGCCCGGCGCTGGTAGGCGGCGTCTCGCTGGTCTTGATGGAAACCCTCAATGAGTTCGGCGCGGTCCAGTTCTTTGGCGTGGATACCTTCACCACGGGTATTTACCGCACCTGGTTTGGCCTGGGTAAGCCGATTGCTGCGGCCCAGCTTGCCGCCTGCCTGCTGACCTTCGTGATCGCCTTCGTGCTGCTGGAGCGCTGGTCGCGGGGTAAGCGCCGCTACTTCCACACCACCAACCGCTATCAACAGTTGCCTGAGTACCGGTTGCACGGCTGGCACGCCGTCGGGGCGACGCTGGCCTGCCTGTTACCGATCACCGTTGGCTTCTTGCTGCCCAGCGGCATTCTGTTGGAAATGGCGATCACCACCGGGGACCGGCTGTTCGGTACGCGCTTCATCGGCTTTGCCATGAACAGCCTGAGCCTCGCGACGGTTGCAGCGCTGATTGCCGTGGGGCTAGCGGTGCTGCTGAGCTACGGCGTGCGGCTGCACGACTCCCCCAGCGCGCGGCTGTTTACTCGCATCGCGGCCATGGGCTACGCCATTCCGGGGTCGGTGGTGGCCGTGGGGATTTTGATTCCGTTTGCCTGGCTAGATAATGCCATTAACACCTGGCTGCACACCCATTACGACACCATCATCGGGCTAGTCTTCAGCGGCACGGCGTTCATATTGATTTACGCTTACGTCGTGCGCTTTCTGGCCGTCTCGTTCAACGCGGTCGAGGCAAGCTTGGGCAAGGTCACCCCGAGCATGGACGCCGCCTCACGTACACTGGGACAAACCGCTGGAGGGACGCTCCGGCGCATTCATACGCCGCTGATGCGCAGCAGCCTGCTGGCGGCCGGCATTCTGGTGTTCGTGGATGTGATGAAGGAGCTGCCCGCCACGATCATTCTCCGCCCGTTCAACTTCGATACTCTGGCGGTGCGCGCCCATAGCTTGGCGTCCGACGAACGCTTGGCGGAGGCCTCCACGGCCTCGTTGACCATCGTGTTGGTGGGTATTTTGCCAGTGATCCTTCTTAGCTTGGCGATGCGCCGGGCGCGCCCGGGCAGCCAAGCCGCGTAAGCGGACGCCTTACAAAACAAGGCGCTTAACGCGGAAAGATAAACACCTGGGAGTGGTCGAGGTCGATATCGATCGGCTGTCCCTCTTGGGGGAGGAAAACACCCGGCACACGGGCGTGGAGGTGTGCCTCCTGGCCCTTTGCGCCGTGGGCGCAGAGGTGAATCAAACTCGTGCGGCCGAGCAGCTTTGCCATCACCACATGGCTGTGGCTATGAGCGTCGGCCGGCAGATCGCGCTCTTTGATGCGCAGCGCCTCAGGGCGAATCATCACCTGCGCGGCACTGCCTTCGGGCAGCCAGCTTGCGTCCACGGGCCCCACCGGCGTTTGCACGACACCGCCTTTTACCACGCCCTCGAGCTCGTTGACTTCACCGAAAAACGTCACGACGAACGGGTCGACCGGGGCGCAGTACAGCTCCCGCGGCGTGCCCGTCTGCACGATCCTACCATCGCGCATCAGGGCGATGCGGTCGGCCATGAACATCGCCTCTTCCGGGTCGTGGGTAACCAGCAGCGTCGCAGACCCCAGCTTTTTCAACACGTGCAGCGTATCGTCGCGAATCCGATCACGTAGCCGGGCATCCAGGCTAGAGAAGGGCTCATCCAATAACATCAATTTTGGGGTGGGCGCCAGGGCGCGAGCCAGCGCCACCCGCTGCTGCTGGCCACCCGAGAGCATATGGGGGTAAGTCTCGGCGTAATCGGCCATGCCCAGCTGTGCCAATAGCTCCAGCGCTCGGGCGCGGCGCTGGCCAGAGGGCAGATGCTTCAAACCAAAAGTGACGTTTTCCAGCACGCTCAAGTGCGGAAAAAGGGCAGAGTCTTGAAACGCCAGCCCGACATTGCGCTTCTCCGGCGGCACATGACGTCTACCGGGAGCAGCGATGGCCTGCCCTTCTAGACTGACGGTGCCCTCTTGAACCACTTCGAGCCCTGCGGCGATGCGCAGTAGCGTGGTTTTACCGCAGCCAGACGGGCCAAGCAAACAGACCACCTCGCCCTGGGCGATATCGAGATCGATGCCCTTAACGACGTGATTGGCTGCAAACGTATGCTGCACACCGCGCAGCGATAGCGCCGATGCGGGCGCAGCCACCTCAGAAAGGGACACTGTTGCCGTCATTCGTTCACCCATGAGTTGTTCGCAACATAGCGCTGAGCATATGGATATTGCAAACACGGTTGAAAGGTATTTGCATTCTATTTTCTATCAACGAGAGATGCACGTCTTGCGCGGACCCGCCTGACATAAAAAGGGATGCGTGTCATTACCATTTCACTTGACGTGTGTCGAACAAGACGTTTCAATAGCCTACGGCGCTAATGCAACTTATTATCATAAACATTCAGGATGCTATTTATGAAAAAGGCACGTCTCTCGGCTTCCGTTGCCGCCATCATGGCCGGCTCCGCGTTTGCCAGCAGCGCACTCGCTAACGAAGTCAACATCTACTCTGCTCGTCATTACGACTCTGATGAAATTCTCTACCAAGCGTTCACCGACGAAACGGGTATTGAAGTCAACGTGCTGGAAGGCGACGCCAACCAGCTAATGGAGCGTATGCAGCGTGAGGGCGTGGCCAGTCCTGCTGACGTCATGTTGACCGTCGATGCGGGCAACCTGTGGCGTGCCGAGCAAGATGGCCTGTTCCAGAGCGTCGAATCCGAGGTACTCAACGAGCGCCTGCCGGCCTCCATGCGTCATCCGGAAGGCATGTGGTTTGGCTTTAGCCAGCGTGCGCGGGTCATTTTCTACAACCGCGAAAACTTCGACCCGAGCCAGATCGCCACGTACGAAGACCTGGCCGATCCACAGTTCGAAGGCCAAGTGTGCATTCGCTCGTCCAATAACATTTACAACCAGTCTCTGCTGGCGTCGATGATCGAGCACCACGGCGAAGAGGGCGCGCAAGAGTGGGCCCAGGGCGTCGTGAATAACATGGCTCGCGACCCAGAAGGCGGTGACACGGATCAGATTCTCGGCGTTGCCAGCGGTGAGTGTAACCTCGCCGTCGCCAACCACTACTACTACGTGCGTCTGCTGCACTCTGACGATGCCGCCGAGCGTGAAGCCGCACGCAAAGTAGGCGTGATCTTCCCCAACCAGGATGACCGTGGCACCCACGTGAACGTGGGCGGTGCAGGCTTGGTTGCCAACGCTCAAAACCCAGAAAACGGTATTCGCTTCCTGGAGTTCCTGGCCTCCGACGAAGCGCAGGAAGTGCTGGCCGAGCGTAACTACGAGTTCCCGGTGGTCGAGGGCGTGAAGAAAAACCCGGTGCTGGAGTCTTGGGGCGATTTCGCCAAAGACGACATCAACATCAGCATCCTGGGTGAGAACAACCCGGAAGCGGTACGTATCTTCGACCGCGTTAGCTGGCGTTAAGCGCGGCCTGGGCACACGCTTTTGAAGCCGGTGCTTAAGTAACGCACTCAACACAACCCCCACAGCGACCGCTGTGGGGGTTGTGTGTTATTGGCGAGTGCTCTCTCGTTCGTTAGTGAGCTTCATCCCAATTCGCGCCCCTTTGCGCTTCTACAATCAGCGGGACGTTGAGCGATGCCGCCGCCTGCATGCGCGCCTGCACCTGCTCGATAAAGCGATCTACCTGGGCCTCGGCCACTTCGAACACCAGTTCATCGTGTACCTGCATGACCATCAGTGCATCGAACTCTCCCTCCGCTAGCAACGTATCTACGTCGATCATCGCCTGCTTGATGATATCCGCCGCCGTGCCCTGCATGGGCGCGTTGATCGCCGTACGCTCGGCGCCTTGTCGTCGGCTGCGGTTTTGTGAGTGGATCTCTGGCAGGTAAAGCCGCCGTCCCATCACGGTTTCGACGAAGCCATCTTCCGCCGCCTGGGTACGAATACGGTCCATATAGCGGGCCACACCGGGGTAGCGGTCGAAGTAACGGTCGATGTAGGTTTGCGCCTGGTTACGGTCAATGTGCAGCTGGCGAGAGAGCCCCCAGGCACTCATGCCGTAGATCAAGCCAAAGTTGATGGCTTTCGCACTGCGCCGCTGGTCGGCGGAGACCTTGTCCAGCGAGGTGCCGAAGACTTCCGCCGCCGTCGCGGTGTGGATATCGCGCCCTTCGGCAAACGCCTCTAGCAGCCCTTTGTCTTCAGATAGATGCGCCATGATGCGCAGCTCGATCTGCGAGTAGTCCGCTGCGACGATGCGGTAGCCAGGGCGCGCCACGAACGCCTGGCGAATCTTGCGCCCCTCCTCGGTGCGGATGGGAATGTTCTGCAGGTTGGGGTCCGACGACGACAGCCGCCCGGTCGCCGTGACCGCCTGGTGATAGCTGGTGTGAACCCGCCCCGTCGTCTTGTTGAGCAGGCGCGGTAGCTTATCGGTGTAGGTGGATTTCAGCTTGGCCAGGCCACGGTGCTGCATGATGACTTTAGGCAGCGGGTAGTCTAGCGCCAGCTCTTCGAGTACCGCTTCCGCCGTGGAGGGCGCGCCTTTGGGCGTTTTCTTGATCACCGGGATTTTCTGCTCGTCGAACAGAATCTGCCCTAACTGCTTGGGCGAGCCCAGATTGAACTCGCGGCCCGCCAGCTCGAAGGCCTCGCTCTCTAACTCACGGATACGCTGTTCGAGCTGCTGGCTCTGTTCGTGAAGGCGCTCTGCATCGAGGGCAACGCCATTGCGCTCGATGCGCGACAGCACGTTGATCAGCGGCAGTTCGAGGTGGTCGAGCACCTCGGCCAAACGCCCTTCCCGTTCGACCTGCGGGCGCAACGACTCTTGTAGGCGCAGGGTGATGTCGACGTCCTCACAGGCGTAAGGCGCCGCCTGCTCCAGGGCGATCTGGTTGAAGGTGAGCTGCTTGGCCCCTTTGCCTGCGATCTCTTCGAAGGAAATGGTTTTCTCACCCAGGTACTTCAACGCCAGCGAGTCCATATCGTGACGCGTGGCGGTGGAGTTGAGCACGTAGGAGGCCAGCATGGTGTCCGCCAGCGGCCCCACGACATGAATGTCCACGTTGGCGAGCACGGAGATATCGTACTTCAGGTTCTGGCCAATCTTGGTCTTGGCAGGATCTTCCAGTAGCGGCTTCAACGCCTGGAGAACCGTGTGGCGGTCCAACTGGGCCGGGGCGTCCAGATAATCATGAGCCAACGGAATATAGGCGGCCTCGCCTGCCTTCAATGCAATCCCCACGCCGACGATATCGGCATCCATATAGTTCAGGCTGGTGGTTTCCAGATCGAAGCAGAAGCGTTCGGCTTCGTTGAGCCGTTCGAGCCACGCCTCCAGCTCGGCCTGCTCGGTAATCACATGGTCGTGGCGCTCGGTCGGCGCCGTCTCCGTCGCGCTGTCGGCTGCTTCCGAGACGGGCTCGCCGCCTGCCACATCGTCCACGCCTTCGTCGTTACCTTCCAGCAGCTCGGCGAGCCACTGTTTGAACTCCATCTGTTTGTACAGCTCGACCAGCGCTTCGCGGTCCGGGTGGGCAATGTCCAAATCATCCAATCCCACGGGCAAGTCGCAGTCGGTTTTGATGGTGGCCAGCTGATAAGAGAGAAAGGCCTGCTCCCGATGCTCTTCCAGTTTTTTGGGTAACGTTTTCGCGCCACGGAAACCGAGGGTGGTCACGCGTTCTAAATCGCCATAAATCGTGTCCAAACCGCCGCCCATACCTTGCAGCAGACCGATGGCGGTTTTTTCGCCCACCCCAGGCACGCCGGGGATGTTATCCACCTTGTCGCCCATCAGCGCGAGGAAGTCGATGATCAGTGCGGGAGGAAGGCCAAACTTCTCCTCCACGCCCGCTTCATCGAGGGTTTCCTCTTTCATGGTGTTGACCAGCGTGATGTGACCGTTCACCAGTTGGGCCATGTCCTTATCGCCGGTGGAGATCACCGCGTCGCGGCCAGCCTGAGTGGCGTGGTGCGCCAACGTGCCGATCACGTCATCCGCCTCGACCCCTTCGATGCACAGCAGCGGCAGGCCGAGTGCTTTGACACAGGCGTGCAGCGGTTCGATTTGGCTGCGCAGGTCGTCCGGCATGGGCGGACGATGGGCCTTGTAATCGCTGTACAGCTCATCGCGGAAGGTTTTACCCGGCGCGTCGAACACCACCGCCATGGGGCTATCGGGGTAGTCTTTCATCAGCCGTTTGAGCATGTTCAGTACGCCCTTCACGGCCCCGGTCGGCTGACCGTTAGAGGTCGTTAGCGGCGGCAGCGCATGAAACGCGCGGTAGAGGTACGAAGAGCCATCGACGAGCACGATTGGGGCACGGGCCATAACCAAATTCCATAGTCAGCAAAACGGTAAGGATGTCTGCTCTCTATGATACGCGTTCAACGCCGGGCCTGCAGAAAAGAGCCGTAAAACACGAGGCGCATCGCCACACAACGCTGCCAACTCGTGCGGCAAGCCGCTACAATAATGGGCTTAGCAACCTGGGCGAGATCCTCATGGCAGTATTCACCCCGCTTAGCGACGCACAGGTCGCCGCGTTTTTGGAAAAATTCGATGTTGGCAGCTTTGTCGCACTTCAGGGTGTGGCCGGCGGCACGGAGAATTCGACGTTTTTCGTGACCACCGACCGCCGCGAGCTGGTGCTCACCCTGTTCGAACAGGGCGAGCACGAAGAGCTGCCGTTTTTCGTGGAACTGCTCGATTACCTAGACGAGCACCGCCTGCCGGTACCGGGCACCATTCACGACCGTGAGGGCGTTGCCCTACATAGCTTGGCGGGCAAGCCCGCGCTACTGTTCCCGCGCCTACCGGGCAAACACCCCAGCGCCCCCAACTTGGCGCAGTGTCATGCGCTGGGCACTGCTCTTGGTCAACTGCATAAAGTGTCGCAACGGTTTCCTGGGCACCGCCCCAACCCCCGCGACCTGCACTGGCTGCGAGCGGTCCACCATAAGGTGCTCACCTACATCAGCCCCGACGATCAGACGCTGATGAAAAACGAAGTCGACGATGTCGAGAGCGAGTTCCATCAGCACGGCGCGCTGCCCCAGGGGGCGCTGCACGGCGACCTGTTCCGCGACAATACGCTGTACGAAGGCGACAGCCTCGGCGGCATCATCGATTTCTACAACGGCTGCACTGGCGACCTGCTGTTCGATCTCGCCATCGTAATCAACGACTGGGCCTCCAATGAGGATGGCTCGCTGAATGCCGAGCGCTACCATGCGATTTTGAGCGCCTACCAAGCACGTCGTCCGCTTACCGAGACCGAGCGCACCCTGTGGCCGACCATGCTGCGGATGACGGCTCTGCGCTACTGGCTGTCGCGGCTTCTGGTGGTGTATGTCGACCCGCCGGCCCACGACTTGACTCCCCATGACCCCGAACGCTTCCGCGTGATTCTCAAGGCACGCATCGCGTGGGGCGCACTTCCCATTCCAGAGGCATCTTCATGAGTGACATGGCAACGAGCAGTAGCCCCGCCGTGCGTGCCCGCCGCACGTGGAACATGGACCAGTGGGGCAGCGGTTACTTCGACGTCGACGACCACGGCCAAGCCCTGGTGCGCCCACTCGGCAGCGATGCGGAAGGCCCTGCGCTGCCCATCAGCGCGCTGGTCCGCCAGCTGCAAAGCGCCGGGCTGCGCCTGCCGGTACTGGTGCGCTTTAGCGACATTCTCCACGACCGCGTCGAGCAGCTCTGCGGTGCCTTCGATGCCGCCATGCGGGACGTGGACTACCAAGGCGGCTATACCGCCGTTTACCCCATCAAAGTGAACCAGCAGCGCCGCGTCGTGGAGGAGATTTTGGCGACCTCCGAGCGCGGTAACGGCCGCGTCGGCCTGGAAGCCGGAAGCAAGCCGGAGCTGCTGGCAGTGTTGGCGCTGTCGGATGGCGGCTCGTCACTGATCGTGTGCAATGGTTATAAAGACCGCGAGTACGTGCGCCTGGCGCTGCTGGGCGAGAAGCTCGGCCACAAAGTGTACCTAGTGGTGGAGAAACTCTCCGAGCTGGCGCTGATTCTCGAGGAGGCCCGCGAGCTGGACGTGACGCCGCGCATTGGCCTGCGAGCACGCCTGTCCTCGGTGGGTAAAGGGAAGTGGCAGAACACGGGCGGCGAGAAATCGAAGTTCGGCCTCACCGCCAGCCAGATTTTGGAAGTGGTCGACACCCTGCGCGCCGAAGATGCCTTGGCGAGCCTGCAGCTCGTGCACTTCCATCTAGGCTCGCAGATCGCCAACATTCGCGACATTCAGCGCGGCCTGCGCGAATGCGCCCGCTTTTATCAGAATCTAATGAGTCTGGGCGCGCCCATCGACACCGTCGACGTCGGTGGCGGCTTGGGCATCGACTACGAAGGCACCCGCTCGCGCAGCTACTGCTCGGCGAACTACTCCATGCAGGAGTACGCCCGCAACGTGGTCAGCGCGTTCTCCCAGCTCTGCCAGGAGGCTGATCTGCCCCAGCCGCACTTGATCAGCGAATCGGGCCGCTCGCTCACCGCCCACCACGCAGTGCTGATCACCAACGTGATCGGCGAAGAGCGTGTCAACGACACGCCGCCAGAGCGGGCAACGCAAGAGCAGGACCCGCAAGTCGAAGAGCTGTGGCGAGTGTTCGACCAGTTGGCCGAGACCCAAGAACCGCGGGTGCTGGTCGAGGCGTGGCACGACCTGTTGCAGGCAGTCAGCGAGTTACACGACCGTTTCGTTCTGGGTCTGAGCAGCATCAACGCCCGTGCCGAGGGCGAACGCCTTTACATGGCCGCATGCACGCGCCTGCGCGGTAAGCTGGATACGCGCAATCGCGCTCACCGCGAGATCATGGACGAGCTGGCCGAAAAGCTCGCCGACAAGCTGTTCGTCAACTTCTCGCTGTTCCAGTCGGTGCCGGACGTATGGGGCATCGAGCAGATCTTCCCCGTGCTGCCTCTCACCGGTTTGGACAAAGCGCCGACTCGCCGTGCGGTGATTCAGGACATCACCTGCGATTCCGATGGGCGTATCGATAGTTACGTGGATGGACAAGGGGTAGAAAGCACTCTGCCGCTACCCGAGTGGGCCAACGATGACGAGCGCTGGCTGGGCTTCTTCCTAGTAGGAGCGTACCAAGAGATTCTCGGAGACCTACATAACTTGTTCGGCGACACCGACTCCGTCGATGCGGCGCTCAGCGCTGACGGCGAGTGGGTGCTCTCTAACCCCCAGGCGGGCGACACAGTGGCCAACGTACTGGCTTACGTCAATTTCGATGCCCGCGTACTGAAACAGAAGCTCACCGAGCAGCTGGTCACGAGCGGTTTCTCTCAGGAGGAGCAGGCGCACTTTGCCGCTAGCCTGACCGAAGGCCTCGAGGGCTACACCTACCTGGAGTAGCCCCTCTGGTTCAATGTGTATAAGAAAGGCCACCGAGACACTCGGTGGCCTTTGCGTTACAAGCGAGCAGGTAGACGACGTTATTCGACGACGCTGGTGGTGATCTCCAAACCGCCAGTGAGCGTCAGACGTAGCGATGCGCCACGCGGCAGCTCGCCCACGCCCGCAGGCGTGCCGGTCAAAATCACATCGCCCGGTTCAAGGGTGAAATGGCGGCTCATTTCTGCCACCAGCGTGGGAATGGCAAAAATCATATCGGCCCCTTCGCCGTGCTGGCGTTCTTCCCCGTCGATTTCCAGGGTAAAGGCCAGCGCGTTCCAGTTAGGCACGCGGCTCAGTGGCAAAAAGGGCGATAGCGGGCAGGCACCATCGAACGCCTTGGCGATCTCCCAAGGGTGGCCTTTCTCTTTCAGCTTGGTTTGCACATCGCGCAGCGTCAGATCCATCGCCAAACCAATGCCCGCAATGGCACGCTCGGCTTCATCCTGAGTGGCGTGGGTCAGACGTTCGCCTACTAGTAGCGCCAGCTCGACTTCGTAGTGTACGTCACCACGTGAAAATGGCGGATCGAGCGGTTTGGTTAAATCTACCACGCTGGTGGCGGGCTTGATGAACAGAAGCGGTTCGCTAGGAACCGGGTTATCCAACTCTTTGGCATGGTCGGCATAGTTGCGGCCGACACAGATGACCTTGCCCAGCGCGTGGGGAAACTCCTGACCATCGGTAAACTGTGGAACAAAACGCATGGCGGGTCTTCTCCTTCTCGTTATGCGTGCCGTATTCGCAACGACAGGCGCATTAGTCTACCCCAGCCATGCCCATGTTCCACAGTATCGACCGCGTATTTCCGAATTGCAGGAGTATCTGGATCGCTTATGCCTCGGGATACCCGCTCTCCTCAGGCCCATGCGCCAAGAATGAAGGACGCTGTTTAGGCGCGGCAAACGGGGCAACGCAGCGGTTATCGGGCCGATTGAACACGAAGAACACGTTGCTGCGCGGATCCGGCGAGAGGTTGGCGTTGGACGCATGCAGCGTGTTGCAATCGAACAACAGCAGCCCGCCAGCTTTCCCTTTAGGGGCATCGATGCCGTATTTATCGACCAAGTGTGTCAACGCCTCTGGGCTCGGCACGCCCACTTCCTGCGCTTTCAACGAGCGCTTGTGGTTGTCTTCCGGCGTTTCTCCCAGGCAAGGCACGAATTCCATATGCGAGCCCGGAATCAACATCAGCGGGCCATTGAACTCGTGGTTGTCGGTCAAAATCAGCGAGGCGCTGACCGCGTGCATGTTAGGCATACCATCTTCAGCGTGCCAGGTCTCGAAGTCCGAGTGCCAATTGAAGCCTTTACCGGCAAAGCCCGGCTTGTAGTTGATACGCGACTGATGCACGTAGGGGTCGTCACCGATGATCTGACGAGCCGCCCCGGCCACGCGCTCGTCGCTGGCAAGCGCCCCTAATCGCTCAGAAAGGCGATGCACGGCAAACAGTGAGCGAATCTCATGGCTTTCTGGCTCGGTGATGCTGAACGCCTTATCGCGATAGGCGTCGTTGCTCAGCAGGGCGTTCATCTCTTGGCGCAGCGCCTCCAGCTCTTCGCCATCGATCAAATTGGGAATGAACAAATATCCCTTGCGTTCGAACTCATCGAGCTGAGCCTCACTCAGCGGTCCCGGTAGCGCACGCCCTTTTACGACGCCATCCTGGCGGGGTTGCGTGAGTGATGCAGGCGCTTGGGCCAAGCGTGTGGGATAAGCGTCTACCACCCTAGCATTGCCCGCCGTGGGCACGTCGGCCATCTCGCTATACTGTTTGTGGGCGGTCACATGGTTAAGCGGTGTATTGCTGACTGTCATCTAATCCACTCCTTGTATGATTAAACTTCAGTTAAAACGTGTCTCATTTAGAAACACAGCGCAGTAGATAGGGTAGCTAACCTTTCTGCGCTTGCAACCTAGGATGGCTCCTTTCATAACGTGGGTTATGACATTCACCTCCTCATCTCTGACTATCGCAAAAAAACGCCTTAAGAAAAATCCTTATTATTTATCGATATACCTTATAACTTTAACGCCCGATAATAGTGACCTCTTGTTTCGCCCTGATCGATAGACCTAAAAAAACCAGAGAAGCCTTTACAAGCGCCGCTCTGGTTATTCTAGCTCTCGGAAACGCTAACCAAGGCATAAATGGCCATAAATAAAATCGCGATCAAACCCGGTATTTCGCGCCATTTCTTCGGGCTTCAACAGTTTGATACTGCTACGTGTTTTACGGATTAGCTTTTTCTGCTCTAGTGCTGTCATACACCGGCTCACATGCACGCTCGTCATTCCCAGCAGTTCACCCACGACATCTTGAGTGACCGGGAACGAGAACACATTGCCTGTTAGCAATCCTTTAAAATTAAAGCGAGCATACACTTCTAAAAGAAAGTGTGCCACGCGTTCTTCCGAGCGATGATGCGTACAGCTTCTTAATCGCTCGATCGTAATATTGTCATTGACCATGACATAAGAAGTGATGGCCTTTCTTATTTCCTCATTGGTTTTAAGCAACTCGTGCAAGTCATCGACCGATACTTTTTCGAGTTTGCAATTAGTTAAAGAGAGAATCACGATATCATGGCTTTCAAAAAAACTTTCACGCATGCCAATGATATCGCCCGGCATAAAGACATTACATATGTCCTGCCCTCGTGTGCTGGTCGCGTGCGAAAGGCTCGCCCACCCCTCCTTGACCACAAAAATGTCGGCGCGACCCTCGCATAGCGAAAACACTTTTTGGTTACGCCGTAGCTCGACGGGTTTTTGTCGAATATTCGCCAATGCCTCTCGGGCATCGCCCCCCAGTTCACCGTAGAGGCCAAGTACCTCACCCAACCCTATACAAGAACTGTCACCACTCAAGCCGCCATGTACACTTTTGCGATTTCTATCTTCCACTTGCTGATACTCTTCTTCAGTAACCTTATCCATCTCTACACTCCTTTGTAGTTAGACAAAAGCTATACTCACCAGGAATTATTTATAATGCCGATATATAGAAAGGAAGATAACGCGACAAAAATATAGACAAATATAAATGACTAAACAAGACGGTTTTATAATCCATGCTAGCAAATGTCAAAAAACATCCGATTATTAACATTTGTTAAAATTTTCTCTACTACGCGTATTCGACAATAGTCAATTAATCCTATCGCACCCCGCAGCATAACAAAATCAAAAACAAACACACCGGCTGAAACATTCACCCTCGTACATAACTCATTAAAAGTGCCACATACATTAATTTTTAAGCTTTAAAACTTACGTACCCTGGAAAATAAAAAAGGTCTTTCATACGCTCAGTGCGGGGCAATAGGGATCGTTCGCCCACTTACCGACTAATGGAGTAGCGCATGAAACGTCACGTTTTCGTCATTGCTTTAGAAGACAAGCAAAAAAAAATCCATGCAAACACTAAGAGAGCAAAAGAACTTAGATATACATGGAGTATTAGATGTAAAGAGCGCCGTGGAAGCAGAGAAAATCTCTTTTAATCATCTACTTTCATTAGCCAAAGAGCACCTAGATGCGTATCCCGGCACGGTCGATGCGATTATTGCACAATGGGACTTTCCCACGAGTGTGATCGTGCCTATTTTATGCCAACAGTACCAAATTCCCTCACCCTCAATTACGAGCGTTTTAAAATGTGAGCATAAGTATTGGAGCCGCATAGAGCAGCAAAAAGTCGTGCCCGAGGTGGTACCTAAGTTTTGCGGGATCGATCCTTTCGCCGATGATCCGCTCTCCCAAGTGACGCTCGACTACCCGTTTTGGTTGAAGCCAGTGAAAGCGTTCTCTTCCCATCTAGGCTTCAAGATCGAAACGTCGGCTCAATTCGAAGAGGCTATCAAAGAGATTCGCGCGGGCATCCGCCAACTCGGTGACGCTTTTAATGAAGCACTTTCTTATGTAAACGTACCCGATGAGATAGCGCATTTAGACGGCAATGCCTGTATCGCTGAAGAGATCATCAGCGGTGTTCAAGGTGCCCCTGAAGGTTCTGTCTTCAACGGGGAGTTCAATGTTCACGGCATCATCTCTCAACCTAAAGCCAAGAACTCCATGTCACTGTTCGATCGCTTGGAGTACCCCAGCAATCTTCCTGAGCACGTTCACCATAAAATGGTGGAAACCGCCAAAACCTTTCTTACCCATATCGGCTATAACAACGGTTGTTTCAACGTCGAGTTCATGTGGGACGAGGCACGAGAAAAACTATGGTTAATCGAAGTGAATACGCGCATCTCGCAATCTCATAGCGAGATTTTCGTCATGGTCGATGGCATGTCGAATCATGAAATCGCCCTGGATATCGCCCTCGGCCAACGCCCATCGCTGCTGAACCGTCAGGGCGTTGCCCCGATTGCCGCCAAATGCTTCATTCCCTTTGCCCACCAAGATGGCGTGGTCAAGCGCATCCCCAGTGACGCAGAGATCGCCGCGCTGAGAAAACGGCTGCCGCATACAGAGGTCGTGATCGATGTCGCGCCAGGCCAACAACTTAGCCATCTGATGCATCAGGACAGTTTCTGTTACCGCCTGGGCACGCTTTACGTGACTGGCAACACTCATGAGGAGATCGAGCAGAATTATCAGTTCTGCCTGGATGTTCTCAATTTCGATATCGAGCCCATCGATACGTAAGGAGGCCCCTATGGAAATCGTTCGCGATTTTCCCTACCCCATCCGCGAGATTGAAAACCTCTTCATCCCCATGCGCGATGGACAACAGCTAGCCGCCAAGGTATGGCTCCCCGACACGCCCGACGCCACACCGTTTCCTGCCATCATGGAGTATATTCCCTACCGCAAACGCGACGTGACGCGAGGCCGCGATGCCAGCAACCACCCTTACCTGGCGGGCCACGGCTACGTTTGTGTGCGAGTGGATATGCGCGGAAGCGGCGACTCCGACGGCGTACTTATTGACGAGTACACTCAGCAAGAGCAGCAAGACGCGGTCGATGCTATCGCCTGGTTGGCCGAACAGCAGTGGTGCGATGGCAACGTCGGTATGATGGGTATCTCCTGGGGTGGTTTCAATAGTCTGCAAGTGGCGGCCAAACAGCCGCCCGCCCTCAAGGCGATCATCAGCCTGTGTTCTAGCGACGACCTTTATGCCGACAACATGCACTACATGGGTGGCTGTCTGTTGGGCGATAACCTTTCCGAGGCGACGGTGATGTTCGCCTTCAATGCACTGCCTCCCGATCCAGAGATCGTCGGCGACCGCTGGCGAACCATGTGGTTCGATCGCATGGAGCACAGCGGGCTATGGCTCGATCAGTGGCTGCGCCATCAGCGTCGAGACGCCTACTGGTCGACCAGCTCGGTGGGCGAACATTACGAGGCGATACAGTGCCCCGTTTACGCCGTGGGCGGCTGGGCCGATGGATTTACCAACACCGTCTTGCGGTTGATGGAGCATTTGGAAGTACCCCGGAAAGGGCTCATTGGTCCCTGGGGGCATAAATACCCTCACCAAGGCATTCCCGGCCCGGCCATTGGGTTCCTCCAGGAAGCGCTGCGCTGGTGGGACTACTGGTTGAAAGGTAAACAGAACGGCATCATGGAAGAACCCATGTTGCGTGTCTGGCAACAAGACAGTGTACCGCCGGATAATAGCTACGCCGAGCGGCCTGGGCGCTGGCTAAGCGAAGCGCAATGGCCCTCCCCCAACCTCCACATGCAGCGCTACTACCTACAGCCCAACCGCCTGACGACCGAGCCGATGCCAGCACACCTCGTGCCGTCCACACTGGGTTTACAGTCGCCTGTTAGCGTAGGGATGTCGGCGGGAAAATGGTGCTCCTATGCCGCCACGCCAGACCTTCCCGGTGACCAGCGTGAAGAGGACGGAGGATCGTTAGTGTTCAGCAGCGAGCCGCTAGAGGAAGCGCTGGATATGTTCGGCGTCGCCACATTGTCACTGACGGTTTCCTGCGATCAACCCCAGGCCATGCTGGCCGCGCGCCTGTCCGACGTCGCTCCCGATGGCAAGGCGACCCGCGTGACCTACGGGCTGCTCAACCTGACCCACCGGGAGAGCGATGAGCACCCGAGCGAGCTGGTGCCCGGCAGAGAGTACCGAGTACAGTTGGCCATGAACGGTATTGCTCAGCGCTTCCCTAAAGGACACCAGCTTCGCCTGTCGATCTCGACCACTTACTGGCCGTTGGCGTGGCTATCTCCTGCGCCTGCTCAGGTCGACATCACACTAAAAGAGTGCCAATTGCATCTCCCCGTACGCACGGTGTCTCACGCAGAGACGCCCTTTGCCTTTGCCGCTCCCGAAGCAGCGCCACCGCTGGCCACCACCACGCTTGATCCCAGTCAACATAACTGGCTATTACACCGAGACCTGGCCACCAAACGATCGACGCTGGAAGTCATCAACGACCAAGGACGTTTTCGCATCGACGATACGGGCACCGAGATTCACCGGAGCGCGCGGGAGTACTACAGTACCGTGACCGATGACTTCACATCTGCCCAAGGCGAAACCCTCACCGAAAGCCACTTCAAACGCGGCGACTGGGATACCGAGGTGTATACCCGCACGGTACTTACCTGCACCGACACACACTTTTTGGTTCACGCCCAGCTAGATGCCTATGAAAACGCCTATCGTGTCTTTTCCAAGAATTGGTCGTCCAAGATTCCTCGAGACCACCTGTAACCTGTCAGGCTCTCAGTGATCGTCAGACCGCCCTTCGTTATTAGCGGGGCGGTCGTGGCTCAATGTGCATGGATACATGCATAAAAAACCCCGGTCAGGGCTACCGGGGAAAAGGGCGTTGCCAAGTAAGCTACTGGACGTGCAAGTAAGCTACTGGGCTTGACAGCGTTGCTTCGCGCTATTTTTTAGCCTGCACGTCGTTGTCATCCGCGCGCGCCAGGAACGTGCGCGTGGTATCGTCCAGATGCTGGTCCAACCAATCGGCCATGGCCTGTTCTTCTTCAAGGATCTCACGGCATACACGCACTACCTCCGGTTGATTGGCCTGCTCTGCAGCGGCAATCAATGCCTTATAATTGGCAATTTCGAAACACTCGAAGGCGTAGCTCGCAATCCCGCCTTTGACCACTTCGTCCCCGGCCATCATACCGCCTAGCGATTGGCCGAAAGCGGTTAGTTTACCGCCCATATCTTTGACGGCGGACGTATCGATACCCAGCTCGTTCATTACCCGCTCTAGCTTTTCTGCCTGATGCTCGGTTTCGTGCAAATGCTGATCGATGCGGGCGCTCAGCGCCGGGTAGTGCTCTATCCGCTTGGCCTGTGCTTTCAACATCTCTTCCGCTTGCTTTTCCATAGCATGCGCATCGCGTAACCAATCTTCCAAATACTTGGCTTCCATCGTGTGCTCTCCTTGTTCATTCGCGGCGTAGGATACTTTCCCTTATTTATTGGGGTCGATTTGCTCCTTCTGTGCCCCGGACTTTTCCTTGGCACTCCCCAGACTAGGCTCTTGGCCTTCGGGGGCGGGCTGATTACGTACGCTGTACTGGCTCCGGCCATCCAACGAGGGGCCTTCGGACCAACGACCCTTCGGCGCCTCCTTGTCCATCAAGGTGTTGAGGTAGTAATAAGAGTGCTGCATCGCCTCATGATCTTCCGGCGTGGCATTGGGGATTGGCAGCTGTTTTTCGAAGCCGCCCAACTCTTCGATGACTGCGAGCCATTGCTGCTGATGGTAGGTGTCACGAGCAATCAAAAAGGATAGAAAATCCTTCATGCCGTGATCATCGGTCCAATTGTAGAGACGCGATGCCAAGACACGACCGCCAGCTTCGGCCGTAGCGTTGGCCAGCATATCAGCAGCGATATTGCCCGTGGCGTAAACGTGGCTCATATCAAAAGGGACGCCATTGGCATTCACTGGCATCGCCGACAAGCCCGATGAAAGCAGATGACGTGGATTGGCACCGCCCAAAATGGCGTTCATAACCGGGTCTTTAGCTGTCGCCTCTTGATAGGAAACCGGCGCCCCTTCCAAATTGAGCGCCACTGCATGACCCAACATCTCGATGTGGGACAACTCCTCGGTGGCCGTGGACATCAACATATCGCGGATACGGTCATCACCACGAGCCCCCATTGCTTGAAAGAAGTACTGCATGGCCACTCGGATTTCACCCTCAATACCGCCAATAGCCTGCTGCAGCAGCATGGCAAATTCTGGGTTCGGAGTGTCGACTTTAACGGGATACTGCAACTTTCCAGAGTGGTGGAACATAGCGCTACTCTCCTTCGTGAATTGCCAGGGAGCGCACTCCCTGGCAACGTATTTAAAGCGTTTGCTTTAATAGCTTCCGTGCTTCGTCTGCAATGTCCTCATAATGCTGCGTGACGCGATCAAAAAACGCTTGCGCCTCTTGATCCGACTTTTCTTTGGCATCTTGAGAAAACTGCTGGCTTAGCTGAACGCCTTGAGAGGCATGATATAGCGTGCTCACCATATCGAAGTTCTTATCGTTCACAGGATGATTCATCCTTGACTCCTTGTGCCTTTTACCTAAAGGCAAAAGGCACTCTTGAACGTGTAAAGAGAACGCGGCAGCTACCTAGTTAGCGGTTGTTACCACCACCACTGTGGCTATTCTCACCGTCTTTCTTACCGGCTTCTGAAGCGCGCTTGGGATCATTGGCAAAGTTGCCTCCGCTGTTTTCACCGCCTTTTTGGCCAATATCTTCGTAAAACTCTTTGCCATGGCTATCAGCGGTGGCTTCGCCACCCTTTTGGCCGATATCCTGATAAAACTCTTTATCGTGGGTTTTGGAGGTAGTTTCACCCCCCTTTTGTCCTGCCTCTTCGCGACTCATTCCATTATCGTTGCGGTTATTCGCCATGATAAATCTCCTTTTCATGAATTCGGCAAAACCAACTCATTGACTCGCACTCGGTGTGTCACTCGAGTAATTTGAGACTAGCCAACCTCACTCTCTTATCAAGCGAATGGCGGCTTAAACGACAACGTTTAACCTTTATGATCACAGCCAACCATTTCCATCAAATAACTTTTTAACCATCTCCCCGTAACCAAAGATAAAAAGATTGACTAAATTCCTAAACTGACAACACACTTTCTGGGCATACCGACATCAAGGAACCGGCCATCCCATGCGCTCACGATTCGCCCTCGCCACCACGCTCGGCCTTTGGCTGACCGGATGCCAAAACCATGCGGCTTTGCAAGCCTCCATGGCAGCCGATGAATCGCTCATCAATACCTACTGGAAGCTACTGACCGTAAACGACGACCCCGTGGTGGCCGCAGACAATGTTCGCGAAGCACATATAGTGCTGCACATCGACAACAGCGCTCGCTTGGCAGGCGCCACCGGCTGCAACACGCTCAGCGGACGCTACCAGCACACCCGCCAGCAGCTCACGTTCCACCCCATCGTCACTACGAAAATGACCTGCCCTGCTGCATTAATGCACATCGAGAAAGCCATGCTGAGCGCGCTCTATCAAACCACGCATTGGAAGATCCACGGTGAACGCTTAGTGCTCTTCAATGATAAAGGGGAGCCACTGGCAGGGCTCAGGGCAGTACACCTTTATTAAAAAATACAAAAAGCTTAGCGATAGTATGGACGCGGAAGAGCTACGCCGCGTTGCTACACACTAGTGAAATAGAAAAAAACAACTACTTAAAAAGTTTTTCATGTAGGCGCCCACCTGCCTTCTCAACTCACCCAAGCTATTACTATCTCCATCATAAGCAACGGGGTGTTTTCTCGTTTTTTAAGGTACATCTCTCTACTCATTACTGGTAACATTATGTTACCTATATTCGCTTAGGGTTCACGGATGAGGAAGAGTTTCGCGTTGACTGCGCTATTGGTATGGATACCTTTCTCTACTCAAGCAGAAGTACATAAGTGTATCGATGGCAATGGGCACACCACCTACCAGGATGCCCCCTGCGCAGATGGCACCTCAGAGACAGTCAATATCAACAACCTCACCATTATTCCGCCACCCAGCGTCACCGCTCGCGCCGAGCCATCCGTCAGGGCTAGCCCTGTTCCACGCCTTGCTGCGCCCTACAGAAACCAACACCAAACGGCTCTCGAACTGCGTAACAGCCGAGTGAAAACACGCGCTCGCTATCCATTGAGACGCGGCTGGTAAAGCGAGCGTGACGCCACGTCTTTCGGAAAGTTCTTTTATCGCTTCAGGAAAACGCTGATAAACAGGCCGCTCGATTGAGTGGCTTTTCTTCATAGCTATTAGATTGCTACCGGCATTAGAAGTCGATTGAGCGCCTAGTCGATACAACTCTCAACTATTCAATAAATTTTAATGAACTTAAAATCGATTTCTTGCAGCGATTCGACACATAGTAACCAGAGAGGGGTGGGGAGAGTGAGATAAAGTCAGAACAGCCTGAAACGCTTTCTAGAGCGGCTCGAAGGGTATAGAGAGGGCATGAGGCGTCATGCCAAAATAAGCGATATTAGTCGGCTATTCGTTTATCTCACACATACGAAAAAGGCCATCCGACTGGATGGCCTTTTATATTCTCTAATGCTTTGGTGCCGACACCAGGAGTCGAACCCGGGACCTACTGATTACAAGTCAGTTGCTCTACCAACTGAGCTATGTCGGCGCTTCGCATTTTCTTGAGAACTTGACTGGGCTGCCCTTAGACAAACCAATCAACAAGAAATCTTGTTGGCAATGGCTGGGGTACCAGGATTCGAACCTGGGAATGCCGATACCAAAAACCGGTGCCTTACCACTTGGCGATACCCCAACGTTGTGGTGGCCAGAGACGGAATCGAACCGCCGACACGGGGATTTTCAATCCCCTGCTCTACCAACTGAGCTATCTGGCCCTTGCCAACGGTGCGTATTAAACCAAAAGCTCCTCTTTTCGTCAACACCTTTGTGAAACTTTCTTTCTAGTCACATGCTTAGGGCACATCAGGTGCTTGCCGAAAAGCATTAAAGGCCACGTCATCCGTAGCTTAGCGCAGCGTTGCTGTTTTTATGCTTGGCTGGGCGGCACGTACCCTTCCGCGTGGTCGGTGGTTTCGTTATCCAAGAAACGTTGCATCTGCTCCATAAGGTAAGCGCGTGCTTCCGGCTCCAGCATGTTGAGGTGCTTCTCATTGATCAGACGGGTTTGCAACGCCTGCCACTCTTCCCAGGCTTGTTTCGATACGGTGGCCTGAATCTCCTGGCCCTGCTTACCCGGCAGCGGCGGGAAAGGCAGTGCGGGTAGCTCTTGCTGGTACTTGCGGCAAAAAACCGTGTTGCTCATGGTGTGCTCCTATAGAGTGTGTCTGTGTCGGCCAATCGTCCGTTTCGTTTAAGGCCCGGGGGCAAGGTCTAGGGTAAACGGCGTTAGCTGGCTCAGTAGTGATTTGACCGGTGCCGCCAAGCCTAGCGCAGGCGGGTGGTGAACGTCATACCATACGCCGTTTTCGCGCACGCCGCTGATACGCTGGCAGTTCACCGGCTGCGGCGTAATCGACAGCTTAAAGTGGCTGAAAGCGTGCGTGAAGCTAGGCAGCGCGGCTTGACGCTCGGGGGCTTCGGTGTTGTCTTCCAGCCAGTCGTTGAGTTCGCTGTGGCGCTCAAACTGCGGCAGGCTCCATAACCCGCCCCACAGGCCGTTGGGTGGGCGCTGCTCTAGCCAAACGCGGCCTTGGGGATCGCGCAGCAACAGCATGATGGTATCGCGGGTAGGCGTGGTTTTCTTAGGTTTAGATTCCGGATAGCGCTGCGGCTCCCCTTGGGCATAGGCGCGGCATACGTCATTGAATGGACATATCACGCAGTCAAGCTTGCTGCGCTTACAGAGCGTCGCGCCGAAATCCATGACTGCTTGGGTGTAATCCGCCAGTCGCGTGGTGGGCGTAAAGTAGTCGGCCAGCACCCACAGCGAGCGTTCTACCGCGGGCTTGCCGGGCCAGCCTGTGACGGCGTGTAGCCGCGTGAGCGAGCGTTTGACGTTGCCATCCAGTATGGCCGCCTGCTGCCCGGTGCTTTGAGCGATGATGGCGCCAGCAGTGGAGCGGCCTATGCCGGGCAGCGCCATCAACGCATCTACGCTAGCGGTGGGCAGCTCACCCCCGTTCGTTTCCATGGCAACCTGAGCCGCTTTGTGCAGGTTGCGGGCCCGAGCGTAATAGCCCAGGCCCGTCCAGTGGTGCAATACGTCATCTTGCGGCGCGGTGGCCAGGGCTTCCAGCGTGGGAAAGCGAGCCATGAAACGCTCGAAGTAAGGAATGACCGTTGCGACCTGTGTTTGCTGCAGCATGATTTCGGAGACCCACACGCGATAAGCGCTGCGGGGTGACTGCCAGGGCAGATCGTGACGGCCATGCTTGTCGAACCAGGTGAGCAGCCGTTGTTGAAACTCTTCCGCCGGTAGGCAAGGCGTGGGCATCTCGGCCATTGGGCTTCCTTTGAACACTCGCTTTGAACGACAGCGCCGGCCCAAGGCCGGCGCATACGGTGCATCGTGCGTCAACGCGGTCGTCGTCAACGCAGGCTTCGGTTAATTGAAGAGGCGACGAATGCCTTCGCGCAGCTCTTGACCTGCGCCTTCGCCCAGGCGCTCATCGATGCGGTCGAGGGATTCGCCAAGCCGCTCTTCCAACTCTTCTTCTACCCGGCTGCCGGCTTCGCCACGCAGCAGATCGACCACCGAGGCCTGAAAGGCGGTCCGGTCGAAGCGGCACCACTGGGTTTTATCGTCGCCAACGTGGCCTTCACAGCGCACCGGTAACGGTAACTGTTGAAGCCGTGGGTTTACTTGGCAAGCAGCATCGCCGGTATCTACTAAGCGTGCATTGGCTTGCGTATTGAAATCAAGGCTGTTGAGGTTGAAGCTCCCCTCCCCTTGCACATCGATTCCCGGTAGGCGAACCAGCAGATCGTCACTCTCTACGACTCCATTACGCACTTGGAAAGTGGCGTCGAAACGCTCGAAGCGGGTATCGGGGTGCCATTCGCGGTCTACCTCCCGCCCTTCTAGCTCCGCCACCAGCTCACACATCTCACGGGAGACGTTAGAGCGCAAAATGGCACCGTCGTTCAGCCGGGCGTCAAGCTCGCCGTTGAGGTTGCTCACCAGCACATCGCGGCGGTTGCCTTGGGTGGTCAGCGCGCCTTCCAAGTTGAAGCGGCCACGCAGCGGAGCCTCTTCCTCGCTGAAGGTTTCGATCAGCGGGGCGACCTGCACGTTACGGACGTTCGGTGAGAGCTGCCACTCCAATACGTTACCAGTGGCGTCCAGCTGGCCGGTGGCGTTGAGCTCCCCTTCGTAGAAGCCGGACTCGAACGATGTCAGGCGATGGCTACCGTTCTCACCGCGTAGTGCCAATTGGGTATTGCTGAAGGTCAATCCGGCCAACACTAGTTGCTCGACACTCAAATCGCCCTGCAGCGTGAGGGTTCTGAGCCACTCTTGGGGCAACAGTGCTTCTTCACTTTGAGCAAATGCTTTACGCAGTAACCCACGACTGGCCTGCTGCGCGGTGGCCGCCCCAGGCAGGTAGTGATCGAGGTTAAGTGCATCGCCTTCAAGAGTGAAAGAGAGCTGATTACCATCCAGCGCCGCGCTGACGTCACCGGTAAAGGTGCTGTCATCGACGACTAACGAAAGGCGCGGTAGCGCTACTCGCTCCAGGCTCCCTTCGATGGGGCTGGTCAGCGCAACATCGCTCAGTGCGGCTTCGCTGGCGGTATCGAGCGATGCGCCGGTACGCGCAATCCAGGGACGCAGGTTGAATGGGGCGGCGGTGAGCTGGCCGCTATATTGAGGTGCATCGAGCAGTTGCTCGAGATTGAGATGACCACTGACTCGCAGTCCATCAGGTCCGGTCAATTGCAGATCCTTTAATTGGGCCGTTTGCGCAGCGAAGTCGCCATCGAAACCAAACGCCAACGAAAGCGCCAAGCTCCCTTGCCAATTGTCGGCATGCCGAAGGCCGGTTTCCAACACTCCCTGGCGAATGCTGAGCTGTCGCTCGCCCATACGCGCAACGATCTCAGCCGCTTTCAGGGCTAGCTGCTGCGGCTCGCTATCGGCACCGCGCCGAGTTTGGGTGGTGAGCTGGGTATTTTCGAAAACGATTTGCTCCTCTTCAAGGCCCAGCCGAAGGCGTGTTTCTAGGTTGACGTCGCTGGACAGGTCCGGGCCTCGCTCTAGCACTTCGGCATCCAGACGGTTGTGCTTGGTCAACGTAAACATCGCTTTCAACGGAAACGAGCGCACCGGGTTGACGTTGGTGCCCGACATATTCAGCGGCTGTATCCGCCAAAGCGCTTGGCTCTGCTCGTCGCGGTAGCGAATATCGGCCTCTTTGATGTCGACGCTGGCGATATTCAACACCACTGAAAGGTTGCCTGCATCGACATTGGGGCCAGCGCTGGCAGGCGCCAGCACGGTTTCGGCGGTTTCGTTGTTGTGCTCGGAAAGACGCTCCAAAAGCGGCTGCCAGTTGGCCTCACCCTCGGCGTTTTTCTCTAAATTCAGGCGCATGCCATCCAACGTGAGGCCATCCACAGCGATCTCGCCACGAAGCAGTGGCGCAAAGGCAACGCTCACTTCTGCACGGTTGATGGCGGCAAAGGCGGTATCGTCTTGAGACTGCTCGGGCAGCCAAGCGCGGGCCTGCTCGACGCTCACCCCAATACGCGGGTAGAACGACCAAGTGATGGGGCCTTCCAGGGCAAGATTGAGGCCGGTTTGCTCTTCGACCACGGCCGTCAGGCGTGGCTTGAAGTCTTCGGGGTCTAAAAAGGTGGTGACATAGACCACGGCGGCCACGGCCACCATGGCGAGAATGCCCACTGCCGCCAGCAAAATGCGTAATAGCTGTTTCATTTACCCTTTCCCTTGTGGGTCTAGCTCGACAAAATCACTGGTCGCCGTTAGGCCCGGCTCGGACGACTCATCGGCCATTGGCCGATAGCCAAGCTTCGATAGCAGGACGCGGTCCGCCAGCGGCAGCGTCGTCGTGGCTATACGCAGCACGCGGCCGTCTTGCTTGGCCTGCTCGCCCAGCAACGCCATGAGTCGAGAGCCGACGCCGCGGCGGCGCGTGGTTTTACGCACGCACAGTTCAGAGAGCCACCATGCCCGGTCATCGGCTTCCTGTATGGCTACCGCACCTAATAAACGGTCGTTGAAATGCGCACAGGCAAAAAAGTGCTGGCCGCTCAAGTGCTGTTCGATGAAGGGCAAAACCGTGGGGGTGGGCATGCGCTCTTGAGGCGCATCTTCATAAATGCGCACCAGATCGATGCGTACCTGCTCGTCTGCTTCCCAACGGGCCTGGTCGACATATTGCAGTGTCACCGGCATGGTGAAATCCTCGTTGCCAACGCAGCTAGGCTGCTATTTAGCGCCGCAAACGGCGGCGACATTCCCCGCATTGTAGCGGATGGGGGCGCCGATTCTCTATAATGGCTGCTTTGGCCTCAGTTGCCGCCCGCCGATTATTCCTCAGAGTGCGCCACGGCGCAGGAGATGCAACATGTCAGCGCGTATTGCCACGGTAAGCCGTGACACCAACGAAACGCAGATTACGGTCAGCGTCAACCTCGATGGCGAAGGCCGCTTGAATTGCAACACTGGCGTTCCGTTCTTGGACCACATGCTGGACCAAGTGGCTCGGCATGGCATGGTGGACCTCGATATCGATGCCAAAGGCGACCTGCATATCGATGACCACCATACCGTCGAAGACTTGGGCATCACCCTCGGCCAAGCATTCAACGAGGCCATCGGCGACAAGCGCGGCATCTACCGTTACGGCCACGCGTATGTGCCGCTGGATGAAGCGCTGTCTCGCGTGGTGATCGACTTTTCTGGCCGCCCTGGTTTATTCATGAACGTCGAGTTCACCCGCGATACCATCGGCCGACTGGACACGCAGCTGTTTTGGGAGTTCTTTCAGGGCTTCGTCAATCACGCCCGGGTCACGCTGCATATCGACAACCTGAAAGGCTTCAATGCTCACCACCAGGCCGAGACCATTTTTAAAGCCTTTGGCCGCGCGCTACGCATGGCCGTTGCAGAAGATCCGCGCATGGCGGGCCAGATGCCGTCTACCAAAGGAAGCTTATAATGTTGGGCGTTGCGATTAGCAGCGTGGCGGCACGCATCTCCTCCGCGACTCCCAAGACCATGACCTTCTCGCCTACGACCTCAAGGAGCGCTTCATGACCATTGCGGTAATCGATTATGGAATGGGCAACCTACACTCGGTGGCCAAGGCGCTCGAGCACGTCACCCATGAAAACGTGATCATCACCCGCGACCCGCGCCGCATTCTGGGCGCGACCCGTCTAGTGCTGCCCGGCCAAGGGGCGATTCGTGACTGCGTTGGCGAACTCGAACGCACCGAACTGCGCGGCCTAGTGGATGACGTGTTGACCCGCCAAGCCAAACCGCTGCTGGGCATTTGCGTGGGCCAGCAGATGCTGATGGAGCGCAGCGAAGAGAATGGCGGCGTGGACTGCTTGGGCTTTTTTCAGGGCAGCGTGGACCGCTTTCCGGCCAACATGCGCGACGCGCAAGAGCAGCGCCTAAAAGTACCGCACATGGGCTGGAACTTGGTGGATCAGCACCACGAGCATCCACTCTGGGCAGGCATCGATAATCATGAGCACTTCTATTTCGTGCACAGCTATTACGTCAATGCCGCCGACGATGCCCAAGTATTCGGCACTACCCAGTACGGCAGTGTGAGTGCTCACGTCGCGATTGGTCGCGACGCTACTTTCGCCGTACAGTTCCACCCGGAAAAAAGCTCCCGTGCGGGCCTGCGCCTGCTGGAAAATTTTGTCACCTGGACGCCCTGAGAGGTTTCACTATGTTGGTAATTCCCGCGATCGATCTCAAAGACGGCCAGTGTGTGCGCTTGAAGCAGGGCCGCATGGATGATGCGACCTCCTACGGCGACGACCCGGTCGCGATGGCGGCGCGTTGGGTAGAAGCCGGCGCGCGCCGTTTGCACTTGGTGGACTTGAACGGTGCCTTCGAGGGTAAGCCCGTCAACGGTGAAGCGGTCACGGCCATCGCCCGCGCCTACCCGAACCTGCCAATCCAAATTGGCGGCGGCATTCGTTCGGCGGAGACCATCGAGCACTACCTCAGCGCCGGTGTGTCTTACGTGATCATTGGTACCAAAGCCGTCAAAGAGCCGGCATTCGTGACTGACATGTGCCGCGCCTTCCCCGGTCATATCATCGTGGGGCTGGATGCCAAAGATGGCTATGTGGCCACCGACGGCTGGGCGGAGGTCTCCACCGTCAAAGCCACCGAGCTTGCCAAGCGCTTTGCCAACGACGGCGTTTCCAGCATCGTTTACACCGATATTGCACGCGATGGCATGATGCAGGGGGTCAACGTCGAGGCCACCGCGGCGCTGGCCCGTGACGGCGGCCTGCCAGTCATCGCCTCCGGCGGCGTGACCAACTTGGAGGACATTCGCGCGCTGTGCGACGTGGCCGACAGCGGCATCCTCGGTGCGATTACAGGCCGGGCCATTTACGAAGGCAGCCTGGATGTGGCGGAGGCCCAGCGCCTGAGCGACCAACTCAGCGGAGGCCAAGAATGAGCTTAGCCAAACGGATTATTCCCTGCCTAGACGTGGACGCAGGGCGGGTGGTGAAAGGCGTGAACTTCGTCGGTATTCGTGACGC
The DNA here is from genome assembly GCF_022348105.1 of Halomonas sp. MMH1-48. Lineage (NCBI taxonomy): Bacteria > Pseudomonadati > Pseudomonadota > Gammaproteobacteria > Oceanospirillales > Halomonadaceae > Halomonas > Halomonas sp. MMH1-48. The sequence goes on from NZ_JAKRFL010000016.1 coordinate 65,058, forward strand.
GGGCGACCCGGTCGAGATCGCCCAGCGCTACAACCAGCAGGGTGCCGATGAAATCACTTTTCTCGACATCACCGCCAGCCATGAAGATCGCGCCACCACGGTCGAGATGGTCGAGCGCATCGCAGGCGAGGTGTTCATTCCCTTGACCGTGGGCGGCGGCATCCGCACCTGCGACGACATTCGTACCATGCTGAACGCAGGTGCAGACAAAGTCTCGATCAACACGGCTGCCGTCACCAACCCCGAGTTCGTACGCGAAGCCGCCGAGCGTTTCGGTAGCCAGTGTATCGTGGTGGCGATCGATGCAAAAAAAGTGTCTGAGGAGGGTGAGCCCGATCGCTGGGAGATTTTCACCCACGGCGGCCGCCGCCCTACCGGCCTAGACGCGGTGGAGTGGGCCAAAAAAATGGTCGAATTTGGCGCAGGCGAGCTGCTGCTCACTAGCATGGACCGTGACGGCACCAAGATTGGCTTCGACCTGGGCGTCACCCGCGCCATTTCTGAGGCGGTCAGCGTGCCGGTGATTGCTTCCGGTGGTGTCGGCAACCTAGATCACTTGGTCGATGGCGTGCTCAAAGGCGGTGCCGATGCAGTCCTAGCGGCCAGCATTTTCCACTTTGGCGAATACACCATTCCGGAAGCCAAGCGCTACATGGCCGAGCGCGGCATCGAAATGCGTTTGTGATGACTCTTATCCCTTTACTGAGGGGCTGTTAATGCGCCGCAATATTCCATGGATTGGAGGAGTGGCAGGAGTTTGGCTGAGTGCATCTGCCTCAGCCTTCTCTTTGTCGGACTGGCCTCCCACTCTTACGCTCGATCACACGCTTGTGCAAACCAGCCTGCTGACACGACACTTCGAGCCCGACCCAGAACACACCAACCAGCAAAATCTGGTGAGTATCGAGCTTCACAATCCAGAGCGCTGGCTAGCCGGTGCGGCTTGGTTCAAAAACTCGTTCGATCAACCCACTTGGTACTTTTACGCTGGCCGTGAGTTTCCACTATGGCAGCTCACCGATGAGATTAGCGTGCGCGCCAAGCTAACGGGCGGTTTACTACGCGGCTATAAAGACGAATACCGCGATAAAATTCCTCTCAACCATTTAGAGATTGCCCCCGCGCTTCTGCCCAGCATTGGCGTTCAGTGGGGGCGAGTGGAGTCTGATCTCATCGTCTTCGGAACGGCGGGCGTGATGATAACGGCAGGCATACGCTTTTGATGCTCTAGCCGTCGGCGTCTTCCAGGCTCAAACCCAAATTACTAATACCGCCATTGCGACCCAGCGTGCGAATCTCTTTGAGCGTGGTTTTATTGATCGGCCCGCTGACCGCTTCAAGCACTGCGTCTTGGAAGCCGTTTTCGTCCTCCATCAACGGATGGTCGCGAATGATCAGTGCCAGCGCTTGCGCGTCCACTTCCCCCTCGGTGAGTTCGATGAACGCTCGCACGCCAGCCCGCGACGTGCGGCTGACGTCCAGCACGGCTTCGGGGGATTCACCTTGCAGCGTATCGAGTAGCGCAGAGATCGACACCACCGCGTCCAGCGCCCGACGTGCACCAAAACTCTCGTCCCCCTCCGGCGGCTCGCACTCGGCCAACTTGTCTGCTTGGCGGGCAAAATCGATGCTGGCTTGGGGGACGCTCAAGCGCTCCCACACCAAATTCAGTACGGTGCGAAGGGTGTGTCCATCGCCCTGGCCACTGGTTTGCTCGTACAGGGCGTAATTCGGCAGTAGGCGCTCACACAGCGCTGCCATGAAGGCTTGTTGGGCGGGCAGCGGCAGCAGTTGCAGCCGCTGATAGAATCCTTGGGGTTTAGCCACCATGCTGATGTCCTGAGTCACTCTGTTGGTGAAAGTATGTGGGTGAAACTGAGTTGGCGAAACTGAGTTGGTGAATCGAACACGATACGTTATCGTCGCACCCACGCGGCGGGTACACCGCTGCACTCGATGTGCTCGGCCGGCGAGGAGATTACCATGCATATTCATCTGCTACAGCACGGCCCTGACCATGGCCCCGCCCGTCTGACCGACTGGCTTGAGAGTATGGGCCATAGTTACACCGTTTTTCATCTTTACGCGGGAGAACTCACGCCCCGCCCTGGAGAGTCCGATGCGCTCATCGTGCTGGATGGCACCGACGCTCTATTTAACGAGCCTCCCGCGTGGCACAAAGCGGAGCGTAAACTGATCCATCGTTATCTAGATGGACAAAAGCCAATGCTGGGCATTGGCTTGGGAGCGCTTTGGGTAGCAGAAGCACTCGAGGCCGTCATCGCCCCCGGCACCTACCCCGAAACCGGTTGGCACACCGTTACCCTAGCGCCGGAAAGTGGCTTCGATTTACCCGAGCAATTCGAGGCATTCATGTGGCACCGTTTGGTATTCAGCCTACCCGATGGTGCGATTCCGCTGGGCGGCAGCGCGGCGGCGCCGCTACAGGGGTTTAGCTGGGATGTCGGTCGGGTAGTAGGCTTGCTATGCCACGTCGAGACCACCCAAGCGAGCCTCGCTCCGCTGCTTCGCGATCCCGACCGCCCCAAGGCGAAAAGCACCTCCACCGGGCGTTTTTTGCAAACCGATGAGGAGATACTGGAAGACCCCGCGCGCTTTCAGCGCTTGGCACCGCTGCTGGATCGCGTCATGACCCAGTGGCTTAAGAGCGCTTGATGCCCCACCGCTCGGGACGTCACCGTTAAGTACTCCACTGCCGCGCAGCAGCAAGACAGCTCTCCCAATCGCCCACGAAGAGCTCTGCGGGCCGACTGTTCTGCTGCTTTTCCAGGTGGTAACGGTAAAGCGGGTCGTAATACTCGGTGAGTAGCGGGGCGAGCCACGCCTCATGGGCCTGGATATCGCCAGCGGCATGAGCTCTGAACGCCATGGCCTGCAGACGCTGCAGGCGCTGTAGACGCGCATTGCCCAGGCGCTTGGCCAGCCGTTCCAGGGCGCTCGATAGTTGGCGCTGCATACGTCGTCGTCCCTCTTCCGGGCCAAAGCGCGCTGCATAGCCCTGCTCTAGCGCTTCGATATAGTCGCGACGCAACTGATCTAGTCGCCAATCGAGCGGCATCTCGATGCGAATACGCGGCGCGCGCTGCAGGGCGTACCAAACCTCTAGCGGAATGTTGGCGTTGCCGATTTGCCGCGACTCATCCTCCAAGACGAGCTTGCCCGTCTGCCCTATCAAACGCTGGGCCAAGGCATGCTCGAAATCGATTTGCGTCGTGGGTGCCTCGGGCTGTCGGCCAAACGCGGAGCCTTTGTGATTGGCACAGGCTTCCAAATCGATCCCATTGGTCAGTCGATGGATCAGCGCGGTCTTCGCGCAACCGGTCAGCCCGGCAATCACCAGCATGGGTTGGCGAGCGGCTTCATCGATCCGCTGGCAAAGCCGTTGGCGAAGCGCCTTCCAACCTCCCTCGATACGCGGACGATGAACTCCAGTATCGGCCAGCCACTGCTGAGCAATTTTCGAGCGTAGCCCGCCGCGAAAGCAGTAAACGATCGCCTCTGGGTGCTGGGCCAAGTACTGCTGCCAAGCAGCGATCCTGGCTTGTTTCACCTCACCACTGACCATCCGCTCACCTAACGCAATGGCGGCCTGTTGGCCCTGCTGCTTGTAAGCAATGCCGACCTGATGGCGCTCTTCGTCCATCATCAGCGGCAGATTGACCGCCCCCGGAAGGCTGCCTTGGGCAAACTCAACCGGGGCGCGCACATCGATCAGCGGTGTGTTCGCTACAATCAGTTCAAGAGAGGCTGGCGTGGTCGACAGCGTCATCCAACGACCTCGATGCTTATTTTGCCCAGGGCTGCTTTGAGGGTACCGAACGGCGCTAGCGTGAGCCCATGCTCGCGCCCAATGCGCTCTACATCATCTTCCCAGGCGGGATCCACACTGATCAGCAGGCCACCCGAGGTCTGCGGGTCGCATAGCCACTGCCAGTGGGCGTCATCCATCGCCGGTAGCGCGCTCCCCAGTGCGTCACGATTACGCACGGCACCACCGGGCACGGCGCCTTGGCGACGGTAACCTTCCGCCTCGGCGAGCCTAGGCAGGCGGCGAAAATCGATCTCGGCCATCACGCCGCTGGCACTACACATTTCGTTTAGATGCCCCGCCAAGCCAAAGCCGGTCACGTCCGTCATGGCATTGACGCCCTTCACTTGAGCGAGCGCGACCCCAATGGCGTTGGGTTTGAGCATGGTTTCCCGCGCAAGACCATGGTGCCCTGCTTCCAGCAGGCCGCGCTTTTCGGCCGTGGTGAGTATGCCGACACCGAGCGGTTTGGTCAGAAACAGCAGGTCGCCGGGCTTGGCTTGGCTGTTGAGTTTCAAATGGTCGAGATCGACCAGGCCGTTTACCGCTAAACCAAACATTGGCTCTGGGGCATCGATGGAGTGTCCACCGGCCAGGGCAATGCCCAGCTCACGGCAGACCGCTTGGGCACCTGCGACCACATCGCCGGCAATGTCTGGGCCCAGCTTATCCAGCGGCCAACCCAAAATGCCCAGCGCCATGACGGGAGTACCTCCCATGGCGTATACATCGCTAATGGCGTTGGTCGCGGCGATACGACCAAAATCGAACGGGTCATCGACGATGGGCATGAAAAAGTCGGTGGTCGCAATCATGCCGCGACCATCGCCCAGATCGTAGACGGCGGCATCTTCACGACCTTGATTGCCTACGATCAGCCGCTGGTGCCCCGCCGCAGGCCCGGCTTTGGCGAGAATGCCATCGAGTACGTCCGGAGCGATCTTGCAGCCGCAGCCCGCTCCGTGGCTATATTGGGTCAAGCGAATCGAACTCATCATCCCTCTCCTTTTTGGTTAAGCATAGCCGAAGTTACAGCGCTTCCAGGGCATCGCTCAATTTATCCACGGGAATCACTTCCATGCCTTTGGGGGCCTGCTTGGGTGCATTCGCGCGCGGGACGATGGCGCGAAGAAAACCGTGCTTGGCCGCTTCTGCAATACGCTCCTGGCCGCTGGGGACCGGGCGTATCTCACCGGAAAGTCCTACCTCACCAAACACCACCAGCTCCTTGGGAAGCGCGCGGTTCTGCAGGCTGGACACCACGGCCAGCAGTACGGCAAGATCCGCACTGGTTTCCAGCACCTTGACACCACCTACCACATTCAGGAAAACGTCCTGATCCCCGGTAAACAGCCCACCATGGCGATTCAATACCGCCAGCAGCATGGCCAGGCGATTCTGATCGACCCCGACGGCCACACGACGCGGGTTGCCCAGAGCAGACTCATCGACGAGGGCTTGCACTTCGACCAGGATCGGCCGGGTTCCTTCCCACACCACCATGACGAGGCTGCCCGGCGCCTGCTGTTCCTGACGCGAGAGGAAGATGGCACTGGGGTTCTTGACCTCCTTGAGGCCTTGTTCAAGCATGGCGAAAACGCCCAGCTCGTTGACGGCACCAAAACGGTTCTTCTGGCCGCGTAGGGTGCGAAAGCGGGAGTCGGCGCCGCCTTCCAGCAGTAGCGAAGCGTCGATCATATGTTCGAGCACTTTGGGACCCGCCAGCGTGCCATCCTTGGTGACGTGCCCCACCAGCAGCAGCACGGTATGGGTCTGCTTGGCAAAGCGAGTCAGTGCAGCGGCGGACTCGCGCACCTGGGCAACGCCGCCAGGGGCCGAGCTAATATCCTCCAAATGCATGGTTTGAATGGAGTCGATGACCAATATTTCCGGCTTCTCCCGCTCTGCCACCGCTAGAATGGTCTCGACGCTGGTCTCTGCCAACATCTTCAAGCCATTGGTGGGTAACTGCAGGCGGTGGGCGCGCATGGCCACCTGGGACAGCGACTCTTCTCCCGTGACATAGAGAATACGCCGCTGCTGGGCAAGCTTGCAGGCGGTTTGTAGCAGCAGCGTCGATTTACCGGCTCCCGGGTTACCGCCCAGCAGCACGGCAGACCCTGGCACCAAACCACCGCCGAGTACGCGGTCGAACTCGGCGAAGGTCGAGGTCAGCCTGGGAACTTCGCTTAAATCGACATTGCTGAGATCCACCACGTCGCGCGACAGATCGCCTGCGTAACCAGCTCGCCCGCTGGATGCGATGCCGCTACCGGGACGAGCGCTTGCCAGTTTGACCTCTGTGAGCGTGTTCCACTCTTGGCAGCTGGTACATTGACCTTGCCATTTACGATACTCTGCACCGCATTCAGTGCAGACAAAGGCACTTTTCGCTTTTGCCACCGCCTGTTCGCTCCTTTTCTTGTGTCACGTAAAGGGCTAAAAGAGTGCTCAGAAATGCAAAAGGCGGCCAGTGGCCGCCTTCGAGCGTCGTATAGGGCTTATTGACGCTGTAACTGCAACATCTCGCCATTTTCGAAACGGCGGCGCTCAGGGTCGATCAGCTCCAGAGTACGCTCATCGATGCGCTGGAAGTAGTAGATCTGACCGTCGCCGTTCGGCGTAAGCTCGTAGACCGTTGCGTCGGGGTCAGAGGGCGTACCGGTCAACACTTCCCAGTTACCGGCGTAGTTCTCGTCTGGCGGTGTCTGGGGATGGTTACGGTAGGTAGCATCCAGAGTGAACGTACGCTCTTCCGGAGCACTCATCTCTTCACCAACCAGCGTAACATCCAGGTCAATGCCGTCACAGTTACGGCAAGGCAGGGTGCCTTGATAGTTAGCCTGTGATGCGGTCATCCCTGCATCGTCGCGCTGATCCGTTGGGCCAGCTGCACAGCCCGCCAACAGTGCCAACATAGCCGAACCGGCTAGCAAACTCCTGAATTGCATTGGGTGTCTCCTTATGGTGTTGGACATACATTTCTTTCGCGCGCTTATGACAGCATAACCGCTACAAGGTGCGACGCCCACCCCCACGCAGACAGTTATCGCATGCCACAGGGAAGGCTTGCGCTCTTGCGGCCATCAGGCGACCATGGTGCGATTACCGCTAGGATAATCAGGTTACGCTCATGAGCCAATATTGGAGCCCTGCCATTAGGGATCTGACGCCTTACGTGCCGGGTGAACAGCCCCGCGAACGTGTCATCAAACTCAATACCAACGAAAATCCTTACCCGCCCGCGCCTGGCGTGAGCGAGGCGCTGCGCCTGTATGCGATCGATCATTTGCGTCTTTACCCTGATCCAACCTCGCTGTCGTTACGGGAAACCTTGGCAAAGACCTATGGCGTTAGCGTAGCAGAAACCTTCGTAGGGAACGGCTCCGACGAGGTGTTGGCCTTCGCTTTTCAGGCGTTTTTTTGCCAAAGCGCTCCGTTGGATGTTCCCTCGATCACCTACAGCTTCTATCCCGTCTATGCCAATTTGTATGGCGTCGAGTTACGTAAGCACTCACTCAACGACCAGTGGGAAGTCGACTTGGACGCTTTGGCGAGCGCCTCTGAGCGTGCTGGGGTAATTTTTGCCAACCCTAATGCGCCAACCGGACATGCCCACCCGCTCGCCAGTATCGAAGCCCTGCTGAAGCGCGTGACGGATCGGGTGGTGTTGGTCGACGAAGCTTACGTCGATTTTGGCGCTGAGAGCGCGGTGGCTCTTATCGAGCGTTATCCCAACCTGCTAGTCACCGGTACGTTTTCGAAGTCGCGCAGCTTGGCCGGGCTTCGCCTCGGCTACGCGATTGGTTCTCCCGAGCTGATCGAAGGCTTACAACGAGTGAAGGACTCGTTCAACTCCTATCCGGTCGACAGCCTAGCCAGCGTCGTAGGTATCGAGGCACTAAAGGATACCCAACACTTCGACGCCTGCCGGAACAACGTGATCACCACCCGGGAGCGCACACGTCAGCGTTTGGAAGCCCTTGGTTTCGAAGTGCTTCCCTCTAAAGCCAACTTCCTGCTGGCCCAGCACCCGGACGTTGCCGGAGCGCAGCTGTTTGCAGGGCTTCGTGAGCGAGGTATTTTGGTACGCCACTTCAATACCGATCTGCTCAACAACTTCCTGCGCATCTCCATCGGCACCGATGACGAGATGGATAGCTTTATCGAAGCGCTAGAGTCCCTATGCGGTCAATAGCTCTACTTAGCTTCCCGCAATGCTGAAGCACCTGATGCTTGAACACCAAAACCCAGCCACTTGGCTGGGTTTTTAGTAAGCAGTGTACATTCTCTGTTGGGTACTGCGTCCACACGGCAGAAAGCCCCGCACACGGTGTGTACGGGGCTTATCGAGCGCGCAACAAAAAACCCAGCCGGTTGGCTGGGTTCTTTGCGGTATAAGTGCCTGACGATGACCTACTCTCGCATGGGGAGACCCCACACTACCATCGGCGCTAAGCGGTTTCACTTCTGAGTTCGGCATGG
>NZ_JAKRFL010000017.1:0-69254 GCF_022348105.1 Halomonas sp. MMH1-48
CCACTCGGAACTGGACACCGCGCCGGACGGTCTGGCTGAACCCGGACCGGGAAGACCCGCTGGTTCAACGCGATCAGCGATTAGAAGCCGCCTGATTCCAGGTTCCAACAAGCTTGACAGGCATCGACCTCCTACCGCTGATGGTGGCGAATTATTTGTATCGGGCGATCCAGCGCGTTAGCCAAATCCACAGCGCGGCCCCAATAATCAACAGCCCACCGACGCCAAGCGCCTGTGGATAGGTGTACATGCCTTCTCCTTCCAGCAGAAAACGCAGCACCAGAAAAATCATTACAATGTGAAAAATGAACGCTTTGAGGGCATCGCTACCCACGACCGTCAGCGGTGTCAACACCCGAGATGCCGCCGACCCACCCGCTAGCGCCATGCCCAGAATCACCAGCGCACCACCCACGCTGTACAGCGTGAATTTTAGCCCAGGCGGGTGCTTGCCATCGTTATTCGCCACCGCCAACATCGCGGCAGACACATCGCCTTCGGCCAAGGCCAATCCATAGAACGCGGCGACCATGACAGCCCCCACGCCCACCAGTGCCAGCACCAGTCGTCGCCGCAGCGCCGTATCAAAATAGCAGCGCAGCAGGGCTTCACCGATCAGCAGGCCCGTCAAAATCAGCGGCGCGCGGCTGAGCTGCCCCCAGGTGTAGTGGTCTTCATGATCGACCAGCAACGCTTTCAAGGTATCGTTACCGCCAAAGCTTAACCCCTGCAGCCAGGCAGAAAGCGTGGTCAAGCCAATAATGAGCGTACACCGACTCCATAGCGGTGCGCGCGCCCATAGCGGCAGCACGAGCGGCACCCAGAGTAGCGCAATGGCGTAAAAGCCGAGAATCTCTACCCAAATCGCAAAGCGCTGGTAAAGTAGCGCATCGACAATATCGCCAGGCGCGTAATACGGCAGCATCTCGACGATGGTGAGCGCCTTGTACCAAAACCACACTTCTATCGCGCGCACCCACAGTTTTAGCCGCCTTCTTGGCCATGCATCCGTTTGGGTAGACGCTAAAAACGCCACGGCCAGCGCAATCCCAAATACTAAAATGAACAGAGAAGAAGAGAACTTGGTAAGAAAGTGGACGGGCACCATGCCCCAATCGGGCACGTTGCGTATGCCAATCAGCCCGCTCACCGTGTGGCTGAGAATCATCAGCCCAATCGCTATACCACGGGCGAGATCGATCGCATCTATACGCCCTTCCGCACGGGGAAGGTGCGGCACTTCTTGCCAGGTAAACACGTTAGCAACGTCCTTGTCGGGTGTTCATGTTAATGAAGCGTTGCTTTTACCATAGCCTATCCGTCTAGTGAGATACGGCGCTTTATTAAACGTTGCCACTCTTCCAACACAATAATTTCAACACAATAATTCCAACACAACAGTGCCCCGCAATGGCGGGGCACTGTGCTGCTCATCCATGAGCGTGAGGTGAAGGACTTCCTTTCGCTAAGAGGGGGTTACTGGCCAGACGTGTCGTTCTTTTCCGTTTCCCACTGCTCCTGCTCTTCTTCCTCTTCTTCATACGTAAATTCTTGCTCTTCCTCTTCGTACTCGGTGGTCACGTCATCCGTCGTGGCATCCTGCTCCTGACCGGTGTCGTAGGAGTTATAGGTGCCTTGCTCGTCCTGCATGGTCTCTTCTTGCGGTGTTGTAGGCTGCTCTTCGTGCTCTTCCATCGCAAACGCCAATGGGCTTGCTACCAGACCAAACGATACACCCAGAATACCCAGTTTCTTGAGAGCTTCCTTTTTCATGGTCGTGCCTCCTAATGGCAATTCTTTCGTTCAATTCAGCGTTCAATATTCACAACGTTGCAACTTCACGATCGATAAGAGCGGCGAGTCGTCCTAACTTTTCGCTCTTGCCCAGTCATTGCAGTCAACGTACCAGGGCATACCAAAAACTCATATATCATATATTTTTCAAAAGCTTATTTAATAAATGCGCGGTTATATATCCACTGATTCGCGACTTTTAATTAGCGAAAACTTGTTTATGTTTGACACATGGGACCCAGCGATTCATGCCATTCAGCACGCAGGCTAATTAAGCATCAGAGATAGCGGTCAAAGCAGAAGCGTTGGAGGGAGAGGTTGCAAGGCCAGAAAGGCTTATTTTAACCCAACATAACTGCTGGTATCTTTTGGTCACCGTTCATCGTATCGAGAAAACAAATGTCTACCCAACAAGCATCCACGTTTCGTTTAGTGACCCGCAGCGATTTTGATGGTTTGGTTTGCGGTGCCCTGCTCAAGCATTTGGGCCTCATCGACGACATTACCTTCGTGCATCCGAAGGACATGCAGGACGGCAACATTGAGATCGATGCCAACGACATCACCACCAACCTGCCCTACGTGCCTGGCTGCCACTTGGCTTTCGATCACCATTTGAGCGAAACGGTGCGTAACGTCGAGCGGGCCGACAACCACATCATCAATGCAGACGCCCCGTCTGCGGCCCGCGTGGTTTGGGAGTACTACGGCGGACATGAGGCCTTCCCCGCCCGCTGGGACGACATGATGGACGCCGTCGATAAAGGTGATTCTGCCCAGTTCAATAAAGACGAGATTCTCGATCCTCAGGGGTGGGTGCTGCTGAACTTCATCATGGATGCCCGCACGGGCCTGGGCCGCTTTCGCGATTTTCGTATTTCCAACTATCAGTTGATGATGAAGTTGATCGATTACTGTCGAGAGCACACCATCGATGAAATCCTCGCCCTCGACGATGTACACGAGCGCACTACGCTTTACCGTGAACACGAAACGTTAGCGAAAGAGCAGATCAAGCGCTGCGCTACCGTACATGGCAACGTGGTGGTGCTGGACCTACGCAACGAGGACATCATCTACGCGACCAACCGCTTTGTCATCTACGCCATGTACCCCGACTGCAATATCTCGATTCACGTAATGTGGGGGCTCAAGCAGCAGAACACCGTGCTAGCGATTGGTAAATCGATCCTCAACCGCTCCAGCCGCACCAACGTAGGCGAGCTGTGCCTAAGCTACGGCGGTGGCGGTCACCTGAACGCGGGCACCTGCCAAGTAGATAACAACCAGGCAGAGAAAGCGCTGGCGGAGATTATCGAGAAGATTAGAGCGGATGGGTAAAGAAGCTACTTATCTACCTTCGTTCTTCTAATACCCACCTCGTCTTCGCCCCTCACGTCACTAGCGTCTAAGGGGCGAAGCAAACGACTCTTCTTCAATACCCCATGACATCGGGCAGCCAAGTGGCCAGCCCAGGTACGGCGATCAGCAGCAGAATGGTCGCCAGGATGGGCAGCAAGAAGGGCAGTATCGCGGCCACCACTTGGTCATAGCGTAAGCGTGTAATGCCCACCATCAAGAACAGCACCGTGCCAAACGGCGGGGTAATCACGCCTACCGAAAGCGTAATCACCATGACGATACCGAAGTGTACGGGGTCTAGCCCGGCGCTCAGCGCGGCGGGCACGACAATGGGGGTGAAAATTAGGATGCTTTCGATCACCGACATGAAGCAGCCGATCAGCAGGAAGAACAGCGCAAAGCAGAGCAGCAGCACGAACATGGGCATATCGATACTAGCCACTTGGCCCGCCAGCGCCTGGGGGATGCCCATACGCACGAGAATCCAGCCATAGAAGCTAGATACCGCGATAATCAGCAGGATCACCGCACTGAACATCAGGGTGCGACGGAAAGCATTGAAAAGGTCCCGCCAACTCAAATCGCGATAGATCAAGCCACCCAAAATCACCGCATAGAGCGAGGCAATCGCGCCTGCCTCTGTCGGTGTGAAAAAGCCGCCCCAGATGCCACCGACAATGATCGCTGGCATCATCAACGGCAGAATGGCACGTTTTCCCGTGCAGGCGACTTCACACGCATCGAAGGGAACCGGCTTCGGCATCACCACCTTGCCACTGGCCGATAGCAATAGCGTCATGCCCATGAGCAGCAGCGCCATCAATATGCCCGGCAGTAGCCCCGCCATGAACAGCCCACCGATACTCACATTGGCCAGCCAGCCATAGACCACGAGGGCGATGCTGGGCGGGAGGATGGGGCCGATCACACTGGAGGCCGCCGTGATGCCGGTCGAGTACCCCAGTGCGTAGCCACGCTCTTTCATGGCTTTGATTTCGATGCTGCCAAGCCCGGCAGCGTCGGCGACGGCAGTGCCCGACATAGTGGCAAAAATAGAGCTGGCGACCACGTTAGCGTGGCCCAGGCCGCCCTTGGTAAAGCCCACCAAGGCGGTGGCAAAGTCAAAAATGCGCGTCGTGGTGGAGCCGATATTCATGATATTGGCGGCCAAGATGAACAGCGGGATTGCTAAAAGCGTAAAGTTATTGAGGGTTTGTACCATCCGTAATGGCAGCAGCTCGACGGGCAACCCGCCGGTTCCCGTCACGACGAGGGCAACAAAGGACGTCACGCCGATGGCGACCACGACAGGTAAGCCCATCGCCATGAGCGCTAGCAGGCCACCGACAAAAATCAGTAATTCGGTCATGGCCGAGAGGCCTCCTCTTCACGGGCCGCGCCCAACCACACCACGGGACCACGCACGCATTGCCACAGGGCGATCAGCGCCATGCCAACAAAGCTGAAAAAGACACCGTAATAGAGGTAACTGAAACTGATGCTGAGCGAGACGGTTTTATTGTTGGCGCTCACGTCCGACATGATCCACGCCCCCCAAGCGGCAAGCGCGAAAAAGCCAAACGAGATCAGCGCCGTGAGACGATATTGAACATGCCGACCCAGGCCGGAAAGCTTGTGACTAAACAGATCAACGGCAAGGTGCTCGCCGCGCACCCAAGCCGATAAAGACCCAAAACCAATGGCATAGATGGCTAGCATCGAAGCCACCTCTTCTGTCCAGGGCATCCCAATGCCGAGCAGGTCGCGGGCAATCACGGCCGCCACGATCAGCAGCAGAATAGCGGCCATGAGCGCAACGCCCACCCCGTCGCAGAGACGAGTCACACTCCTTAGCGTATAGAAAGCCACTCGATCCAACCCTTTGCTGGGCGCTACCGCGTCTTCCACCAGAAAGCTCCTTATCTGAACGTTTTTTGATCGCCTATGGAAACCCGTCGTTGATAGCGTATTGACCTGACGTCTAAAACAGCGACGACCCAAGGGGCCGTCGCGAGCGCTGTGCTACGTGTGTTACGGGTCTTGATGACCCAGCGCGTCTTCACGAACACCGTCGGCCATATCCGCCATGACGCGGTCAATGGCCGGTAACGCGGCTTCACGGAAAGGCGTAACGTCTGGCTCGATCACGGTCATGCCTTCCTCTTGAAGGGCCTCGAGATAGAACTCGTCGAGTTCGCGCTCTTGCTCTGAACCGTATTGACGGGCCACGTCGATCGCTTCTTCGATCAGCGCTTGGTCCTCGGCTTCGAGGCCGTCCCACCAGCGCGAACTGGCCACCCAGCTCCACGGGAACTGTACGTGGCTGGTCATGATCAGGTAGTCCTGTACTTCCCAGAGACGGCGAGTGTAGGGGGAGGAGAGCGAGTTCTCATGGCCATCGACCTGACCGGTCTGCATGGCAAGATAAATTTCGGGCGCGGGCACGTTGACGACCTGAGCACCGATCTCTTCCCACACTTCCAGCCATACCGGCAGCGACGGTAGGCGCAGGCGGAAGCCTTCCAGATCGTCCGGCGTGTGGATCTCTTTATTCGCCGTCATATGGCGGGGCCCGCGGTGCTGCAAACCAAAATACTTCAAGCCGCCCTGGCTTTCGGCTTGCTCCACCAGCGCTTGGCCGGACGGACTCTCCATGTAGGCATCCACTTCCTCCCAGGTGGTGAACACGAAAGGAACCGTAATGGCGTCATATTCAGGCGCATACTGCTGGCGCCAGTTACCGCCGGTGATGGAGAGCTGGGTTTGACCCAAGTTGAGCAGTTCCAGCACGGCGTTTTCGCCGCCTAGCGAACCGGCTAGGAAAGGCCGCACGTCAAAGCGGCCGGGCGCTTTCTCTTCCAAATACTCAGCGAAGCGCTCTACGGCGGCACTTTCGGAACCGCCCTCGCTCATGGTGTTATTGACTTGAATCTCGATGGGGTTGGCCAGCGCGAACGGGGCTGTCGTCAACATGCCTAAGGTCGCCAGCGTGGCAAGCAGGTGTTTCCGCATGGGAAGGCTCTCTATGGTTGTCGTTATTGGGTGTGATGCTGGCTCGATCTTGAAACAAGCCGCCAAGGCGCTCAAATCGGCGTTCGAGAAGGCAGGCTTCGTCAATGACGATGGCTGCAATCGCCCAGAGAATGGCGCCTTTTCAGAGACGCGGCGAAAGAGTGCGACTAAAGATGGATACTCAAGCGCTCGGATTCGTCACCCAATGACGCTTTCCCGAGCGGTTCAATATCAAGTCACTGTGGGAGTATTCTCCATGCACGAAACCAAGCAGGTCGTGTTCATCACCGGTGCGACGTCCGGCATTGGGCTCGCGTGCGCTCACCTCTTTGCCCAGGCAGGCTGGGCACTCGTTTTGACAGGCCGACGCCAGGAACGTCTAGAGCAGCTACAGGCGACCTTTGAAAAACAAGTACCGACTCATACGGCGGCGCTGGACGTCAGCGACGCCAAAGCGGTGGCCAACGTCGTGGCGGCCTTGCCCGAGCCTTTTCAACGGGTGCGCACGCTGATCAACAATGCCGGGCTGGCGCTGGGCAAGGATCCGGCACCGCAAGCATCACTGGATGACTGGCACCGTATGATCGATACCAACATCAAAGGGCTGGTCAACGTCACCAAACACTTGCTGCCGCATCTGTGCGCTTCTCCCTCAGGGGCCACGATCATCAACCTGGGCTCCATTGCCGCCAATACGCCCTACCCGGGCGGCCATGTATACGGTGCCACCAAGGCTTTCGTGGAGCAGTTCAGCTATAACCTACGCTGTGACGTGGGCCCGCTGGGCATTCGCGTCACGGACCTGGCCCCCGGCATGACGGCCAGCGAGTTCACCCTGGTGCGCATGAAGGGCGACCAGAGCGTCGCCGACCGCTACTACGAAGGTGCTCAACCGCTCCAGCCGGAAGACGTGGCCACGCAGGCGCTGCATGTGGCCTCCCTGCCTGCCCACGTCAACATCACCCGCCTGGAAGTCATGCCCGTGTGTCAGCAGTGGTCAGCACCGACCATTTTGCGCAATCAGACGTGAGTGTTGGCTCGGCGCATTACGTCGCTGGGCCAACCACATGCTTCACCTCTAGGTAGGCACTCAGTCCCCAAGGCCCCAACTCGCGGCCAATGCCGCTACGCTTGAAGCCGCCCCAGGCGGTTTCGGGCAGTACGAGCTGCTCGCTGTTGTACCAAATACTGCCTGCCCTCAACTGGCGGCCAATGCGCTTGGCGCGTTCCGGATCACCACTGATCACCGTGGCGGCGAGGCCAAAGTCACTGGCATTGGCAAGCCGAATGGCTTCGGCTTCGCTGGTCACGCTATGGCCGCAAAGCACGGGGCCGAAGATCTCTTCTTTCCACAAACGGCTCTGAACTGGCACATCGCGGTAAAGCGTGGGGGCTAGAAAATAGCCTTGCGCGGGTAGCGTGCGGTGCCGCCCATCGCGCACTACCGTGAGCCCTTCCTGCTCGGCAATATCCAGATAACGCTTTACCGCATCGCGCTGCTTGGCGCTGGTCAACGGCCCTAAGTCGGTACCTTCGGCAAGCGGGTCGCCCAGTGTCAGCGCATCCATCCGTTCGGCAAGCGCCGCATAGAGGGCTTCGGCAATGTCTTCGTGTACCAATAGACGCGAAGTGGCTGAGCAGATCTGCCCAGCGTTGAAGTAGATACCGGCCATCACCCAGTCAGCGGCTTGGGCAGGGTCTGCGTCTTCCATCACTACAATGGGTGATTTACCGCCCAGCTCCAGCGATACGCCCGCGGTACGGGTACTGGCAGCCTGCATGACGGCCTCGCCCACGCGGTTACTGCCGGTAAAGGAGATTTTATCCACGCCAGGGTGGTTCGTCAGCGGCGCGCCGATGCCCTCACCGTCACCATTGAGCAGATTCAACACCCCAGCGGGCAAGCCGATTTCCAGCGCGATCTCCGCCAGCACCCGTTCAGGCAGTGGCGTCACTTCCGACGGTTTGAGCACGGCAGTACAGCCTGCAGCCAAGGCAGGCGCCAGCTTCCAGGCGCTGGTCACTAGCGGGAAGTTCCACGGTGCAATCAGCCCCACGACGCCGACAGGGTCGTGATACGTACGTGCTTCCACGCCGTCCATGTCGACATTGACCCGCTCCCCTTGCCGAGCATCCAGCGCTGTGGCCTGCTTGGCGTAGTAGCGATAGCAGGCAATCGCATCGTCCAGATCAATGCCTGCTTCCACCAGGGGCTTACCGTTATTGGTGGCCGACAGAGTGATCAATGCCTCTCGGCGAGACGCCAGTGCATCAGCAAATCCATCGAGGTAGTTGGCACGTGCGCCCCCTCCCAACGCCTGCCATTCAGGTTGAGCCTGTTGAGCGGCGTTGACGGCAGCGTCGACATCTGAGGCATCTCCCGCTGTGACCTGGGCAATACGCTCCTCGAGGTAAGGATTCATCACGTCGAGCAAACGGGTGCCCTTCGATGCAACCCACTGGTTGTTGATGAACTGCTGGTTGAGTGTCTGCATGGAAACGTCCTAGTCAGAAGGTGAGCACGCGCGCTGCCAAGCAGCGGCGTCGATCTCGATCAGTAGCGGCCCGCTGGGAGCACGGTTGGCGAGCGCCTCGGAAAGCTCGTCGGGGCTCTCTACCAGCATGCCCGGGCAGCCGAAGCCTTCGGCCAGAGTCAGGAAGTTGGGCGCTTGAATATCGACCCCCAAGCGAGCTACGCCGTTGGCATCCATATAGCGGCGGATCTCTTCGTAGCCCGCGTTATGCCATAGCACGACGACCACGGGCAGACGAGCTTCCACGGCGGTGGCGAGTTCCGAGAGTGTAAACATCACTCCGCCGTCTCCCACCAGCGCCACGACGGGGAGATCAGGCCGGGCTAGCTGTGCTCCAAGTGCCGCAGGCAGCCCATAGCCCAAGGTGCAGTAGCCAGTAGACGCATTGAAATAGCGGCGCGGCGCGGGCTGGCTGACGAGGTGGTTGCCGGCATACACCGGCGCGGTGGAGTCGCCCACGAGAATGGCGTCAGGCAAATGGTCGGCCAGCGTTGCGTAGAGCGGCACGAAATCGCTAAACGCGGGATCGTTGGCCAAATCCAAAGCGTTCAGAGTAGAGGCCGTTCGCTCGACGCCCTGACGTTTCAGCGGCTCAGAAAAATGCTTGAGCAGAAGCTGCAAACTCCGCCCGGCATCGCCCACCAGGCCGAGCGTAGTACGCTGGTTGCGCACCAGTTGTTCGGGATCGATGTCGATACGAATCAGCGTGCCGTTGAGATGAAAGCCGTCGTCGAAAACGACGTCATAGTCAGTTTCGCCAAGCTCGGTACCTACGGCCAAAATCACATCGGCACTGGCAGCCAGCTCCCTCACAGCGGGCAGCGCGGCATTGGCTCCCAGGTCCAGCGGGTGATTACACCCCAGCAGCCCCTTGGCGTTGATAGTCGTCACCGTGGGGGCATCCAGCTGCTCTACCAGGGCCCTGGCGGCGTCTGGCGCTGACACACAACCACCCCCTAACAGCACCAGAGGCTGCTGCGCCGCCTTGAGTAGCCGAGCCGCCTCGGCCAGCCCTTCCGGGTCGGGAGCCGCGCGGTATAGCGTGGGCGCTTGCCAGCTAGTCGGCACGCTGACAGGCGCATTAAACAGATCGATAGGGATTTCGATATGTACCGGGCCTGAGCGAGCACCACTGAACACGGCAAAGGCGCGGGCCAGTACTTCCGGCAGCGTGCTGGCATCCAGCAGCGTGTGGCTAAACCGCGCCACGCCGCTGATCAGTTGCTGCTGGCTGGGCAGTTCGTGCAGCCGCCCCTGACCTAAACCCAAGGTATCGCGTCGGTTAACGCTGGAGATCACCAGCATAGGGATGGAGTCCGCCAGGGCTTGGCCCATGGCGGTGGCTATATTGGTCATCCCCGGCCCGGTGATGATCAAGCATACCCCCGGCTGACCGCTGGCACGGGCATAGCCATCGGCCATGAAGCCAGCCCCCTGCTCGTGGCGCGGAGTGATGTGCTCTACCTCACTGCTTTCCAGGCCACGGTACAGCTCGACCGTGTGTACACCGGGAATGCCAAACAGTGCCCGCACGCCGTAGGTATCGCGCAGCAGATGGATCAACAGATCGGCGCAGGTCATCGTCGTTGACTCGTTCATACATGACCTCTTAGAAGAAAAACGTATGGGCCATGAAGGCAATGATCGGCAGCGTAATGGCCGTACGCAGCAGAAACACCACGGCCAGCTCCCAGAACCTGATGGGAATCTTCGACTTGAGCAGCAGCGCACCAATTTCCGACATATACACCAGCTGCGTCATGGAAAGGCAGGCAATTACGAAGCGGGTCAACTCACTATCGATATTGGTGGCCAGCACGGCAGGCAGGAACATGTCCGCGAATCCTACCAGCGTGGCAGGGGCGGCCGCCTGGGCTTCGGGAAGACGCAACAGTTCCAGCACCGGCACCATGGGGTAAGAGCGCCAGGTAAATAGCGGCGTGAACTCGGCCAAAATCAGCGCCACGGTGCCAATCGCAAACACCAATGGCAGCAGCGTCAGAAAGATATCGATGACGTTGAGCAGCGCCAACCGTGCTAGTTCTTTTGGCCCTGGTGCGCCCGCTGCGCGGCGGGTGGCCTGCAACAGGCTGTAGCGGAACAGGCCCACGTTTTCGGTGCGCTCCTCGCTTAACTGGCAGCCGACCGGCTCGTAGTAGTCATCGGATTTACGCGACAGCGGCGGAATCCGCGAGACAACCACCGCAGCAATTAAGCCCGACACTACGACGGTAAAGTAGAACGGTACGAACAGGTGATTGAGATTGACGAAATTGACTACTAACAGACTAAAAGCGATGGAAGCGACAGAGAAGTTCGTTGCAATCACCGAGGCTTCGCGGCCATTGTAGTAGCCCTGCTCGTACTGTTGGGCAGTAATTAGCACACCCACTGTTCCCGACCCCATCCAAGAGGCAGTCGCATCGATAGCGCTTCGCCCAGGTAAGTTGAAAATAATGCGAAACGGTTTGCGTACCATGGTGCCAATGAACTCCATGAAACCGAATTCGACCAGAAATGGCAGCAATACGGCAGCAAAGAAGAAAAAGGTCAACAACACAGGGGCTAAGTCATTGAGCATGACACCGCCGGTAAACGACGCAGTGACGAACTCAGGCCCAAACTGGAAAAAGGTCATGATGACAAAAACGGCGCCCAAGACCCGCATGGCTATCCAAATCGCGCCCACATTGAACATATCGTGGAAAGGCCCACTTTTCGCCCAGGCAGGTTGGGTGACTTTAACGTAGAGCGTCACGACGACTGACAGGCACAATACGAACAACGCGATAGCGGGTAAGGCGTCCTCCAGCAGAGATTGCAGCCCATCTGCCATAATCCCCATGCCAATATTGATCGAATCACCTATTTGGAAAGGCACCAAAAACAGCATTACCCCAATGATGGAAGGGATCAGAAACTTCAGTAAATCTCGGCTAGGGATGGGGGCCGTCGATGTCGGTTCTTCCGACTTCGCTTGAGAATGAGACATACGATTCACCTTTTGAGTGTGATTATTGGAGGTGGGCTGGCGGCGTCCGGAAGGGAAGCGCGGCTCCCCTTCTTATGTATTGTCGTATGCGCCTTGTTAGGTCAGCGCTTTTTCACGAACACGTGCATGCTAGGTTTAGGCGTTACGCTTAACACTCGGCAGTACGCAGAGCATTTCATACAGCAGCGTGGCACCCATCAGCGCCGTATTACCGCTGGGGTCATAAGGTGGCGATACCTCTACCAAGTCCCCGCCTACAATGTTCAAGCCCGCAGCGCCCCGCACGATTTCCAAGCCTTGGGCAGAGGTCAGGCCGCCCATTTCCACGGTGCCGGTGCCAGGGGCAACGGAGGGGTCTAAGCCGTCGATATCAAAACTGATATACACCGGGATATCGCCCATCTGCTCACGCACTTCCGCCATCAGCGGAGCGAGCGAGCGGTGCCAGCACTCTTCAGCAGGCACCACGCGGAAACCCTGCTCGCGGCACCAGTCGAAATCTTCGGGGGCGTAGCCGGTGCCGCGCAGACCGATTTGCATGACCTTGTTATGAGCCAGCAAGCCCTCTTCCTGGGCGCGGCGGAACGGCGTGCCATGGGCAATCGGCTCACCGAACATATGCTCGTTCACATCCGCATGGGCATCGATATGAATCAAGCCCACCGGGCCATGCTTTTTGGCCATGGCGCGTAGAATCGGCAGCGTCAGCGTGTGCTCGCCCCCTAGCGTGAGAGGAATGCAGTCATGCTTCAGCACGTCGTCGTAGAAGGCGGTGATGATGTCGACGCTTTTCGGCAGATGAAAGGTGTTGATGGGCACGTCACCGATATCGGCGACCTGAAGACGCTCGAAGGGAGCTGCCCCCGTGGCCATGTTGAAGGGGCGCAACATGCGCGACTCATCGCGAATCTGGCGTGGCCCCAGGCGGGTACCGGGGCGGTTCGATGTACCGATATCCATGGGAATGCCGATAAACGCTGCATCCAGCCCTTCGGCACTCTCTTGTGTGGGCAGGCGCATCATGGTGGCAGGACCGGCAAAGCGCGGCATGGTGTTGCCGCCCAGCGGCTGATTGAATTCCGACATCGTTCTCTCCTTGGATTTATTGTGGCTAGCCTGACGGCCTAGCGATTTATCTAGCTCATACACAGGTACTGCACAGACCATGCCAAGTTACCCACGCTGATAAATAGGTAGGTTTACCGCCTTATCGATGCAAAAATGAATCGATAAGCCAATGAATCAATGCAAAAATGAATCAATGAGTCATCTTTGCATTAACCTGTTCATCCAACGCTATAAAAGCGGCGGCGGTAGATTAAGGAGGGACGCATGAGTGAAATCGACAGGCGCGTACTGCAAACCATTGTGGAAACCGCGAATGACCACTTTTTTATTGTCAGTGGCGACGGTCAAATCTTGGATATAAGCCCAGGTGCCGAGGCGGTGTACGGCGTCTCGCGGGAAGAGCTGCTCTCCAGCAGCGTTCAACAGCTGCAGGCGGCCGGCGTTTTGAAACCTTCCATCACCCTGGAAGTGATGCGCACCCGCCAGCCCGCTCAGCTAATGCAAATCACCGGCACGGGTCGCCGCGTCATCGCAGAAGCCTACCCGGTGTTCGTCAACGGCACGCTAGAGCGCATTATCAGCCGCTCAAGAGATCTCACCGACTTACAGCTTCTGCAGGACGAGTACGCCCTGCTACAAAAACGCTTTAGCGAACACTTAAAGCGCAGCCAGGCCGCGCCCGATGCCGAAGAGCAAGCGCTGGATGCTGCGCTGGACCACCTTCAGGTCAGAAGCCATGTGATGCGGGAAATCGCCCTGTTGCTCAAGCGCGTGGCACCATCGGATGCCAACGTGCTGATGCTGGGGGAGTCTGGCGTGGGCAAGACGGCCTTTGCCAAGCAGCTCCACCGCTGGAGCGAGCGCCATCATGGCCCTTTCATCGAGGTCAACTGCGCATCAATTCCCGACAACCTGTTTGAGTCGGAGATGTTCGGCTACCAGCCCGGCGCGTTTAGCGGTGCAGCACGGCAAGGCAAAGCGGGGCTGCTGGAACAGGCCGAAGGGGGCACGCTGTTTCTGGATGAAATCGGCGAGCTGCCGTTGTTAATGCAAACCAAGCTGCTGAAAGTCATCCAGGATGGCAGCCTGACGCGCCTTGGGGATACGCGCTCCCGCCGGGTCGATTTTCGCTTGGTGGTCGCGACCAATCAGGATTTGGGCAAGCAGGTGGAAGCGGGGCGTTTCCGCCTCGACCTTTACTACCGCCTCAACGTCATCCCGGTCACCCTGCCACCGCTGCGCGACCGACGTGAGGATATTCCCGACTTGGTGGAAGCATGCTTACAACGGCTGAACCAGCGCTATGGGCGGCAGAAAATTCTCGGTAATCACGTATGGTCGACCCTCATGGGCAGCGACTGGCCGGGTAATGTCAGGGAGCTGGAAAACTGGCTGGAGAGAGCCTGGCTTTCAAGCCCCACCGATCAAATTGAAGTGCCTGCTACGCAGGCCTATACCGAACAGCATACCCACCGCTTGGCGAATGTATCTGCTTCACCTATCGCGGCACCGCTCGCCTCAGGCGAAAGCTTGAAAGAGTACCTAGAGCGGTTAGAGCGGGACGCGCTACGAACATTGTGTCACACGCTGCCCAGCACCTACGCCATCGCCAAGCGGCTGGGTATCAGCCAGTCCAGCGTCGTACGCCGGTTGCAGCGTTACGGCATTAACATCTCTCGTTGATGCTTAGCCCCATACGTCACACCCCTGCCACACGAGCGTCATTCAACCGCAACACCTCCATCACATGATTGACCTATAAGCCCACGGCCAATCTTGGAGGTGCTATGTCACAACAGCCGCAAATACGCCTTCAAAGCGTTTCCAAGCACTGGGGCGCGACCACGGCAGTCAACGACATTTCCTTCGACATTCAGCCTGGGCAGTTCGTCATCCTGCTGGGGCCGTCAGGCTGTGGAAAATCCACCACGCTGCGCATGATCGCAGGTTTGGAAGAAGCCAGCAGCGGGGAGATTCATATTGGTGAGCGCGATGTGACACGCCTGCCACCTGGCGACCGTGGGCTGAGCATGGTGTTTCAGTCCTATGCGCTATTTCCGCATTTGAGCGTGGCCGACAACATCGTCTTTGGCCTGCGCAGCCGGAAGGTAGCGAAGGCAGAACGGCAGCAGCGCCTGGCCCAGGTGGTCGAGCTGGTGGACCTGACGGATTACCTGCACCGCAAACCGGCCCAGCTTTCCGGCGGCCAGCGTCAGCGGGTGGCGCTGGCGCGAGCGATTATCTCTGAGCACCCCATCTGTTTGATGGATGAGCCGCTGTCCAACCTCGATGCGCGGCTGCGCAGCGATATGCGCAGGGAGATCAAAGCCCTGCAATCACGACTCGATATGACGGTGGTTTACGTCACTCACGATCAGGTGGAGGCCATGAGCATGGGAGACCGTGTGATCTTGATGCAACAAGGACATATCGTGCAGGACGGCACACCCGACGAACTTTATAACCAGCCCGCCAGTGCGTTTGCCGCCAGCTTTATTGGCAGCCCAGCCATGAACCTTTTGCCTCTGGTGCAAGGTGACCAGGGGGCCGTTATCGAGGGCGAACCCTCGACCCCAGTGGCTCCCATGGAGGCCGCCGGGGGGCAGCTGGGCGTGCGCCCTGAAGATATCGAACTGCGCCCAGCATCCGAGGCAGGCATTCCGGCCCAGGTACTCAGTGATGAGTACTTAGGTGCCGACACGATTGCCCATGTCGCCGTCGGCAATCACACCGTGCGCGTTCGCCTGAGCGGTAAGCAAGCGCTCTCGGGTAAGCCCTGCAAACTCTACTGGACGCCAGATAGCGCCCATTTGTTTGATCGACAGGGTCTGCGTCAGCAAGCGTTAGCGCCTCTTGCCTTACCCGCTTCGCATCGAAGCGTACCGCGCCCGCCCGCCGTGGGCTCTTTCCAACACTGACCGCTCTCATCCTGACAACATCACAAACACTTGTGGAGTCTCTCATGCGTTCTCAGTTCTCTTTTGCAATGACAGCCATCGCCGCAGCACTGTTAGGTGCCGGTCACGCCAGCGCTAACAGTGTCGACTTGACGATGTACTACCCTGTTTCCGTAGGTGGCGCACTGACCGAGGTCGTTGACAACTTGGTGGACGAGTTCGAAAGCGAACACCCGGATATCAACGTAGAAGCCATCTACGCAGGCAACTACGACGACACTCGCGTGCGCGCCATGTCCGCCATGGAAGCGGGCGATACGCCTCAGCTCTCGGTGCTGTTCTCTATCGACCTTTACGAGTTACTGGAGCAGAACGCCATCGTGGCCTTCGATGACTTGGTCGAAACCGACGAAGAGCGCGAATGGTTGGATAGCTTCTACCCCGGGCTGATGGAGAACGGTCAGTTGGATGGCAAGACCTACGGTATCCCCTTTCAGCGCTCCACCATCGTGCTGTTCTGGAACAAGGACGCCTTTGCAGCCGCTGGCCTGGACCCGGAAACGCCGCCGGAAAACTGGGAAGAGATGGCCGAGATGGCGGCTGCCGTGCGCGAAGCCTCGAACGGAGAACAATGGGGCGTGATGGTACCGTCCACCGGCTACCCCTACTGGATGTTCCAGGCGTTCGCCTTCCAGAACGGCCATCGCCTGATGAACGACGATGGCACCGAGGTCTATTTTGACGACCCGGCCGCCATCGAAGCTCTCGAATACTGGGTGTCGCTGGCTACCGAGCACGATGCCATGCCTAGCGGCACCATCGAGTGGGGCACTCTGCGCCAGAACTTCCTAGAGCAGTCCACCGCCATGATGTGGCACACGACGGGTAACCTGACCGCCGTACGCAACGAGGCCAATTTCGAATTTGGCGTCGCCATGCTGCCCATGAAGACCCAGCGCGGCAGCCCCACTGGCGGCGGCAATTTCTACATCTTTGAAGATGCCAGCGAAGAAGAGCAGCGCGCGGCGATGACCTTCATCCGCTGGATGACCGCGCCCGAGCGTGCCGCCGCATGGTCGATCGAGACCGGCTACATGGGCGTTAGCCCCGCCGCTTACGAAACCGACGCGCTACAACGCTATGTGGCAGAGTTCCCACCCGCAGCGGTCGCCCGTGACCAGCTGGAACACGGCACGGCGGAGCTTTCCACCTACCAAGGAGGCCGCATTCGCCGCGCCTTGGATAACGCTGTACAAGCGGCGCTGACCGGACAGATGTCGCCAGAGGAAGCACTTAGCCAAGCACAGCAAGAAGCCGACAGCGTGTTGCGCCGCTACGCACGCTAATCGTCAGACATATGACTGTTCGCCGGGGCATGCCCCGGCTTTTCCAACGTCTGGTACTGCTCTATGTCATTCAACGACCACCGCAAAATGCAGCTCTATGGCGCGCTTCTGCTGCTACCCGCTGCGGTGCTGCTGACAACGTTTGCCTATTTGCCGACCGTTTCTACGGTCATTAACAGCCTTTTCTTACCCGGCTTCCGCGGTGCGCCCCCTGAATTCGTAGGCATCGAGAACTATCAGGTGCTGTTCGATGACCCAACGTTTTGGCAGGTAGCCCGCAATAATCTGTTCTATGCACTAGGTACCATTCCCACCTCTATTGCGCTGGCCTTGGGCATGGCGCTATTCGTCAACGGCAAACTGCCGGGGCGCGGTTTTGTACGTATGGCCTACTTTACGCCGACGATTCTACCCATGATCGCCGCGGCCAATATCTGGATGTTTTTTTATGCGCCGCAGATTGGGCTGTTTAACAGTGTGCTCGGTGCGCTGGGATTTTCCGGCGTTAACTGGCTAGGCGATCCAAGCGTTGCGTTAAGCTCGGTCATCGTCATGTCGGTGTGGAAAGAAACCGGCTTTTTTATGATTTTCTATCTCGCGGCGCTGCAGAGCATCCCACCCGAGTTAAAAGAGGCTGCCGACCTTGAAGGGACGAACCGTTGGAGCTTTTTCTGGCGGGTCACCTTTCCGCTACTGATGCCCACCACGCTGTTTGTGCTGATCAACGCGCTGATCAATGCGGTGCGGGTGGTCGACCACCTGTTCATTCTGACCAAGGGCGGGCCCAATAACGCCACCAACCTGCTGCTCTATTACGTCTACGAGAACGCGTTCTCCTTCTTCGACCGCACCATGGCGGCCACCATCACCGTGGTCATTCTGCTGGTACTGGCGGTGGTGGCCACGCTGAAGTTCACAATCCTGGACCGCAGGACGCACTACCAATGAATACGCCCGCTACCTACGCGCCCCGCGCGCGCTTCGACTACTCCCTACCAGCGTTGGAAACGATAGCGGCATGGCTACTCGCGGTTATTTGGATCTTTCCACTGCTGTACGCCTTTTGGGCCGCCTTCCACCCCAGCGAATTCATGGTGACTTTCGATCTGTTCGCCCCGCTCACACTGGATAACTTCATGAACGCCTGGGCCCAGGCCCCCTTTGCGCGTTACTACCTGAACACCTTCGCGCTGGTGACCGGCGTGGTACTGGCCCAGTTCGTGGTCTGCACGCTGGCCGCCTTTGCCTTTGCCCGCTTTCCGATCCCCGGCAAGCACCTGCTGTTCATGCTGGTGCTGATTCAGCTATTCGTGTTTCCCGAAGTGCTGATCGTCGAGAACTACCGTATTGCCAGCGAGCTGGGGCTGATCAATACCATCACCGGCATTGGCCTGCCCTACGTGGCCAGCGCCTTCGGCATTTTCCTGCTGCGTCAGACCTTCAAGACCATCCCCCGAGAGCTGGAGGACGCCGCCCGTATCGAGGGCTGTGGCTGGCTGGAAATTCTGTGGAAGGTCTACGTGCCGCTGGCCAAGCCCACCTATCTGGCCTACGGGCTGGTGTCGATCAGCCACCACTGGAACAACTTCCTGTGGCCGCTGGTGGTGACCAACTCCGTGGAGAGCCGCCCGCTGACGGTGGGATTGGGCGTGTTCTCCGCGCCAGAAACCGGCGTCAACTGGGCCACCGTCAGCGCTGCCACACTGCTGAGTATTGCGCCGCTGCTGGTGGCTTTTCTGCTGTTCCAGCGCCAGTTCGTGCAATCGTTTTTACGGGCGGGGATTCGCTAACCCAACTCACTCGAGTTTTCGTGCGACAATTCTCCTTCACGCACACGACAAGGAGAGCAGCGATGCACGGCGACCCGGCAGCCCTCAAGGTACTGCAAGACGTCTTTGGCTTTGAGCGCTTTCGTGGCCCCCAGCAGGCCATCATCGAGCACGTGACGGGCGGCGGAGACGCGCTGGTGCTGATGCCCACCGGCGGCGGCAAATCGCTGTGCTATCAAATCCCGGCGCTGCTGCGCTCTGGCACCGCCATCGTGGTCTCGCCGCTCATCGCGCTGATGCAGGATCAGGTGGCCGCGCTGATTCAGAACGGGGTGCGCGCCGCCTATCTCAACTCCAGCCTTGAGATGCATGAGGCGATGGAGGTGGAGAACCGCCTGCGCGCAGGCGAGCTGGACCTGCTCTACGTCGCGCCCGAGCGGCTGGCCACGGCGCGCATGCAGATGCTGCTGGAGCAGACGCGCATTGCGCTGTTCGCCATCGACGAGGCCCACTGCGTTTCCCAATGGGGGCACGATTTCCGCCCCGAGTATCGCCAGCTCTCCCATCTGCACCAGCGTTTTCCTGACGTGCCGCGCATCGCGCTCACCGCCACCGCCGACGTGCCTACCCGGCACGACATCATGGAGCATCTTCAGCTTCAGGAAGCCGCGCTCTACAACAACGGCTTCGACCGCCCCAATATTCGCTACCACATCGCTGAAAATCAGGGCAATGCCAAAGAGCAGCTGCTGAGTTTCATCCGCGAGCATCACGACGGCGAGGCGGGCATCGTCTACTGCCTCTCCCGCCGTAAGGTGGAAGAGACCGCCGCCTGGCTGGCCCGCCAGGGACTCACCGCGCTGCCCTACCACGCCGGACTGTCAGCCGAGCAGCGCCAGCAGCACCAAACCCGCTTTCTGCGCGAAGATGGCGTGGTGATCGTCGCCACCATTGCCTTCGGCATGGGCATCGACAAACCCGACGTACGCTTCGTGGCGCACCTCAACCTGCCCAAAAGCATCGAAGCCTACTACCAGGAGACCGGCCGCGCCGGACGCGACGGGCTGCCCGCCGATGCCTGGATGGCCTACGGCCTTCAGGACGTGATCACCCTGCGCCAGATGCAGCAGGACTCCAGTGCCGCCGACCAGCAGAAGCGCATCGAGCAACAGAAGCTCGATGCCATGCTGGGGCTCTGCGAGATTATTAGCTGCCGCCGTCAGGCGCTGCTCCACTACTTTGGCGATTCGCTAGATGAACCCTGCGGCAACTGCGATAACTGCCTCACCCCGCCCGACACCTGGGAGGCCACCGTGGCCGCGCAGAAGGCGCTGTCGTGTGTCTACCGCACCGAACAGCGCTTTGGCGTCACTTATCTGGTGGATGTGCTGCTCGGCAAGCGCAACGAGCGTATCAGCCGCTTTGGCCACGACAGCCTGAGCACCTTCGGCATCGGCCAGGAGCTCACCGCCAGCGAGTGGAAAGCGCTGTTTCGTCAGCTGATCGCCAGCGGCTATTTGAGCGTTGATATGGAGGGACATGGCGGCATCAAGCTCACCGCCAACGCCAGGCCCATACTGCGCGGCGAGCAACGTCTCACCCTGCGCAAACCCAGCAAGCCAGCGCGGCGCGGAGCCAAAGGGGCATCCGCCGCCAAGGGCCATGGCGCACTGTGGGAAGCACTGCGCCAGCATCGCAAGGCGCTTGCCGATGCCCAGGGCGTACCCGCCTACGTGATCTTCAACGACGCCACCCTGGCCGAGCTGGTAGCGCAAAAACCGCAAACGCTGCAGGCACTGGGCACCATTTCGGGCATCGGCGCACGCAAGCTAGAAGATTACGGCGAAGGCTTTCTGGCGGTGGTGCTAGCCCACCCCGACGAGGCTACCGCCAGCATCCCGGTGGGCAGCAGCGCTCTAGAATCTGCCGCGCTACTGCGCCAAGGGCTAACGCCGGAACAGGTCGCCGAGCAGCGCGGGCTGGCCGCCAATACGGTCTACCGCCATTTGAGCGACGCCATTCAAGGCAGCGAACTGGCACTGGAAGAGGTGGTCAACCTGGACCCAGCGACCCTGGCGCAGATTCGCGCAGCGTTTGAGCAGTTTCCAGGCCAGGGGCTGAAAGTGGTGTTCGAAGCGCTGGAAGGCCGTATTGCTTACCCGATACTGCATTGCGTGCGGGCGTCTATGGCTGCCATGAGTTAGTGCCACCCCCGCAGATGCTCGCCCTGGGCAATGGCAGCGGCGTCGAACACGCCGGTATCCAAAATCCAGGCGGTGACCAGCTTGGCGGGGGTTACGTCAAAGGCGGGGTTCCACACCGGCGCATCGCTCGGTGCCCACACCACCCCGCCAAACGCCCCTGTGGCACCGCGCACCTCCGCGCCATCGCGCTGCTCGATGGGAATCGCCGCGCCGGTCGCGCAGGCGGGGTCGACCGTGGTGTAAGGGGCGACCACATAAAACGGCACCTGATGGTAGTGCGCCGCCACCGACAGCATGTAAGTGCCCACTTTGTTGGCAAAGTCGCCGTTGGCGCAGATGCGATCTGCTCCGACCATCACTTTATCCACCTTGCCCGCTGCCATCAGGCTGGCCGCCATGCTGTCGGTGATCAACTGGTAGGGAATGTCTAAATCCGCCATCTCCCAGGCGGTCAAGCGGCCGCCTTGAAGCAGCGGGCGGGTCTCATCCACATAGACATGCAGATCGATGCCGCGCTGTTTGGCGATGGCCAGCGCGCCAATCGCGGTACCTACGCCCGCCGTGGCCAGCGCGCCGGTGTTGCAGTGGGTCAGCACGCGGTCGCCGGAGGCCAGCAGGTCGGCGCCCCGCTCGGCCATGCGTTGGCACAGGGCGCGGTCCTCTTCGAACAGCGCTTTGGCACGCTCGGCCAGGGCGTCCGCGCCCTGGGCAAAACAGGCTTCCATGGCATCCAGGCAGTACATTAGGTTCACCGCCGTCGGGCGCGTTGCCCGTAAGCGGTCGCTCACTAACTGCCAATCGCTTTGCGGATGGCGCGCCGCGTACTGGGCCAATACGAAGGCGGCGCTCAAGCCGATCAGCGGCGCCCCGCGAATGGCAAGGCGTTTGACCGCGTGCTGCCACGCCTCGGGAGAGTCGCAGCGCACCCACTCTTCGGCCTGGGGGAGCCGAGTCTGATCCAAATACTCGAGCGCGTCGGCATACACCCGTAAACTGCGTGACTGTAAATTGACCATGAAGGGCTCCTTGAGGTCTTGAACCGGTGAACGCGGCGCGCGGCTTATCAGGCGCGAAGCTTATCATATAGAATGGCCGCCACTAGACGAGGCGATGCTGACCCGATGAACACCTTACACACCGAACTGCTGGACGCCATCTCCTGGGCGGCCCAGCAAGGCTGGACGCCCGCCACCGGCGGCAACTTTTCCGCGCGTACCGAAACGGGCTATATAGTCACCGCCTCCGGGCGGGATAAAACCCGACTCCAGCCGGACGATCTGCTGCACTGCGACCTGGAAGGCCGCGTATTGGAAGGCAACGGCAAACCCAGCGCCGAAAGCGACCTGCACGCCACGCTGTACCGGCTAGACCCGGCCATCCACTGCGTGCTGCATACCCACACCGTGGCCAGCACCGTGCTGTCGCGGCGCTTTCCGGAAGGTATCGAGCTAAGCGGCTTCGAGATGCAAAAGGCGTTGGCGGGCAACGTGACCCATGATGCGACGATTCTTTTGCCGGTGGTGCCCAACTCCCAGGACATGGAGGAGCTGGCCGCGCACGTTCGCCAAGGCTGGCCGATGCCATGGGGTTTTCTAGTCGGGGGCCACGGCATTTACGCCGTGGGCGATAGTATCGCCAGTTGCCGCCGTCACCTGGAAGCGATTGAATTCTTACTTGCCTGTGTACTGGAAGAGAGCCGGTGGTCCTAATGAGTCAATCAACCGTTCGCGCCATCGTGACCGATATCGAAGGCACCACTACCGATATCAATTTCGTCCATAACGTGTTGTTCCCCTACGCCTACGCCAAGCTGCCCGACTTTCTGTGCGAAAACGCCGAGGCACCGGCAGTGGCCGAGCAGCTAGACGCTGTGCGCAGAGATATGCAGGACCCCGAGGCCACGCTGGAAGCGGTAATCGCCACGCTGCTGCACTGGATCGATACCGACCAGAAAGTGACCCCACTCAAAGCCCTGCAGGGTATGGTGTGGGCCGACGGCTACCAGCGCGGCGACTTCACCGGCCATTTATACGTGGATGTCGCGCCAGCCCTGCGCCAGTGGCAGGCGGAAGGCAAGGCGCTGTATGTGTACTCGTCAGGCTCGGTGCAGGCGCAGAAATTGCTGTTTGGCTATAGCGATGAGGGCGATTTGACCCCGCTCTTCAGCGGCTATTTCGACACCCATATTGGCCATAAGCGTGAGGCCGCGGCCTATCAGCGCATTGTCGAGGCGCTCGATCTACCTGCAGAGTCGGTACTGTTCCTGTCGGATGTGGTCGAAGAGCTGGACGCGGCCCAGCAGGCGGGCATGCAAACGCTACAGCTGGTGCGTGAAGGTACCCAGGCGGGCACCCGCCATCCGTGCGTCACCCGTTTCGACGAGATCCACCTGTAACGTTTCTGTCTCGTCACTTTCAAGGAGAGCTTACGATGTCGCAACTCAAAGTATTTGCCGATAAAAATCCCCATGATGCCCTCATCGACACCACCGACGGCGAACGGATTACCGCTGAGCTAAACCAGGTAGGCGTACTGTTCGAGCGCTGGGCAACCCCAGGCGAGATTGCCGACGATGCCACCCAAGAAGAGATTCTGGCGCTCTACCAGGAGGACATCGACCGGGTCAAAGCCAAGGGCGGCTACCAAACCGTCGACGTGCTGCACATGGTGCCCACCCACCCGGATAAAGACGCGATGCGCCAGAAATTCCTGAACGAGCACCGCCACCACGAAGACGAAGTGCGCTTCTTCGTCAAAGGCCAGGGGCTGTTCTGCCTGCACATCGACGACAAGGTGTATCAGGTGCTTTGCACCCGCAACGACCTGATCAGCGTGCCCGCCAACACCCCGCACTGGTTCGACATGGGCCCCGAGCCGGAATTTACCGCACTGCGCTTCTTCGACAACGTGGAAGGCTGGGTCCCCCACTGGACCGAAAGCGACATCGCCGGGAAGTTTGATCGTTTAGATCAGCTTTAACGGTTAAATAGTGAATGGTCAGTCGTGAATAGTAGGAGGCCGCGTTAGCGTTTGTGCACTAACGCGGCCTCTTTTGTTGTGCGCTTACAACACCGCTTTCTGGTTAAACGTTTTGGCCAGCTCTGCCAGTGCCTTGAGATCAGAGTAAGCTTGCGGCTCCATGATTAGCGCTTGGCCCATCAACACGTTGCGCGCTTCCAACTCGGCGCGTAAGCCAGTGTCTTCGATCTCTTCGAAGTCGGCGTTGTGGGCCAGCGAGAGCACGCGGCGGTGCATTTCGATGCCGCAGTAGGCCAGGGCATCTTCACGAATCTCATCCAGCAGCGCATCGCAGGCGTCGTCGGCGCTGTTACCCTGATCTTCGAACAGCGCTTTGGGAAATAGAATCCCGGTGCGCTCGGTTTGCCAGAGATGGCGAAACGTCTCGTCGAAGCGGTTAAAGCACTCGGTGATCACTTCTAAAATCCACGCTTGGTAGGCGTCTAGCTCGGCTTCCGCACGGTGAGCGGGCTGGCTAAAGTAGGCCATGAAGAAGTTCGCCACCGCCATGCCCAGGTCGAACGCCATGGGGCCGTACTGGGAAAACTCGGGGTCGATGACGCGCACGCTGGTGTCGGTGGCCATGATGGAGCCGGAGTGCAGGTCGCCGTGGAGCATGGTTTCGGTGTTCGAGGTGAACTTCATCAACAGCCGCTGCACCTTGGCCTTCAGGCGGGCGTTGCGGCGCAGCTCATCCACCACGGGCGATAGCTCCGGCGTATGGCGGTTCATCTCCGCGCCGTAGTAGGGGTCGGTGAACACCAACGATTCGGTGATCGCGGGAATCGCGACATTTCCAGAGAACAGCCCCACGTCGGCTTTTTTGTCCGGGCTCGCCATGGAGAGCTCCGAGCCGCGAAACGCCGTGCACGCACAGAATTCACCCAACGTAGCGCCCAGCTTCTCTACCCGTTCGCCGCTGATCAGCTTGCGCCGCAAAATCACGTGCGGATGCAGATACTCCATCACGATCAGCGCCTGGGGCTTGTCGAAGTAGTACACCTCGGGCGCCACGCCGGGCGCCCGCGCGGCTTGGCGCACCAGGGCAAAGTACTCGTAGTGGGCGCGATAGAGCGGCAGCGGCCAGCTCTCGCCCACCATGCGCACGTAGGGCAGCGCCTGCTTGACCACCACGCTTCCGGCACTGCCGGTGACGATGAATACCAGGTTGAGGTTGCCGTCGCCCACCTCACGGATGCGCCACTCGGCAGGATCTCCCCCCACGCGGCTAGCGACGGCCTCCACTTCCCCTAGCCGCTGCCCCAGGGTCTCCACTGCTAGCGCTCGATACGTCTGCTCGTTTGCCACCGCTGCTTCCTCGCACAAAATGAAGTCGTGTTTGTCATACCCCGTTAGCGTTGTCAATTCGCTGCCGGAGACACGGTCAACCCCGTCGATGGGCGCGGCGGTGGTTGCGAAGACGGTTGCGGAGACAGTTGCAAAGAAATGTTAAACAGGAAGCCGCTCAATGGACAACTTTTGTACTAGTTTTATAGTGAATACCTGACCAATCCCATCAGGTACTCCATCATGAAAAACAATGGCACCGTGACCCAGGTGGAACATCCTCTCCGTGACGATGATGTGCTGATTTCCAAAACCGACAACAGCAGCTACATCGCCTACGCCAATCATCGATTCGTCGAGATCAGCGGCTTCGAGTACGACGAGTTGGTGGGCTCGCCCCATAACATGGTGCGCCATCCAGACATGCCGTCGCCCGTGTTCGCCGATATGTGGCGCGATCTGAAAGCGGGTCAGTACTGGAGCGGCCTGGTCAAAAACCGGCGTAAGAACGGCGACCACTACTGGGTACGCGCCAACGTCGTGCCCATTCGGGAAAACGACAAAGTGACCGGATTCGTCTCGATCCGTGTCAAACCCTCCCAGGCTGACGTCGAGAATGCCGAGCACATCTACCGCGATATGCGTGAGAATCAGGGACGCTTTACGATCAAGCATGGCGAAGTCATGGCCCGCAACCCGCTAAAACGGCTAGCGAGCGCCACCTGGTGGGCGCCTCGGCTGGCCAACGTATCGGGCGTGCTGTACACCTTGGCCGCCACCGGCATGCTGATGCTAGCCAGCGCCTGGTGGCTGGGCGGCCAAGTTGCCAACGGGGTGCTCACCCCGCTGCTCGCCATGGTGTTGGCCACGGGCTTGCTGTTGAGCCTACTCCAGTGGCGTCAGGCGCGCCGACTCCGGCGCTTTCTGCACAAGGCCAACGACTTCGCGCTGCAAATCGCAGCGGGGGATCTCAACGCGCAGGTGCCCTCGGTCGGCCATGTCGCCATGGATAACACGCTCGCCACCATGAATTTCATGCGCCGCTCGCTCGAAGCGCTGATTGGCGATGTGGACCAGCGTATTGCCCAGGTCATGCCCTCGGTGGAAGCGCTGTCCCACCACAACCAAGCCATGGGCCATCGTGTGGATCAGCAGGCCTCAGCCGTGCAGCAAACCGCCGCTAGTGCAGAGCAAATCGCCTCGACCGTGCGGCAAAGCTCGGACAACGCCCAGCTTGCCAGCCAGGCCTCGGTGGGTAACGTCAGCGAAGTCGATAACGCGGTGGCGATTATGCATGAGCTGGCCGAAGCGATGGACGGCATCACGGCGACGTCTCAAGACATGGCGGGCATCGTCAAAACGATCGATCACATTGCTTTCCAAACCAACATCTTGGCGCTGAATGCGTCGGTGGAAGCGGCGCGCGCCGGTGAGCATGGCCGTGGCTTTGCGGTGGTAGCCGAAGAGGTACGCCGCCTGGCACGCCAGTCTGCGGAAGCCGCCCATCAGGTACAAACGCTGATCGAGACCGCGCGTCAGCGCATCGAAGCCGGGCAGCATAAAGCCGGCTCGGCGGGCGATGCCATGGGGCGCATTCGCCAGGCCAGCCATAACGTCAACGACTTGATGGAGGAGATTCGTGCGGCCGCTCGAGAACAAAGCGAGGGCATCGCGCAGATCAGTCAGGCCATTTCCCAGATCGACCGAGGAACTCAAGAGAGCGCCGCCAGCATGGATGCGTATCTGAACGCCGTCGACGTGCTCTCTCGCGAGGTCAACTACTTGGCCCACAGCGCCCACGCGTTCATGCCGGTCACGAACACTCAGGCATCCGCCCCTGTGCTGCCACGAACCAGCAACAACGTTTACCAGCTTCCCATGGCTGAAAAATCCACCACATTTCCTAGAGCGCAAGCGGTATAACCCCGCGCCGCGGGTGGCGCATGCCACCCGCGGCTATGCACCCTGCAGAGTAAAAGGGATTGAAAGAACCGTCTGGATGTCCATGCCATTGGCTATTGAATGGATATGCTTAAGCCATCGCCGCTCAGCGCATCCGGTGAACTGATCATCACCACGCGGTTACGCCCTTGTCGCTTGGCCTCGTAAAGCGCCTGATCGGCAGCTCTGAATAGCTGAGAGGCGTTCACGCCCACAGTGGGCTGCAGCACCGCCCCACCCACGCTAATGGTGACATAATCAGGCGCGACCCGGCCCAGGTGGGGTAGCTGCAGCGCTTCCACCGAGTGGCGCAGCTGCTCGGCTTGATCCAACACCGCTTGATGCGGCTGCCCTTTGCTCAATACGACGAACTCTTCACCGCCAAAGCGCGCCACCACGCAGGCGCTGCTCGCATGGGTAGCTAGCGTGCTGGCGACACTTTTTAGGCAGTGATCGCCCTGCAAATGGCCGTAGTAGTCGTTATAAGCTTTGAAACAGTCGATATCGATCACCATCAGGCCTACCGTGGCACGCTCCTCCACGGCTTGCTGCCAATAGTGGTTGAATAGCGCATCGAACTGGCGGCGGTTGGCTAACTCCGTCAACGGGTCGGTCAACGACAACTTGGACAATTCCGCATTACTGCGCAGCGCATGCCCGGTCCGATGGGTTTCGCGCAGCAACAGCAAGTAGGCTTTGCGTTCGCTGGCTTCCAGGCGGTAATTGGCCACCAAGGTGAATACCGCTTTGGCACAGATCGAGAAAATCGCCAGTCTCTTGACCTCGGTGGGCATCGGGTCGTAGCCAATGACGAAGTACACCATAATCGCCACGCTCAACAGCGACGACCCCAGGGCATAGGAAAAGCGCAGTGAATAGAGAATATTCCCAACGACTAAAATAAGGCCAAACGAAAAAATATCGAGATAAGAGTAAGGCGACTTCGACGATACAGAGATCAAGCACGATGCCACCATGCCGACGACGACCGTGCTTGCCATCATGGTTTCGCGCGCGCTTCCCGAGACGCCTTTATAAACCGCCCACAAGATGGGCAGGCCAAACGGTAGAACGACGAAACCTCTGATCAGCACAGAGAGCCAAAACACCTCTGGGCGAAAGCTGTAATCGTTAATGAGAAACAGGCTGTAGATCAGTGCCGCAATCAGGCCCGCGACGACCATATTGCGGTTTCGCTGCGGCTGGGTGTCGCGCTCGAAACGAGCTTCTAGCGCGCGCGAAAAACGCAGATGCCATTTAGGGTGGGATAACTCGTGCTCAATGGTGCTAGCAAAAGAGTCACTGGTCATTCACACCTCGCGAAGAAACTGCGCTTCTCAATCGTGCAGATACGAGAACTTGCCATCATGTTGCCAGACGATCATGACAGCCGTCAGCGCTCGCTTAATAGCACTAGTTAATCTATTTTCATGTCCTCTTACAACTATCTAAAAACTGCAATTCAAGAAAGTGGTTTAAATTTTTCTTTTTTTCACAAAGGAGCGCACATGGCCCGACAAACCGTCTCGTCAGAGCGTGATCTCACCTTTACCATGGGCCGCGAAGAGCTGGTCATTCACCGCCGTTATGAGGTGCTCGGTATCGTCAACGACTTTCTAATCGGCATCTGGTTCGTCATCGGTAGCGTCTGTTTTTTTTACGAGGGTGCAGTACAAACCGCTGGGGTTTGGCTCTTCGTCATTGGTAGCGTGCAACTGTTGATACGTCCAGCGATCCGCCTGCATCGCTACGTCTATTTCAAACGTCTGCCCGACGAGCAGCACGATGCCTAACCGCCACTCATGAAGCGCACGCCCTGGGCAGCTAACGGGCTTCTCAGCCGGTCGGGCAAGGGGCTGTCGGTGATGACGGCGTGATAATCTGCCAGGGACCCGGCGGCACAGCGTAGCGGCAGGTCGAATTTGGTCTTGTCCAACACGAGAATGCGGTACGCCGCATGGGCCAGCAGGGCCTCGCGGGCCATCACTTCGTCGTCGTTGTAGTCGTAAAGCTGGCCGTGGCTATCCATACCGCCCACGGAGACAATGCCGACATCCACCCGGTAGCGCTGAAAAAAGCGCCACGCGTCGCCACCAATCACGTCCTGGTCGCGGCGGCGCACCCGACCGCCGGCCACTATCAGATCACACTCCAGCGCGCATAGCTTGATCAAGGCGTGCAGGTTATTGGTCATGATCTGCAGGCCCTGCTTGTCGTGCAGCGCATCGGCTAACTGCTCGACCGTCGTGCCCGTCCCCAGAAAGAGCGATTGGTGATGCGTAATCAACGAGGCGGCCTGACGTGCAATATGTCGTTTGCCCGCCTGATTGACGATTTGGCGCTGGTCGTAGCCCACGTTCTCTTGGTCGGGAAAGGGCATCACTTCGCCGTGACGGCGTAAAATCAGCCCCTGCTCAGCCAAGACGCGAATATCCCCACGCAGGGTTTGCACGGAGACGCCAAAATGATGGGCCAGCGCCGCAAGCGTTTGCCGCCCCTCTTCTCGCACGTGCGCTAATACGGCACGCCGCCTCTCTGTCACGTTCATACCGCGCCACCTTTCCTTTTATCGTTTCCATTGGAAAAACGAAAAAACCATTCCCGCTAGCGAAAGCTTTTCGCTATCAAACGAAAGCGTAGTGTCACGATGTTGTAAGCCGATGACAGTAGTGTGGTGACTGTTCACCTACTGGAGGTTTTCTCGATGTTGAAGCGCTCGTTGTGTTCCGCCGTGACTCTCGCAAGCATTGCCCTCTCCACCTCGTCGTTCGCTGATGAGAAGCTGGTGCTCTATACCAGCCAGCCTAATAGCGATGCCCAGCAAACGGTCGATGCTTTCCAAGCCGCCTATCCAGACATCGAAGTGGAGTGGGTGCGCGACGGCACCACCCGCCTGATGACACGGCTGCGCTCGGAGCTTGCTGCCGGTGTCAGCAACCCCGACGTGCTGCTGATTGCCGACAGCATGACCATGACCTCGCTGAAACAAGAGGGCCATTTACAGCCCTACCTCAGCCCCGAGCGCGACGCCTACGACGAAGCGCTTTACGACCCGGAGGGCTACTTCTACGGCACCAAGCTCATCACCACCGGCATCGTGTACAACACCGGCGCCGAGCAGCAGCCCCAACGCTGGGAAGATCTGACCGGCTCTGAATATGAAGGCCTCGTCACCATGCCTAGTCCGCTGTACTCCGGCGCAGCGCTGATTCATATGGCAGCCATCGCGGAGAATCCAGCG
Organism: Halomonas sp. MMH1-48; assembly: GCF_022348105.1. NCBI lineage: Bacteria > Pseudomonadati > Pseudomonadota > Gammaproteobacteria > Oceanospirillales > Halomonadaceae > Halomonas > Halomonas sp. MMH1-48. Next base: position 30,466 of record NZ_JAKRFL010000017.1, read on the forward strand.
TTAGGACTCGAGTACTACGAAGCGCTTCAAGCCAACCGCACGGAAGCCCAGGGCGGTAACGGCGGCGTGTTCAATGCCGTGGCCGCGGGCACCAAGCCCTACGGCATCGTGGTGGATTTTCTACCCATCCGGGAAGCCGCGAAAGGCTCGCCCGTGGCGTTCGTGTTTCCTGAAGAGGGCGTGAGCGCCGTTACCGAGCCCGTGGCCATCATGCAGGAGGCCGAGAACCTGGACGCCGCTCAAAAATTCGTCGACTTCGTGCTTTCCCAAGAGGGGCAAACACTGGTCAGCCAGCAGGGTTACCTGCCTGCTCACCCGGACGTGACACCGCCTGAGGGCTTCCCTGAGCGGAGCAGCATCGACCTCATGCCGGTGGATATCGAACAGGCACTCGAGCAGGAAGAGACGCTCAAGCAGCGTTTTAGCGATCTGTTCGGCGGCTAATCATGACCCCTTCGCTCAACCTTGGCAGCCAGCACCGCTGGCTGCTTAGCCTGATCACCCTGCTCGTCGTTCTGCTCAGCCTCGCGCCCAGTGTGCGTCTGCTCGTCGAAGCATTGAGTGACCTTGGCCAGGGCAGCCAGGCACCGCTGTGGAAAGTGCTCAATGCCGCCAGCACGTGGCGTGCGTTATGGCACAGCCTGTATACCTCGGGCCTGGGTATGCTGATCGCTCTGGTGCTGGGCAGCCTGTTCGCCTTCGTGATCACCCTGACGGACATTCGCGGCAAAGCGTGGCTGGTGTTCTGCTTCATGCTGCCCATGATGATTCCGCCCCAGGTCACCGCGCTGAGCTGGCTGCAGCTATTCGGCCCGGCCAGCCCGCTATTGAAGAGCATCGGTATGGCGCCGCCCCTGGGTAGCCCGCAGCCGCTCTACTCCGCAGAGGGTATTGCCCTGCTGCTAGGTATCCAGAGTGCGCCGCTGGTATTTTTGGCGCTACGCACCTCCTTGCTATCGCTACCCCGCGAATTGATCGAAGCCGCCCGCATCAGCGGCGCGCGACAGGCTCAGGTGTGGGGCCATATCATCTTGCCCATCACCCGCCACGGCTTGGTGACGGGAGCCGCCATGGCGTTCATCTCCAGCCTGGGTAACTTTGGCATTCCCGCGATGCTCGGTATTCCCGCCGGTTATTACGTGCTGCCCACGCTGATTTATCAACGCATGGCCAGCTTTGGCACCGGCGTGCTGGCAGAGATGGCGGCGCTTTCGATGCTGATCGGCGTCCTGGCACTGGCGTGCGTGGCCTTGCAGCAGCATTGGATGAACCGCAGCCGCTTTGGGTTAGGCGGCCATAGCGGCCGCGCACACGATTTTTTGCTAGGCCGCTATCGCCCGCTGGTCACGGCTCTGCTGGTCGGCGTCCTGATGGTGATCCTGGTCGCGCCGCTGGCCGCTCTGGTGGTGAGCTCTTTGGTACCGGCGATGGGCGTGCCGCTTAGCGCTGACACCGTCACGCTCGATGCCTACCACGAGGTGATCGGTCGTCAAGGCGCCACTTGGCGGGCAGTGAGTAACAGTCTTTGGCTGGCGGGCGGTGCCGCGCTAGTGCTCATGCTCTGCAGCCTGCCGCTCGCCTACCGTTTACAGCGGCTTCCCCCGCGCCTGCAGCAGCTCACCCTGAGCGCCATCGAGCTGCCCTACGCGCTGCCCGGCGTGGTGCTGGCGATTGCCTGCATTCTACTGTTCGTACGCCCCTTACCGCTCATCGACCTAGCGCTTTACGGCACGCTCGGGCTGATTTTCGTGGCCTATTTGGCGCGCTTTCTGGTGGTCTGCCTAAAACCGGTGAGTGCCAGCTTGGCCCAGCTAGATCCCTCCTTGGAAGAAGCCGCTCAGCTGGCGGGCGCGGGCCCCTGGCGTCGGCTCATCACCATTTTGCTTCCGCTAATGGCGCCCTCGCTGTTCGCCGGAGGGCTGCTGGTGTTTCTGCTGGCGGTGAACGAACTGACCGTCTCCGCGCTGCTCTGGAGCGCCGGGAATGAAACCCTGGGCGTGCTGATTTTCAATCTGGACGAGGGCGGCGAGAGCGTGCTGGCAGCGGCCGTTTCCGTGCTGGTGGTGATCATGGTCGCCACGCTGATGCTATCGCTCAGCCTGCTGGCCCCCCGTTTACCTAAAGGAGTCGTGCCGTGGCAGGGCTAGCGATTCATCGTGTTACCAAGCAGTTTGGCGATCACCGGGCGGTGGATGATTTGTCGCTGGAGATAGTCCCTGGCGAATTCGTCGCCCTGCTCGGTCCCAGCGGCTGCGGCAAAACCACCATGCTGCGGATGCTGGCCGGGTTCGAGCAGATCAGTAGCGGCTCCCTGACACTCAACGGCACCCTCCTCGCCAGCGACCAGCATCACATGCCTCCTGAGCAGCGCAATATGGCGATGGTGTTTCAGTCCTACGCGCTATGGCCGCACATGAGCGTGGCCGACAACGTGGGCTACCCGCTGAAACTTCGCCGCGTTCAGGGCAGCGAGTATCAGCGCCGGGTCGCTCACGCGCTGGAGCAGGTCGCGCTTACCCCCTACGCCCAGCGCTCGCCGCAAGAACTCAGCGGCGGCCAGCGCCAGCGGGTGGCGCTGGCGCGCTGCCTGGTCACCGACCCCGACGTGGTGCTGCTCGATGAGCCGCTCGCCAACCTGGACCGCAACCTACGCGCTTCCATGGAGCACAGCTTCGTCGACTTCCACCGCCGCACCCAGGCCACCATGGTCTATGTCACTCACGACCAGAGCGAGGCGATGGCCATGGCGGATCGCATTGCGGTGATGCGTGACGGCGCGCTGGTGCAGTGGGCGACGCCTGAAACGCTCTATCGAGCGCCGCGCAGTGAGTGGGTCGCTCAGTTCATTGGCCAAGGCAGTCAGCTAAAGGTCGCAGGCGGTACCCCGGGCCAGCGGCTGGATGAGTCAGCGCTGATGCAGGGTTTGTCCGCGCCGCTTTCCGCGCGCACGCAGCCCGTTTTGATACGTCCTGAACATAGTCGTGTCGAGCCACGCGCGCACTCGTCAAACGCCAGCGAGTTGACCGGACGCGTCGAACGACTCACCTTTCGCGGTGAACGCTATGAGCTGCACCTGCGCTTAGCCACGGGAGAAGCGCTGCTGGCCTATCATCACACCGCACTCGACGAAGGCCGGCACGTCGCGGTGCGTTTGCTGGAAGGCTGGTGCCTGGAGCCTGACCAATGAGCGCCACGATTCAGATCCTCAGCGGGCTGGGCGACAAAGGGCCCGCGGCCATCGTGGTCGAAGCGCAAGGCAAACGCCTGCTGCTGGATGCCGGCGGCGCACTGCAACCCGGCGAGCCGGTTACCTGGGCACGCGGGCTCGCCGTGGACGCCGTGTTGATCAGCCATGACCACGTGGACCACATTGGCGGCGTCGTGGAACTGCCCTCGCAGATACCGCTTTACTGCACGCCGTTAGTCGCCAAGGCGCTGCCCCCGCAGCGGGCGTGGCAGCCGCTGCCCTATCGGGGCCGTCTTTACGTCGAAGGCATTGCGGTCACCACCGGTCAAGCGGGGCATTCGCTGGGCGGCGTCTGGCTGCATCTCGACATCGCGGACGGTATTTTTTACAGCGGCGATGCCTGTTTCGAGTCGCGCCTGTTTCCGTTCGATGCGCCCCCACCCGCCCACACGGCGCTGCTAGATGCCTCCTATGGCCGCTACGACCAGCCCCAAGCGCAGTGCATCCACGCCATTGGCAAGGCGTTAGACCACCCTTTGGTGCTGCCGGTACCGGAAACGGGCCGTGCCCTGGAAATGGCGCTATGGCTGGCGGAAGAGGCGGACCAACGCCACCTTCCCTGGGCGATCGATCCGATCATTCGCGATAATCTGGCCGCCCTGCTCGCACTGCCCAAAGACCTTCGCCGTGAAGGGTTAGACGCGGCTATCCAGGCGCTTTTGCAGCGCCCCAATGCCCGCTATCCGGCGCTTTGGCTGGTCAGCGACCGTGACGATGATCCGCCCGACTGGCCGCATCATCGTCTGCTGCACACCGGCTATTTGACGCCGCAGCGTCGCCAACAGCTCTCGGCGGGCGAGGTGCTCTGGCAACGCTGGAACGTCCATCTGCGCGCCTCGCACTTGGTAGCCCTAGCCCACCAGCTCCAAGCGGTCCAAGTGGCACCGCTTTTTACGCCGCTCCATGCCGATGCTGAGGCCGCCTGGCGTAACCTGCTGGGCGAGCGATTCATCAAAAAGCCTTCGCTAAACGCCCCGTCAGCGGCGCGCTCGCACTCTTCACTTCTGTTAACACCCTAGGAAATATCTCTATGAACGCAGTCATTGTCGATGTCGACGGCACGCTGGCCGAATTTCATCCTGCCGATGTCCACGAGTGGGTACTGGGTCCCGCCAAACAGTGGGATCCCTTTTTCGCCCACATGGCCAACGCGCCGGTCATCGAGCCCGTCGCCCGGTTGGTCAAGCTGCTAAAAGCCCAAGGCCAGCAGATCGTCATTTGCAGCGGCCGCCCGGACAGCCATAGAGCGCACACCCACACATGGCTTACTCGCCATGAAATCCCCTTCGACGCCATGTACCTGCGTCCAGAAGGCGATGACCATGTGGATGACGAAGAGGTGAAAGCGGCGCTACTGAACCAAATGCACCGCGACGGCTTTGCCCCTTGGCTCGTGCTGGACGATCGCGACGCCGTGGTCGCCCAGTGGCGCGCACTCGGGCTGACCTGCCTACAGTGCGCGCCGGGAGACTTTTAAGCGCTTGCCAAGCTTGCTCGCCGCTGCCAGATCAACACCAGCAAAGGCATTATCGAGACGGGAATCAGCACTAGGTTCAGCGTCGCCCATCCCAAGCCGCTCACCAGAGGCCCAGCGGCCAACGCCGTCACCGCAGCGGTGCCAAACACTAAAAACTCGTTGGCTGCCTGGGTGCGCGCTTTGTCCACCGGACGGTAGCTCTCGGTGAGCAGGCCCGTGGCGGGCAGGAAGGTGAAGTTCCAGCCCAGCCCAAGCAGCACCAGCGCCACGTTGAAACCGGCCAAGCCGAACTCCCCCTGAGCCACCAGCGCGCAGGCCACCAGCAGCAGACACCCCGCGACGATGACTGGCTTGGCGCCGAAGCGAGCGGCCAAGTGGCCGGTAAAGAAGGAGGGCAGAAACATCGCCACGACATGCCACTGAATGGTCATCGAGACGTGGTGAAAGTGGTGCCCCGCGCTCTCCATGGCCAGCGGCGTGGCGGTCATCGCCAGGTTCATCACCCCGTACCCCACCATCGCGGCACTCACCGCCACGATGAATCCCGGCTGGCGGAGTATCTTACCCAGCGGCACCGGCGTGCCTTCGCTGTGGGTTTTGGAAACGGGTGGTAATCGAGTCACTATCAACACCAGCAGAGCCAGTGAGTAAAGCGCTGCCAACCCGATGAAACTCCCCAAGAACGGAACGTCGCCCAGCTCACGGCTCGCCCGTGCCAGCCACGGCCCGGCAAACGCCGCTAGCACACCGCCTCCCATCACCAAGCCAATCGCCCGGTCGCGCAGTGGCGCAGGCGCGGCCTCTACCGCGGCAAAGCGGTAAAGCTGACCAAACCCAATGCCCACGCCGATCAACCAGGTCGCAAATAAAAACAGCCCAAACCGCTCGCCGATCAGCGCCTGCGTGGCCAACAGAGCCCCCACGAGCCCCACGAGGTTGCCCAGCATAAAGCCCCGTTTACGTCCCAACCGCGCCATGATCAGCGAGGCTGGAATGGTCGCACACATTAGGCCGAGCCATTGCGTCGCCACGGGAGCCGTCGACCATACGGCGCTGGGCGCCAGCGACGCGCCGATCAGCGGCGAGATACCGATCAGCAGCACATTGCCGGTCACCAGTAGCGCTTGGCACAGTGACAAGAGAGAGACGGTTATGGGCATGAGCGGGCCTCCTGACAGACAGCGGCTCGGGAAGAGGCAAAGCGTTGGCGATACACCGAGGGGGAGACGCCGTAGTAGCGCTGAAACTGGCGGCGCAGCTGTTCGGCACCACCCAGCCGCCAGCGCTGTGCAAGACGCTCCAGGGAGAGTGGCTCTCGCTCGTTGAGCAGCGCCAACCGGGCTTGTTCCAAGCGAAGCTGCGTCACATACGCGCCCGGCGTGGTGTTTAAATTCCGCTTGAATAGCCGTGTCAGATGACGTGGCGAAACCGCCATTTGTTCGGCCATGCTCTCCAGGTCGACGTCTTCGCTGGGATCGGCATGCAGTCGGTCCAAGAGACGGCGCAGTGGCCCTGCCGACTGCTGACGACGCAATACCTCACTGAACTGGGACTGGCCGCCAGGGCGCTGTAGAAACACCACTAGCTCTCGGGCCACCTGTCCCGCGAGCTCTGCACCATGATCGGCCTCCACCAGCGATAGCGCTAGATCAATGCCGGCGGTCACCCCAGCGCTGGTATACCTGCCATGGCTTTCGATATAGAGCGCATCGGGCTCCACCCACAGCGCCGGGTACTCTTCCGCTAATTGCTGGGCATGCCGCCAGTGGGTCGTCACACGGCAGCCATCCAGCAAGCCAGCCTCAGCCAGTAAGAACGCCCCGGAGCAAATGGAGCCAAGCCGTCTGACGTCGGGGGCTATCTCACACAGCACTTGCTTGACGGCAGCGACGTCTCGCTGCTGCATCACTCCGCTGCCGCCTGACACTAACAGCGTATCCAACGGCCGTAATTGAGGGAGCTGTTGGTAGGTGTGGGTCGCATGGACGCCCAAGCCGCTATTGGTCAACACGGGCCCCGTGGCCTCGGCCACGAGCGTCAACTGGTACAGCGGCTGAGGGCTCAGCGCGTTCGCGCTGGCAAAAACCTGCCAAGGGCCGCTGACATCCAGCAGTTGGCAGTCGGGGTAGGCAAGCAGAGCAACATGTCGCGTCACAGACTCTCTCCAATAAGAAAATGGAACTAGAGAGAGTCTCGGTGCTACGCCCTATGTCGGCAAGGACCATCACCCCACCGATAAAGACATGACGAGGGTGCTTGGGCTCGGCGTTAGCCCGTACGCTCCATCGGCGCTTCCATACGGCGCACGCTGGCAACGAAGTCGCTGAACCGCTCGCCTTGGATCAGCACGTGGTCGCAGAGCGCCTGCTGGGCCTGGGCTGCGTCGCCCTGCTCGATGGCGTCGACGATCGTCTGGTGTTCATGGAGCGAGTTGTGCATGCGCTGGCGTACCTGGAGCTGTAAACGGCGGTAAGGCTTCAGGCGCTGCTTGAGCTGGCGGGCTTCGCTGGCTAGAAACGTGTTGTGGCTAGCGGTGTAGATACAGTCATGAAACGCTTCGTTCTCGTAATAGTACTCATCCGTGTCGCCCGCCAATGCTGCCGCTTCGCAACGTTGGTGCGCATCCTTGAGCGCCGCAAGTTCAGTGTCGCTGATGCGCCGCGCGGCCAGGCGGCCACACATGCCCTCAAGCTCAGCCATCACTTCGAACATTTCGATGAGCTGATCGATCCCTACCTTAGCGACGAACGTACCCTTCTTTGGCGAGACCGTGACTAGCCCGCTGGCAACCAACTGCTGAAACGCTTCGCGTACCGGCGTGCGCGAGACGTTGAACTCTCGTCCTAGGGCCTCTGGGTCTAGCCGCTCACCAGGAGCACGCCGTCCGTTAATGATGTCATCTTCTAACGAGTCTCTTAGCCGCTGTGCGTTAGAGCGCTTTGTATCCACCATCGAGTACCTCCTTCAATAACGCCGCAGGCGATGACATTAATATGGCATAAATTTGACATTAGCATACATAACAGCTATTGAAATATATATCAGCTCGCCTGATAAACACACAATGCCAATCCAAACACACAACGTTAATCCAAAAACACAACAACAACGGTTGGAGACGCTACATGAAACGCTTTTTACTACCCACCGCAGCGGCCCTCGGCCTCGCCATTGCCGCCTCCCACGCCAGTGCCGATACCGTACTCCGAGCGTCGCACCAGTTCCCTGGTGGTCAGGGCGATATTCGCGATGAAATGGTGCAAATGATGGCCCGCCACGTTGCCGATGCGGATGTCGGCTTGACCATCGAAGTCTATCCCGGCCAGTCGCTGTTCAAAGCGCGCGAGCAGTGGGGTGCCATCGCCCGGGGCCGCCTGGACATCACCTCGCTGCCGCTGGATTACGCGAGCGGTCGCCACCCGGAATTCTCTGCCACGCTGATGCCGGGGCTAGTACGTAACCAGGCCCACGCCCAGCGGCTGAACGACTCCGAGTACATGACGATGATCAAAGACGTCATCCTCGATGGCGGTGCGCGCGTGCTCGCGGATGCTTGGCTGTCGGGCGGTTTTGCCTCCAGCGAGCAGTGCATCACCTCACCGGAAACGGTCGCAGGGCAGAACATCCGTGCGGCGGGACCTGCGTTCGAAGAGATGCTGGAAGCAGCCGGGGCATCGATCTCCTCCATGCCTTCATCCGAGGTGTATACCGCCATGCAAACCGGCGTTTTGGACGCCGCCAACACCTCCTCCATGTCGTTCGTCTCTTTCCGTCTGTATGAGCAGGTGGAGTGTCTGACCGAGCCCGGCGAGTTTGCCCTTTGGTTCATGTACGAGCCCATCTTGATCTCCGAACAGGTGTGGCAGGGCTTGACCGAAGAGCAGCAGGCCGCGCTGATGGAAGCGGGCGAGGCTGCCGAGATCTACTTCGCAGAAGAGGCGGCTGCCATCGACCAGCAGATGGTCGACGTGTACCGAGAGAATGGCGTCGAGGTGGTCAGCATGAGCGAGGATGACTACAACGCTTGGCTCGAAATTGCCCGCGACACCTCCTACAAAAACTTCGCCGATAACGTTCCCAACGGTCAGGCCATCATCGATGCGGCGCTCGCCGTCGAGTAAGGCGCTTGCTATTTGACCGTGCTGGCCACTCGTTGAGTGGCCACGTTTGTCCGCTGCTTGCTGAGCTTGACGAGGGAACTATGGCAACTTCAACCACTCACCCCCCTGCCCTGCGCAGTGGGGTTCTTGGCGGCTACATCCGCCTGATGGATACGCTATCGCGCGTGTCGGCTTACTTGGCCTGCGCCATGTTCGTGGCGGGCGTTTTGGTGATCTGCCAAATGGTGTTCATTCGCTACGTGTTGGGCATGAGCACGAGCTGGCAGACGGAGTTCACGATTTTTTCGGTGACTGGCGCCATGCTGATGGGCAGCCCGTATGTCCTGATGACTGGCGGCCATGTGGCGATCACCATCGTGCCGGATGCCCTTGGCGGCCTGGCGCAAAAAGCCATGCGTTTGGTGGCATCGCTGTTTGGCTTGCTGTTTTGCGCGGCGCTGGCCTACGCCTCTTGGGTGTACGTGTTCGAAGCGCTGCACGGCGAGTGGACCACCGGCTCGGTGTGGAACCCGCCACTGTGGCCTGCTCTTCTGCCCATGGCCGTGGGAGCCACGCTGCTCTCGCTACAGTACGTGGCTGAAATCATGCGCGGGGAGGGCTGACCATGGATCCCATTACACTAGGCATCATCGTCGCCGTCGGTTTGATCGTACTGATGGCGATTGGCACCCCCATTGCGTTCGCGTTGGGCGGCGTGTCGCTGTTGGCGCTGCTCTACGACCGGGGATTGCCGGAACTCACCTACTTTGGCGAAACGTTTTTTGATCGCATCGCCGAGTTTGGCTTCGTGGCGATCCCGATGTTCATTCTGATGGGCGCAGCAGTGGCTTCCTCTCCAACCGGGCGCGATCTTTACCGCTCGCTCGACCTATGGATGGGTCGTCTGCCTGGAGGCCTTGCCGTCTCCAATATCGGGGCCTGCTCCATTTTCGCCGCGCTCTCGGGCTCTTCCCCGGCCACCTGCGCCGCCATTGGTAAAATGGGCATTCCTGAAATGCGCACTCGTGGCTACCCCGACGGCGTGGCGGCGGGCTGTATTGCAGCAGGCGGCACATTGGGGATTTTGATTCCCCCCTCGGTCACCATGATCATCTATGGCATCTCGACCGAAACCTCGATTGGCCGCCTGTTCATTGCCGGGGTAGTGCCCGGCTTCATGCTCGCTGGCCTGTTCATGATCTGGACCATGATCGCCTGCAAGCTGGCCGGAGGTTATAACAACCCGCTGGCGGCCTCTGCTGAAAAACTGAAGGAGAACATCAAACAGAACGTCGATAGCAATATGAAGGCGCTCGTACGAGTGCTGCCCTTCTTAGGCGTCGTCGCGGGTATTCTGTTCGCCCTCTACGGAGGCGTGGCAACACCCTCGGAAGCCGCAGGTGTCGGCGCATTCCTCTGTTTGGCGTTGGCGATTTTGATTTATCGGATGTGGCAGCTTGGCCCCATCAAGCTAATCATGCGCGACTCGCTGCGGGAAAGCGTGATGATCATGCTAGTGATTGCCACTGCCGAAGTATTCGCTTACGCGCTTTCATCGATGTTCATTACCCAGACCGTAGCGGCCGCCATTGCCGATTTAGAGGTGAATCGCTGGGTACTGATGGGCGTCATCAACTTGTTTTTGTTGGTGGCAGGTTTCTTTTTGCCGCCCGTGGCCGTGATCGTGATGACCGCGCCGATCCTGCTACCGATCATTTTGGCGGCCGATTTCGACCCCTATTGGTTCGCGGTGATTCTGACCATCAATTTGGAAATCGGCCTTATCACACCGCCGGTGGGGCTCAACCTGTTCATCATCAAAGGTATCGCACCCGATATCTCGCTGCGGGATATTTTGATGGGCAGCCTACCCTACGCACTGTGCATGGTGTTGGGCATTCTGCTGCTCTGCCTATTCCCAGGTATTGCGCTATGGCTACCCAACCTAATCATGGGTTGACGGGGGACGCATCGTGAACATGACTTTTCTCCAAGAGATGTTTAACAGCATCACCCAGCGCGACGCGCTGTTACGGCGAAAACACCCGGAAACACTGACGCCCGACCATCATCAACTGGTCAAAGCCTGCCAAGCGCTGCTGGCCAGTGACGGCGAGGCCTCCAGCATCGCGCTGGCCAGCCGCGCACTGGCCTTGTACCAGCGGCTCTCGGAAGGGGAAAAGCGCGCGTTTTTTAAGCGCCTGGCCAACGACTTTGCCGCTGAACCCAAGCAGATCGATAGCGCCTACCAAGCCTATCAACAGGTCCGCGACAACCACACGCTTCAAGCGCTGTTCGAGGCCTGCGAGCCCCGCCGCCAGGAGCTATTTAGGCGCTTGAACCTCGCCACCGACGGCACCTATGACCTGGTCAAAATGCGCGAAGATCTGCTGCAACTGCTGCGCGAGGAGCCTGACTTAGCGCCTATCGACGATGATTTTGCGCACCTGTTTGGCTCCTGGTTCAATCGCGGCTTTTTAATGCTCAAGCGAATCGACTGGAACACGCCGGCCTCCATTCTGGAAAAAATCATCCGCTATGAAGCCGTGCATGAGATTCAGGACTGGAACGATCTGCGGCGGCGACTGGATGCCCGAGACCGCCGCTGCTTCGCATTTTTTCACCCCGCGATTGGCGACGAGCCGCTCATTTTTGTGGAAGTAGCGCTGCACAAAGGATTGCCCAGCCGCATACAGCCGATTTTGGCAGGGGAAGAGGATGGCTTGGCGGACCCCGATGATGCCGATACCGCCGCCTTCTTTGGTATCAGCAACTGCCAAACCGGGCTCCGCGGCATTTCGTTTGGCAACTTCCTCATCAAACAAGTCGTGCAGGAATTGAGTCAGGAGCTCCCCCAGCTCAAGCACTTCGTTACCCTCTCCCCGGTGCCCGGCTTCGCCCAGTGGCTGGCCGAACAGCAGCAGGAAGATCAGTGGCCCGAGCCTATCCGCGAGGCGCTCGACGCGTTGGAGACGCCCAACTGGCAGCAGGATAAAGCCCGCGAAGAGCGCCTCAAAACCGCCATTCGCCCGCTCGCGGCCCACTATCTGGTCGATCAGAAGAATCGCCACGGCCTGCCGCTGAACCCAGTGGCGCGTTTCCACCTGGGCAACGGTGCCGAGCTGCATCGCATCAACTGGCTGGGCGATGTCTCGACCAAGGGAATGAAACAAGCGGCAGGGCTGATGGTGAACTACCTCTACGTGCTCGACGATATCGAGCGCAATCATGAAAACTATACCGCAAAGGCCACCGTTGCCTGTTCGAGCGAGGTGCGCGACCTCGCTCGCCGCGCCCGCAAGCTGGCCAAGGGAGAGACCACCAAATGAACCACAACTTATTCGATACCTTTGCCGCGCGCATGCGCGAGCGTGGCAACGCCCCCTTTATCACCACCCGCGAGGGCCGCTACTACAGTTACCAAGACGCGCTGAATGAAAGTGCCCAGCTTGCCGGGGCACTGACCTCGCTAGGCGTGAACGTAGGCGACCGCGTGGCGGTGCAGGTGGATAAAAGTCCGGAAGCCATTTTGCTCTACCTCGCCTGCCTGCGCATTGGCGGCGTCTATTTACCGCTCAATACCGGCTATACCGGCGATGAAATCCGCTATTTTTTGAACGATGCCGAGCCCGCCCTGTTCGTCTGCAGGCCCGCCGATATCGACACCGCCCGTACCATAGCCCGCGATACCGGCTGCCCGGCGGTCGAAACCTTGGGCACCGATGCCGATGGCAGCTTGATGGAGAAAGCGCAGCAAAGTGCCCCCCGAGACGACATCGTCACGCTGGGCGAACGGGATTTAGCGGCGATTCTATACACCTCGGGCACTACCGGGCGCTCGAAAGGCGCCATGCTGACCCACCGCAACCTCGCCTCGAACGCTGAAACGCTGGTCTCGTCCTGGCACTTTAGCGCCGACGATCGGCTGATCCACGCGCTGCCTATTTTTCACACCCACGGCCTGTTCGTGGCGTGCAACGTCACGCTGATGGCCGGGGCCAGCATGTGCTTTTTGCCCAAATTCGATGCGGATGTCATTTTCGACGAACTGCCCAAAGGCAGCGTGATGATGGGGGTCCCCACGTTCTATACCCGCTTGGTTCAAGACCCACGCCTCACCCCCGAAGTGACCGCCCAGATGCGCCTGTTCGTGTCGGGTTCGGCGCCGCTCACCGCGGAAACCCACGAAGCGTTCGAAGCCAAAACCGGCCACGCCATTCTCGAACGCTACGGCATGACCGAAACCAATATGAATATTTCTAACCCCTACACCGGCGCACGCCGAGCGGGCACCGTCGGCATGCCGCTGCCGGGGGTCGAGATGCGTATTACCAGCCGGGAAACCGGCGAAGAGGTGCCACAGGGTGAGATCGGTATGCTGCAAATTCGCGGCCCGAACGTGTTCATTGGTTACTGGCGCATGCCAGAAAAGACCCGTGAAGAGCTTTTGGAGGATGGCTTTTTCATCACTGGCGATCTCGCCATGGTCGATGAGCAGGGCTACGTGCACATTGTGGGCCGAGATAAAGACTTGGTGATTTCCGGCGGGTATAACGTCTACCCCAAAGAGGTCGAGCAGGTGATCGATGAGCTGCCGCAAGTGGCCGAGTCTGCCGTGATTGGCCTGCCCCACCCCGACTTCGGCGAAGGCGTCACCGCCGTGGTGGTGCCCCAGCCAGGCGAGCAGGTGGATGAAGCCGCCATTCTGGATCATCTCGCCGGGCGGCTGGCCAAATACAAACAGCCAAAGCGGGTCTTTTTCGTCGATTCGCTGCCGCGCAACACCATGGGTAAGGTACAAAAGAACGAGCTACGCAAGCGCTTCGACACCACCTACCACGCCGCTTAGCCGATTCTTTAAAATGGCCCACCAAAAACACCCACGCCCCGCAGTGCGGGGCGTGGGTGTTTTTTCTTGAACGCTACTTTCAAATGTTGGCGTGATTCGACTCTGCCTGAAAAGTCGGCGCGCGAAGGCCAGACAAGGCAAAAATCGGCGAAAAGACGGAGTTTACATGTCGTAAATGAGTACTTTGAGCCGATTTTTAACGCCGTATGGTCGAGCACAGCCAGTTTTCAGGCAGAGTCTAGCCGCCTGCAAAGGAGGCGTACATGATCACCACCAGGATCACCAGCACGATACCGGTGGGCACCGCGCCTTTCCACGGCGTGAGATCGACATCGCCGGAGTCTTCCTGCACCCAGTCCGTGGCACGAGGGCGCAGCTTACCGATCACCAGCATCACCGCCACCAGCAGCACGAACACCGCCGCGACGAAGTGGAATTCGTGCATTACCATCGGCAGCTTGTTGAACGGCGGCACGAAGTAGCCTGCCGCGATCAGCAAACAGCCCCCGACCAGCGCGACTTTTGCAGCCATCGGCGGAACGCGCTTGGTCAGCAGGCCAACTAGCACCACGGCGAGAATGGGGATGAAGTAGATTGCGTTCATCTTCTGCAGGTAGCCAAACAGGCTCTCCTGGCCCGCCAGCAGCGGCGCAATGATCATGGTCGTAATCGCCATGATCCAGCCAAACACCTTGCCGGATTTCACCACCTGCTCTTCCGTGGCGTCCTTTTTCAGCACGCCTTTGTAGATCCCCAGGCTGAAGATCGTCGTGGTGCTATTCAGCGCGGAGTTAAACGAGGAGAGAATCGCCCCGACCATCACCGCCGCAAAGAAGCCGGTCAGGTAAGGCGGCAGCACGTTGAAGACCAAGTGGCCGTAAGCCTCGTCCGCGCGAATACCCTGGTCGGCATACAAGTGGTAGGCGATGATGCCAGGCAGCACCAGATACAGCGGCCCCAACAGCTTGAAAAAGCCGGTCAGCAGCACCCCTTTCTGACCTTCTGCCAGGTTCTTAGCGGCAAAGGTGCGCTGAATGATCTGCTGGTTGGTGGTCCAGTAGAAAAGGTGAAGCAACAGCACGCCGGTAAAAATGGTCGAGAACGGCACCTGCTGATCCGGCCCGCCGAGGGAGTTGAACTTGCTAGGATCACTCTCTTTTAGAATGCTCCAGCCCTCCATCACACCACTGCCACCGCTGACCGCTTGTAAGCCAAAGTAAACGATGATGAAACCGCCAATCAGCAGGCCGACACCGTTCAAAGTGTCAGAAACGGCAACGGTGCGCAGGCCGCCAAACAGCGCGTAGACCGCGCCAATCAGCCCCACCACCCATACCGTCGCCCAGAGCAGCACCGTGCTGGAGCCAATACCGGTCAAGCCCTGTAAATCCAGCATGCCCTGAAGACCAATGGCACCGGAATAAAGAATGATCGGCAGTAGCACCACCGCGTACGCAATCAGGAAAATGACGTTGGCAATCAGCTGTGTGCCCGTGTCAAAACGAATCGCCAACAGCTGCGGCAGCGTGGCAATACCGCTTTTCAAAAAGCGCGGCAGGAAGAACAGCGCCAATGCCACCAACGCAATGACGGCGATCACTTCCCAGGCCATGACGCTCAAGCCGTCGGTGAAGGCCGAACCGTTCAGCCCCACCATCTGCTCGGTGGAGAGGTTGGTCATCAGCATGGACGCCGCAATCAGTGGAAACGTCAGCGTTCGGCCTGCCAGAAAATAACCACTGGTGCTGCGATGATCGTCACGCCGTGTGATGCGCCACGTGACAAAGGCCACCAGGCCCGTAAAAAACAGAAACGATACCAGGGTTAGGGCATGCATGGGGGAAAGTCCTTCGGTGCGGTCGCGTCTGAAGCGGTGCCCAACACGGGCACGAAGAGCGGTATCAAGCGATACGACACGGTGAATTTAGGTAAAAATACCAATCATCGCGGGATTCTAAGCGGGTGACACGTTTCATCTATTAGCCTTTAGTATTAATAAATTGTCATAAAGACGTTTTTTAACCACGTATAGCGTCGACAACGAAAGAGGGGCGGTAATGCCCGCTCCTCCGCTAAGCTATGTCACAATGTCGGCTGTTGATTGACCGCACGTCATTAACCACAAGGATGCTCATCGCCATGCTGCACTATTTACAAGGACTCCCCTCTTTCTTTGCCTACCTGCTCGGCGCGCTCGCGCTGCTGGTGGCGTTTATGTATTGCTATAGTCGCCTGACCCCTCACCATGAGTGGGCGCTGATTCGAGCAGGCAATGCGGCGGCGGCCACCGCCTATGGCGGCTCTATCCTGGGTTTTACCCTCCCGCTCTACAGCGCCATGGCCCACTCGATTAGCTATCTCGACTTCATACTGTGGGGCGTGGTGGCGTTCGGCGTGCAGATCGCCACCTTCTTTGGCCTGAAACTGTTTCTGCGTCGTCAGGGCGAGAGTTTGTCTCAGCACATCACCGAAGGCCACCAGGCCTACGGCACGCTGGTCGGCAGCATCTCGATTGCCGTGGGCCTGATCAACGCGGCTTCAATGACCTGGTAACGGAGCGCTCTCATGGAAAAGCAGACCCAACCTACCCACCTGCCCCGCCGTAAGCGCAGCGCGCGCCTCTCGCTGGCGATGATGGGCGCGAGCGCCTTCGGTTTGACCGCCTGCACCCAGCCCGCCGAAGATGAGCATTTGACCGACGTGCGCTTCGACGAGCCTAGAAGCTATCAGGGCGTCGAGGAGTGCGTGGCCGCCAACGTCTACACCCGAAGCGCCTGCGAAGACGCCTACGAGGCCTCGTTGGCGTCCGTCCCCCGCTTCGATACTCTGGAAGCCTGCGAAGCCGAACACGGCGAGGGCGCCTGCGCAGCCCCCACCGACGAACAGGCCCAGGCCGCGGGCGGCGGCAGTTGGTTCATGCCTGCCATGATGGGCTATATGGTCGGTAATATGCTGGCGAATACCAGCCGAGGGCGCTCGTTCGAGCGCGTGTATCAAGAGCCGGTCTACCGCAACCGCCAAAACCAGGGCAACTGGAATGCTGCGGCCAGCCAGGCGACGCAACGGGTCAATCAGCGTAACGAGGCCCTGCGCAGCTCGGTGGTGCAAAACCGCCAAGCCACGACACGTCGCGGTTTGGGCACACGATCGGCCTCTTGGGGTTCCTAGCGTTTTGGGGTATTGACCACCGTTTGGGAGCCACCATGCTGCGCATCAACGTCTCTGAACGACCGCAATGGAAAGCCCTGGCCAAAGAGCTGGGGTTTCATTTTCACACCATCGATGGCGAGCCCTATTGGAAAGAGGACGCCTACTACCAGTTCACCCTGGCGCAGGTGGAGAGAGAGATCGAAGCGCCCACCGAAGCCCTTCACGAGATGTGCATGGCGTTAGTGGATAAGGTTTGTCACTCCAATGCCTTGATGCAGCGTCTCGCGATTCCTGAGCACATGTGGGACATCATCCACCACTCCTGGCGAAGCGGGCAGCCGCCGCTCTACGGGCGTATGGATTTTGCCTATTCAGGCGACGGCCCCGCGAAGCTCTTGGAGCTCAATTACGATACGCCCACCTCGCTCTATGAAGCGGGCTTTTTCCAGTGGGTGTGGTTGGAACAAGCCATCGAGCAAGACATCCTGCCCCGCCATGCCGACCAGTACAACTCGATACAAGAGCGTCTGCTCAACGCCATGGCGCATCTTGGCGATCGTCTTCCGAATCGTACGCTCTACTTCTCTTGCGTCAAAGGCAGCGACGAAGAACGAGCCACCGTTCACTACTTGCAAGACATCGCCGTACAAGCGGGCTTGCAGGCGCCGTTCATTTACATCGAAGACATCGGCGTAGCGCCGGGAGTCGAGCACTTCGTCGATTTGGACGACCAGCCGATTGCCGCGCTGTTCAAGCTATACCCGTGGGAGGAGATGGCGGTAGAAGCCTTTGGTGAGGCCGTCACGCAGCTCAACACCCACTGGTTCGAGCCACCCTGGAAAGCCGTTCTTTCCAATAAAGGAATTCTGCCGCTGTTGTGGGAAGAGTACGAAGGGCACCCCAACCTGCTACCGGCCTATTTCGAGAAGGATAGTCACTCGGCGCTAGCGCCCGGCTGGGTGCGCAAGCCATTCTTTTCGCGGGAAGGAAGCAACGTCAGCCTAGTTACGCCGGGCGGGCAAGCGGAGAGCGTGAGCGGTCCTTACACCGATAGCCCATGGATTCGTCAGGCCTATCAGCCGTTGCCTCGCTTTGGCGATAAACACGCACTCATCGGTAGCTGGGTGGTGGGCGACCGCGCTTGTGGCATGGGTATTCGCGAAGACGTGGGACGTATCACCAAGGATACGTCGTGCTTCGTTCCCCACGCAATCGTATGACGGAGGGCAGCCTAGGCGGCGTTCGCCCCCGAGCTATCGCTGTGCTGCGACAACCGCCAAACAGGGGACATACTCGCAGCTTGCTCCTCTGCCAAGACCAAGCGCTCGGTCTTCGGCTCGGCTAGGCCGGGTAAGAAGTGGCGAGCTCCCACCCAGCGCAACGGCTCGGCTAGCTGTACCTCTTCAGGCATTCCGCCCTTCATCATTCTCAAGAGATAGTCATCGCTCTCGGTTGGGTGCCAGTGGGTCAGTAACTCAAAGGGCGCTTGAGGCGAACGACGTGCGGCCAGCACACCCAAACCGGGCTGGCAGTGCAGTTCGATGATGTGCGCAACGCCTTTCGCCAGTAGCGCACGGTAGGTGTGCTTATCCAATGTCGAGGTCGAGACGGCCGTGATGTTCATGGGCAGTGAGGGAAGCCGCTGCGCCAATTGACGCCAGCGGTCTGCACTGGTCACCATGATGTCACCCGCATTGAGTTCCCAAAGCGCGTTGGCATGATCAAAGAGAGAGCGCAACGACCAGCCCGCCAGCTGCGGAAGCAGCGCACCGAGCATAAAACCTGCGGCCGTCTGTGCCGATAGCCAACTCACCACGCTACGAACTGGCTGCCCGTCCTGATCAAACAACGTCGCGAGCGCCTCTGCTTCTTGCAGCAGCGACGCCGCACTGTAGCGATGCTGACGTTGGAGTCGATGGCTGAACGCGCCGCCGATGTCGCTATCGAATAACTGTAAGTGGGTAATGTCACCACGCTCGCTCAACGCGTCTGCCCACTCATCCACGGTAATAGAAGAATCAGAAAGTACGTCGGCGTCCGTCAGGCCAAAGCGACGTTTGACCGAATCGACCAGGCTTTCTCGCTCGGGGGTCCCCGCGGCAGGCAGCATATCGCTTTGCGGGTTGCCGTAGCGCGCCAACATACTTCGCAACACGGCAATCAGAGTGGGTGAGGTCAGTGACAACATGATGCTTCCTTAGCAAATCGTCGTTCCATTAGGTTGCCAGATTACTCACATGTATCACTTTTGTCAAAGTATTAACTTATATCAAGCTTGCTAGCTAATACTTGTATAAATAAGCAGGACCTGAAGGCCAATCGTTGGTAGAAATAGTCGATGCTCTTGCCAAACGCCGCTGAAATCGTTGCTATCATGCCAAAGGGTATGAGGCGACTCAGCAATGAACAATGCTGATGCCTCATGCCTTTCGTTAAGCGTTTTCGTCCCACTTGGAGCAACCGCGATAATGACAGCGCGCTGGAAAACCCTGCCATTACGGCTACGTCTGTTTATCTCCTTCGGCACGGTGTTGGCCATTGCCATGTTTCTGGCGCTCTACCTGCAGGCGCGGGCACACGGCCAAGCTCGTCTGGATAACCTGCTGAACGTCGAGTTACCTGCCCAGGTTGAAGAGCTAGCCACACGCATCAACCTCCGCTTGAGTCCAGCGTTGGCGGTGTCTGAAAGTCTAGCCAACAGTTACTTCATCGAGCAGTGGGTTGCCGACGGGCTGCCAGCCATCCAACAACCGGACATCGAGCGCTACCTGTCACGCCTCATGAACCAATTGGACACCGAGCTGCTCTTTATCGCCGCTCAAACACAAGGGCGCGGCGTCTACTTCCAGTACCGTGACGGCAACTTCATGCAGCGTCCGCTCCAGCGTCCCGGTGGCGACGACGACTGGTACTATCAGTTCACCGACAGTGACGCTCCGTACAACTTAAATTTAGACAGCGACACCTTCTCCCCAGAGGAGGCCTTCGTCTTTTTGAACTTCCGCAGCAGCGCGACCGCTACCAATGGCCGTCCCAGCGTTGTCGCTGGCGCGGGGCTCGACCTATCGCGCATGGCCCAGCTCATCCGTGACTATCGCCTCGGCGACACCGGTCGAGCGTCGATCTTGAGTGCCGAAGGCGCCTTCATGGTCACCAGTAATGAAACCAATATCTCGGCACTTCAACCCCAGGAAACCGATACGCTACTGCGCCAGGATAATGACATTCGCGTCAGTGAAATCGAGCGCAATGGCCACCCCTATTTCGTCACCACCCGCTGGCTGCCAGAGTTACAGCGCTATCTCATGGTCGAGGTCTCCAAAGAAGAGTACACCAGCAGCATTCGCCAGCGCTTTTTGAGCTCGGTTGAACTTGGCCTACTGCTTCTCGTCGCCGGACTGCTGCTGCTTTACCCCTTGACGGGCAGTCTCATTCGCCCGCTCGATCGCTTTCAGCGCCAGCTCAAAGAGATTACCCATAGTCTGGACCTTTCCCGCCGAGTGGAAACCGACGACCGCGCCGAACTGGGCGACTTGGCCGACCAAACCAATCAGCTATTGGAGCGTCTCTCCCGCGCGATTGCGGCGGTGTCGTCCAACGCGCTAGCGCTCAATCAAGTAGCCGACCGCTTGGCACAGACGGCCGGGCTCTCCGGCATACAGGGCGGCGACATACAACATGAAGCCAACCAGACCATGGCTGCTGCGGTCGAGGAGATGGCCTCTTCGGTTGCCGAAATCACCTCCACCATGGAAGAACTCTCCACGTCTTCCACGCAAATTGCCGATCACTCGCAGTCCGTGGTGGACGTGGCGAACCAAACCCTTGAACGCAGCCGCAAGGGCAGTACCGCCATGCAGCTGCTTCAGGCCAAAATGCAGGATATTAGAAGCGACAGTGAGCAGAGCCTCGCGGAAATCATGACGCTGGGCGCGAAGTCCAAACAGATCAGTAAAGTAATGGAGCTGATCAATACACTGGCTGCTCAGACCAAACTGATCGCTTTCAACGCCGCACTCGAAGCGTCCAGCGCAGGGGAGTCCGGCCGTCGCTTTTCCGTGGTCGCCAATGAGATACGCCGCTTGGCCGATAGCGTGACCGACTCCACTCAAGAGATCGAGGGACACACCGACGATATCCAGCAAGCGATCAATCGCTTGGTCGTGGCCTCAGAAAAGGGCGCGACATCGATCGAACAGGGCGTCGAGGCCAGCCAAAGCACCGCGCAAGACCTGGAAGCGCTGCTCAAAGCCGCTAGCCAAACGAGCAGCGCCGCGCAGCAAATTTCGCTCTCGACCCAACAGCAGAAAACCGCCAGCAGTCAGGTGGTGATTGCCCTACGAGACATCGATACGGCCAGCGCTCGCAATGCCCACTCCGTGCGCAGCATCACGGAGATCAGCCAGGACATGGTACAGATGTCTGCCGAGCTGAACGCGCTCGTTCAGGAGTTCACTCTCGATGAGCAGAGCGCCAAACCGAACGACGATAAGCCACGTCCTTCCTGAGGAGGCGTCGATGAGTGCAATTCGGGTCGTGATGGCCGATGACAGCCCGCTAGCGCGCGAGGTATTGCGCGACATACTCACTCGGGATGGTGATATCGAGATCGTCGGTGAAGCGACCAACGGTCAAGAGGCCGTCGAGATGGCGCGGCGGCTGAGCCCACAGCTCATTACCATGGACCTGACGATGCCCATAATGGATGGGCTCAGCGCCATCGAAGAGATCATGCACACCAAAGGGGTGCCCATCGTCGTGATTAGTGACCGTTCAGACGCCCAAACGGCCTATCGCGCGCTGGAAGTCGGCGCACTGGAAGTGCTGCCCAAGCCGGGGCTGGACGACGAGGATGCTCAGCGCCTTCTGGCACGGGTGCGGCTATTGGCGGGCGTGTCCGTGATCACCCGACTGCGCCGACGCGCTCCTGCGACACCCGCGCTCGCGCCTGCCAGGCCTGCGGCTGTCCCTATGTGCCCGACCGCCTCACGCGGTTTTCAGCGGGTGGTCGCCATTGCCTGTTCGACTGGCGGCCCCCAGGCACTCGCGCGGCTGTTAAGCAAGCTCCCCAAAGAGTTTCCCGCTCCCATCTTGATTGCCCAGCACATTAGCCCTGGCTTCATCGAAGGTATGGCGACATGGCTAGGGTCGCTCTGTACGCTGCCAGTGAGCGTCGCCCAAAGTAGCGAGCGCCTTCTGCCCGGACACATCTATTTGTGTCCGCCCGACAGTCAGATCAACGTAACGGCACAACACCGTTTGCAGCTGTCACCCGGCCCTGCACAGGCGCTCTACCATCCAAGCTGTGATGCCATGCTTCATAGCGTGGCGAGCGTATATGGAGCCGATAGTATTGGGGTGATTTTAACCGGTATGGGCCGAGACGGCGTCAGCGGCATGCGCGCGATTCAGCTCGCGGGAGGCACCACCTTGGCACAGGATGAAGCCAGCTCGGTGATCTACGGTATGAACCAAGAAGCCATCAATGCGGGCGTAGTACAGCAGGTGTTGGGGCTAGACGAGATCCCGACGCGCCTGCTTCGCGACGTGCGCTTCACCCCCTCACCCTGGCGGGCACCGCAATGAGTTCACTGGCACCGTTCAAGCAGTGGGTGCATCAACGCTGCGGGCTACATTTGGAAGGACTCGCTGAAGCGCGTTTGGTGCGCGCCATCGAAGCCTTGCACGTCGAACTCGGTACGCAAGACAGCCACGTCATGCTGACTCGTTTGGCGGAAGATGACGCGCTGTTCGACCGCTTTGTTAGCCAGTTGACGGTCAACGAAACGTACTTCTTCCGCGAACCGGAAACCCTTCACTGGCTGGTAGAGACGTACCTGCCACGTCGGCTGGCCGAGCAAGGCGGTCCGCTACGCTTACTCAGCGCTGGCTGCTCCTCGGGGGAGGAGCCCTATAGCGTCGCCATGGCACTACAAGAGCGCTACGGCGACCGCGCTCAAACGCTGTTCACCATTACCGGCGGCGACGTCGACCAGCAGGTACTGAAAAAAGCGCAGGCAGGGCGCTATGCGGGCATGGCGTTTCGTGCCCTTCACCCTTCACTAAAAGCCCGTTTCTTCACCCCGGTCGGGCGCAGTTTTCAGCTGGATACCACGCTGCGTCAGTGGGTGACGTTTCAGCCGCTGAACCTGCTGTCGACGAGCGCTTGCCACATGGATGGCCCGTTCGATGTCATCCTGTTTCGCAACGTCTCGATCTATTTTGACGAAGCTACGCGCCGTACCATTCAGCACCAGCTCAAGCAGCTTTTAGCCCCTAACGGCATTCTGCTATGTGGCGTGACTGAAACCTTAGGTAACGATCTAGGCGTGTTCTCTCTCAAGGAGGAGCAGGGGGTGTTCTACTTTCAAGCTGAGCTGCCGATGTCAGCGCGCTCCGTCAACGAACTCGTGCCCGTCGCCCCGCAGGCAACGAACGCACCGGTGGCGAGCCAGCCCGCCCCCCATGCGGAGCCTCTGCCCGCCGAGCCCAGTCACCAAGAGGAGCCGCCGCCCTTTTCAGCGCCACCGTCCGCTAACCACGACACGTTGCAGCACGCCCACGATGCGCTGAATCAAAACCGCTTCGACGACGCGAATACCCTGCTGATGCCGCTGTTGGCCGACGACCCGTGGAGCGTTGATGCATTGCTACTGGCGGGCCTCGTTGCCCGCTGGCAACAGCAGCCTCAGCGCGCGTACGATTATTTCAAACGTGCGCTCTACGTGTCCCCCGAGTGCTGGCCAGCCCACTTTTATCAAGCGGAGCTGCTACGCCAAGGCGAGTTACCTGACCAGCCCACTCAGCGGCAGCGCGGTTACGCCGCCGTCGTACGCTTGCTGGACGCCTCTCCGCTAGCCAGTGGCGGATTAAAAGTGATTGCCTCGCCTTTGCCTCCCGGCGATGCCTGCTTCTTGGCAAAACGCTATATGAACGAACATGCCGTCACACAGGGAGCGGGCTAATGGCGCTCGATATTCGACGCTTCATTCAGCGGTTCGTCGAAGAGGCTGCTGACCACTTGCCCCGCTTGCGCGAAGGCATCAGCGCTTTGGAGCAAGGCGCCGCTGATAAAGAGCGTATCAATGAGCTATTTCGCTCCGCGCATACGCTCAAAGGCTCATCGCGGATGCTCAAGCTCACCCCTATCACCGCGGTGGCCCACAGCATGGAGGAGCTGCTCAGCGCTTTTCGAGACGGCAGCCAAGTGCCTGGTCCCGATAGCATCAGTCTGCTATACCAAGCCACCGATGCGCTCGCTGACGATGTGGCCCAACTCGCCCAGGGCGCGTCTCCTGAGACGCTCGCCGTCGCCGACCCGGTGCTTTGCCAGGCGTTGGAAGCCGCTGCCCAACCCAGCACGGCCACTCTCTCCAACGCGGAGGAAGCCCCCGAACCCACAGCACCGCTGCCGCTGTCTCCACCGGTAAACCCACCGCGGCCCGCTGGCAGCGCGACCCTGGCACTCAGCGATACGGTGCGCGTGCGCCTGGAGCGATTGGACGATGTGATTCGTCTGATGGGCGAAGTGCTCTCGGGGCATCACCATCTGCATACGCTGGTCGAACAGGCGCAGGCGTTGGAAGCGCGTCTGCCTGGCGATCAGCGCAGCGCCATTCATGCCTTCAACCGCGACTTGAAAGACAGTGTGCTGAGCCACGATGCGTTAATGAGCGACCTTCACGAGCGCGCCCTGCAGATGCGTATGCTGCCCCTCGGCGTGGTCTTCGACCCGCTGGCGCAGATGGCCAGGGAGCTTGCCCAGTCACTAGGGAAGCATGTGGACTGCCGGGTGCGGGGCAGTGAGATCGAGCTGGATCGCCAACTGATCGACCGCCTTTCCGACCCGCTGATTCACCTGCTGCGTAACGCGCTGGATCACGGTCTAGAGACACCAGAGCAACGCAAAGCGGCAGGCAAACCCCCCCGAGGTCAGCTCGTACTTGAAGCTTGGCAGGATGGCAACTGGGTCGTGGTGGAAATGCACGACGACGGCACAGGTATTGCGCTGGACGCCGTCCGCCAAAAAGCCCTGGCCAAGCAGCTGCTCAGCGAAGAGCAACTGTCGGCGCTCAGTGAACAAGAGACGCTCGACCTGATCTTTTTGCCCGGTTTTTCGACCAAGGCGATGATCACCGACTTTTCGGGACGCGGCGTGGGTATGGACGTGGTGAAACGCACCATCATGGACGAGCTGAGCGGCGATTTGCAGCTCACCAGCGAGGCAGGCAAGGGCACGCGCTTTACGCTGCGTCTTCCACTATCACTGGCATTGATGCGGGTGCTGCTCATCAAAGCCGGCAACGTAACGCTCGGTATCACTGCCCCCCATGTGGCGGAGCTGGTCGAGTGCTCACCGGCGCAGTTCATCGACGCAGCGGGGCAGCCTACGTTGATCTTACGTAACGAGTTCGTGCCAGTAGTGCCGCTTGCCCAGTTGCTGGATCTGCCCGTGGCCGACACGCTGCCCGATCCGGCGTTACTGGTCGTCGTCCATCAGCGCCAGCAAAAACTGGCGCTGATCGTGGATACGCTGGTCGACGAGCGGGACATGGTGATCAAGCCGCTTCCCGAGCATCTACGCTACCTTCCCATGATCTCGGGCATGGTGTCTCAGGGGCGTAATGCGCTGGTCAGCCTTCTCCACGTCCCGGCGCTGTTTGAACGCGCCAAGCACCATACGCTCACCCCCCGTGGCGTAGAACCCAGCGGCACCGCTCACCGGATATTGGTCGTGGATGACTCTTTGAACACTCGGGAGATCGAAAAAGACGTGCTGGAAGCGTGGGGCTATCAGGTGACCCTGGCAGAGAATGGTCGCGATGGATTGAACAAAGCCCTGGCCGAGTCTTTCGATGCCGTGCTTACCGACGTTGAAATGCCCGTGATGGATGGCTTTGCGCTGACCGCCAGACTGCGCGAAAATGAGCTATATCGTCATAAGCCGATCATCATCATCACCTCTCGCGAAAAAGAGAGCGACCGCCAGCGGGGGATGGAGGTGGGGGCCGATGCCTACATCGTGAAGGGCAGCTTCGATCAGAACAACTTAGTGGAGACGCTCAAAGCCTTGTTGGGCTGAGTCTCCCGCCACGAGGATAACCATGCGAATATTGGTCGTAGACGACGACCCCTTAGCCGGGGAAATGACCGGGGCGCTGCTGGAGTTTCAGGGCCACGACGTCCTGCTCGCCAACGACGCCATGGAAGCCACCCACGAACTGGATTCCCATGACGATATCGCGCTGATCGTCAGCGACATGTATATGCCTCTGATCAACGGCATCGAGCTTTTGCACATGCTGCGAGAGCAGGGTGTCATGCTTCCCTTCATACTGCTCACTGGTGACACGCCGGATGATGCACTGCGCCAGACCCCAGGGCTCAGCGCTTGCTTACAGAAAGATGCCGCGCTAGACACGTCATTAGAGCGCGCCGTTGCCCAAGCGCTTGGTGCGTAGCCATGCCGTTACCCAGCTATGCCCGGCTCGTCCACTCGCACAGGTAGCCTGATGTCATC
Source organism: Halomonas sp. MMH1-48 (assembly GCF_022348105.1). Taxonomy (NCBI): domain Bacteria; kingdom Pseudomonadati; phylum Pseudomonadota; class Gammaproteobacteria; order Oceanospirillales; family Halomonadaceae; genus Halomonas; species Halomonas sp. MMH1-48. The sequence goes on from NZ_JAKRFL010000017.1 coordinate 56,809, forward strand.
CTCTGCTTCTTCGCTGCACGATAAACTCAATCAACTGCGTCAGCGTTTCATCGACCAGTTACCCGCGCGTTTACAGCTCACTGTCGGGCTGTGGCAACAGAGCCAGGCCTCCGCCGAGGCACAGGCACAGGCACGACTTGGCCCAGAGCTGCATCGGTTTTTCCATAGTTTGAAGGGCACCGGACGCTCACTGGGCTTCGAGCGCATTGCACTATTGGCCGAGCAGGGCGAGGCCGCTCTCGACGGCCAAGCACCTGCCGGGCAGGTGGTGGAGCAGGTGTTCGTCCACCTCGCCGAGGAGCAGCAGCGGCTGCAGTCACTGCCTGAGCAACAGCGGGCACTGGCCGCCATGACCAGCGTCGAATTCTCGCCAAAGCCAGTGCAAACCCGCAGCAAGCGTCAGCGGCTGATCTACCTATGCGACGACGAACCGGACCAAGTGAGCCAACTGCTGCACCACCTGCGCTGCTTCGGCCACGAGGTAGTGCACTTCGAAGACACGGATACGTTCTTCAACGCCGTGATCACGCGTCGTCCCGACGCCATCATCATGGACGTGCAATTCCCTCAAGGTAATACGGCGGGCACCGAGACGCTCGCCAGCCTCAACAAGCTGACCGGTGAACCGCTGCCCTCGATCGTCCTCTCCGCCCACGGTGATTTTCACTCACGCCTCAGCGCCGTGCGAGCAGGCTGTAACGGCTACTTCACGAAACCGGTGAAACCGCTGGACTTGATGCTGGCCGTGGATGAGCTCACCACGCCCAGCGACGAAGAGCCGCTGCGCATTTTGATCGTGGACGATGAACCAGAGGTCGCGGCATATCATGCCCTCCTGCTGGAGCAAGCGGGGATGGCCGTACAGCAGGTCAATCACCCCGCCGATGCGCTGACGGCCCTCGAGCGATTTAGTCCCGACCTGCTGCTCGTCGATGTCTACATGCCCGTTTGTTCCGGCGAAGAGCTGGCGAACATCATTCGCCAACAGCCCGAACACGTGGGTCTACCGATCATTTATCTATCGAGCGAAACCGACAGCCAAAAACAGCTCTCGGCCATGACGGCGGGCGTCGAGGCCTTCATCACTAAACCCGTAATCCCCGATGAACTGGTCTCGGCCGTCACGTTGCGCGCCGAGCGCCTACGTTTACTGCGCTCGCTGATGACCCGTGACAGCATGACCGGGCTATATAACCACAGCACCACCACCGAACTCATCAGCAAAGCATTGGCACAAGCGCACCGTGACAACACCGAGCATGCCATGGCGATGATCGACATCGACCACTTCAAAGCGGTGAACGATACCCACGGCCACCTTGCCGGTGATCAGGTCATCATCACCCTGGCAAGGTTGCTGAAAACCCGCCTGCGCATGTCGGATATCATCGGACGTTACGGCGGCGAAGAGTTCGTCGTGCTACTCAAGGGGGTCAGCGACGAGCGCGCCTGCGCGCTGATCGATGCACTGCGCCATGACTTTGCCCAGGTGGACTTTCATGCGGGCGGCACGCGCTTTCGCTGTACGTTCAGTGCTGGCATCAGCCGTTTTCCTAACCACCCCTCCACCGAGTCGCTTCGCCTGAGTGCGGACCAGGCGCTTTACCGCGCCAAGCATCAGGGGCGCAACCAAGTGGTCACCAGCACGGAGCAGGACGATGACGGACTCCCCACGGACTGCCCCTGAGGCGAACGCCACCTTCGCGCAGGCGTTCAACGCGCGCGGCGATGAGACAGCCATTGTGGAGGTGGATGAGCCCAGTCAGCAGGTGGTACTCTTCCAGCTCTCCGGTCAACCGTTTGCGCTGCCCGGCCAGGCAGTGAGCGAAATTTTGAAAGGCGACACGCCAGTGTATTTCGTCCCTGGCTTGCCGGATTCCACCGAAGGGGTGATTCACCTGCGCGGCCAGATCGAATCACTGATCACGTTGCAGCCGCTGTTGGGCCTTGCCCCGTCTCAAACCGACGGCATGATGCTTGTCGTGAAAGGCGCCGGCATCCGCAGCGCGGTCCGCATCGATCAGTTGCAGGATGTTTGCGAGCTGCCGATAAGTGCTTTGAAGACGCCTCCCGACACCCTGCCCAGTGCGCTGCGTCCCTACGTAAGCGCGCTTTGGCAATCCGATGACACGCAGCGCGCCACGGCTCTCCTCGACCCCGACGCACTGCTTCAAGCGTACCTACAGGGTCTTGGCTAGCCAGTGAGTACCGTGACCTGTGTTCGCTTCAACGCCTGCGGCCATCAGTGGGCGCTGGAAGCTCACCACGTCAGGCGTATCGATAGCGCCGCGATGCTGGCACGTTACGTGTCATTCGAAACACTCATGTGCCGAGGACCTGGACACTCGAGTCGCTGGCTCACGCTGATCGACCGCCAAGGCCCTTGGCAGCTTGGCCTGCCTGGCGACAGCGAGCTTGTCCCTCTCCAGGTCGCTGACCTCCACCCTCTGCCGCCGCTTTTGGCCGCCCGCACATCCTACCCGGCGCTTTGCGGCGTCGCCCTGGAAGGAGCGTCCATGACGCTTCTTCTCGAGGGTGGACGACTCGGTCTGCCCGTTGATTCTGACTCAGTGGACTAACCACAAACAGGTCACCCGGCTGCCCGGCTCTACTTGGCAGTGCGGTTCGATCACGGCCAACGCATCAGCCGCAATACACGAAGAGAGCACGGCTGAGTTTTGGTCGTCGAACGCCTCGGCCTCGATACCCTCGGCGGTAAAGCGCAACGCCACGCGCATGTAATGCTGGCGTGGACCGGTGTCGGTGGCGAACCTAGCCGTGGCCGCCAGTCGCGGCAACGACCCAAGCGAGGGGCAATCTAGAAGCGCCCCAATGAGCGGCCGCAGAAACAGCCATGCGCCCACGAACCCCGATACCGGGTTGCCCGGTAACCCCACGAAACGCGCAAGGCTACCGTCGTCACGGGGGAGTCGCCCCAACGCCAGGGGCTTACCGGGACGAATCGCCAGCTTCCACATATCGAGCTGGCCTAGCGATTCCAGCGCCGCTTTGACGTGGTCTTCCTCACCCACGCTCACACCACCCGTGCTCACCACCACGTCGGCGTCGGCTGCTGCGGCGTTCAACAGCGCGACGGTCTGGGCGTAGTCATCGGGTACGCTCACCAACTGAACCACCTCAGCACCAAACGTCTCTAGCAGGCGCTTGAGCATCGGGCGGTTGGAGTTATACAGCTGGCCAGGCTCGAGCGGCGTACCGGGATCGACGATCTCATCACCGGTGGAGAGCAGCGCCACCCGAGGACGACGACGAACGCTGACGTCGGTGATGCCCTGCCCCGCTAAATGCCCTAACGCTGCGGCCTCCAAGCGCTCACCTGCATTGAGCAGCAGATCGCCTTGACGTACGTCGCGCCCCTGCAAGCGCACGTTATCACCGGCAGGCACATCGTCTGGGATAAGCGCTTCGCCCTCCTTTTCGACCACCCGCTCCTGCATCACTACGCAGTCAGCGCCGGGGGGCATCTGCCCGCCGGTGAAAATCCGCGCGCAGGTGCCCGCTGCCAGCGGCTGTGCCGTATCGCCCGCCGCAACTCGCTGGCTGACCAACAGCCACTTACCGGCGTCTACAGCGCGCAGCGCATAGCCATCCATCGCGCTGTTATTGAAAGGAGGCACGTCCAGCGTCGCCGTGACCGACTCGGCCAGCACGCGTCCGGCGGCGTCACTCAGCGCGAGCCGTTCAGCCAAAAGCGGTGTGACATTGGCCAGCAGCGCGTCGAGCGCCGTTTCGATCGGCTGTAACTCAGCCATGCTGCCCCCGGCCTGGAATCACTAGGTTGGCAAAGTTACAGGGCTTGTGGCGGCTATCGAGCTGTTCGGCCAGGATGCCGTCCCAGCCGGTGCGGCAGGCACCGGTGGAGCCCGGCAGGCAAAACACCACCGTGGCGTTGGCAAAGCCGCCCAGCGCGCGGCTCTGAATGGTGGAGCTACCGATCTCATCGCCGCTCAGCTGGCGAAAGCGCTCGCCAAAGCCTTCGATGCGTTTATCCAGCAGTACCGAGACCGCCTCGGGTGTGGAGTCACGCCCGGTAAATCCGGTGCCACCGGTGGTCAGCACCACCTGCACGCCGGGGTCGGCGATCCACTGCGCCACCACCGCCCGAATTTGATATACGTCATCCGGCACGATGCGCTTGTCGGCCAAGCGGTGGCCCGCCTCGGTCAACCGCTGCACCAGCGATTGGCCCGAGCGATCGGTCTCTTCCGTGCGAGTATCCGAGACGGTGAGCACCGCGATGTTCAGCGCTTCCATGGCATCCATCGGCTACTCCTCGCGCTCATTTTGAGCATTAGCTTGTTTCCTGGCTTGACGCGCCTCGAGCGCGGCGAGCTGTTCCGGCGTCGCCTCGCCCTGGTGATGCGCCTTCCACTCACTGTAGGGCATTCCGTAGACATACTCGCGGGCGGCCTCCAGATCCAGCTCGGTGCCGTGCTGATCAGCGGCGGTCACCAGCCATTTCGAGAGGCAGTTACGGCAGAAGTCCGCCAGAATCATCAGGTCGATGTTCTGCACGTCTTTATTGTCATCCAGATGCTTCAGCAGGCGGCGAAACGCGGCGGCCTCCAGCTCAGTGCGGGTGGTGGCATCCAGTTCGTCAAATGTCGCCATGGTCATTCCTCTTTCCCAATGCATTGAAGTGCAGCATAACAAAAGACACCGCCCGAAGGCGGTGTCGAAGGGCATTCACGTTCACCGATGTCGACGGAGTGACTCAGCTTGGCTTAGCGGCAGAGTTGGCTGCCGAATGCTCGCCGCTGTCACCCGCTTTACGCGCCGCCATCTCTTCTTCGCTGATGGCCTGATCTTTGACCTCTTCGTACCACAAATTGTGGTGCTCTTTGGCCCAGGTTTCATCCACGTAGCCAGTGGTCATGCCTTCCAGCGCGCCTTCCGTGCCCAGCGTGCCGATGTAGATGTGGCCCAGCGACACGGCGGTCAGGCCGAGCGCTCCTACGGCGTGGATGATGTTGGCCCACTGCATGGTGTTGCGACCCTGATCGAAATTGGGGAAGTCGAGCACGAAGCCGCTCGCCACCACCAGAATGCCGACGGATGCCAGCAGCCAATACCAGGCTTTTTCACCGCCGTTGCAGAAGCCCGCATCGACATGGCCTTTGCCAATCATGCCGCCGCCTTTTTTGAACCATACCCAGTCGTGCTTTTTGGGAATGTTTTCTTTGATCAGGCTAATCAGCATGATCACCAGCAGCACCCCGAAGATCGGTCCCAAATAGTTGTGCAGCACTTTGGAGGCCGACACCATCCAGCTCCATACGGCATCGCCAAATAGAGAGCGGAACACGAACTTACCCAGCAGCAAGTTGAGTCCGGTCAATGCCAGGGTGATGAACAGCGTGGCGACGGTCCAGTGTAGAGCGCGCATTAGCAGCGACCAGCGCAGTAGCAGACGACCGGTGCGCGGCTCTTCCAGATACTTCCGCCCGACGATGAAGTAGAACAGCGCGATCAGTGCTGCCATGCCACCAATGGCAATCATGCCAAACGGCGACACCCAGCGGTTACGCAGAATACGCCATGTTTCGCCGCTCGCGTTGATCAGGTTGTAGTTACTTTCATGCCGCGAGTCGCGGTAGTTGGGCCCGGTTTCTCCGCTGCGCACCTGACGCCACTGGTCGGCGGTGATGCCGGGCGCAGCCGTGGTCATTTCACGATCTGGGTCGGCTTGCGCCACGGCCATTTGGGTGACGCCCAGGCTGGTCACCAACAGTACCAGCATGAGACAGAGACGCCAGCCGCGCTGTAGCCAGCTAGCGGTGCCGCTAGGCGCCCGTGAGGGGGCCTTTGTCATGGTCAAGGTTGTCATGACACGCCTCCTTACCCTTTGCGGGCGGCATCGTAGGCAAGGTTGTCAGTGCTAGCCTGAGGATTGTTCGACCACGCACCATCTTTATGGCCACGGTGTACCACGCGTTGACGGAAGATATCGGCAACGTCCTGCGCGTCACCGGCCAGCAGCGCTTTAGTGGAGCACATCTCGGCGCACAGCGGCAGCTTGCCTTCTGCGATGCGGTTGGAGCCGTACTTCTGGTACTCCTCTTCTTTGGTTTCGGCGGGACCACCAGCGCAGAAGGTGCACTTGTCCATCTTGCCGCGCTCGCCGAACGCATCTTGCTGCGGGAACTGCGGCGCGCCAAAGGGACAGGCGTACAGGCAGTAACCACAGCCGATACATAGGTCTTTATCGTGGAGCACGATGCCGTCGTCGGTTTTGTAGAAGCAGTCGGTGGGACATACCGCCATGCAGGGGGCATCGTCGCAGTGCATGCAGGCAACGGAGATGGACATTTCGTCCGCTTCACCGTCGTTCAGGGTCACCACGCGGCGGCGCTGAATGCCCCACTCGACGTCATTGGCGTTCTTACAGGCAGTGACGCAGCCATTGCACTCGATGCAGCGCTCGGCGTCACACATAAATTTCATTTGAGCCATGGTGTTCTCCTCGTGCCGGTGCGGTCGTGGACGCACCGGCATGCTGTCTGGTCAGGTCGTATTAGCTGGCGCGTTCGATACGGCAAATGGTGCACTTGGTCTCTTGCATCAGTGTCACCGGATCGTAGCCGTAGGTGGTCGCGGTATTGGCCGCTTCACCAATCACGTAGGGAACGGTGCCTTCCGGGTAGCGGTCGTGCAGGCTTTCGCCCTGGAACACGCCGCCAAAGTGGAACGGCATGAACGCCACTTTACGATCCACGCGGGGCGTCACCAGTGCTTTTACTTTGACCCGACCACCTTCGGCGCCTTCGACCCACACCTGATCGCCATCGCGGATGCCAATGTCGTTGGCATCGGCTGGGTTGATTTCGACGAACATCTCCTGCTGCAGCTCGGCCAGCCAGGACATGGAGCGCGTCTCTTCACCGCCACCTTCGTACTCGACCAAGCGACCGGAGGTCAGAATGATCGGATACTCCGCGCTGTTGTCACGGTCCTGGATGGTTTTGTACATCGTGGGCAGACGCATGATGGAGTCGAAATCGTCCCATGTCGGGTAGCGCTCGACCAGGTCACGGCGGGTGGTGTAGAGCGGCTCCCGGTGTTTCGGAACGGCATCTGGGAAGGTCCACACCACGGCGCGCGCTTTGGCGTTGCCGTAAGGCGCACAACCGTGTTCGATAGCCACTCGCTGGATACCGCCGGAGAAGTCGGTCTTCCAGTTTTGGCCTTCGGCCGCTGCTTTCTCCTCATCGGTGAGATCATCCCACCAGCCCAGATCTTTGAGCAGCTGATCGGTAAACTCCGGATAGCCGTCGTCGATGTCACCGCCAACCGGTGCCGAGCCTTCCGCCAGCAGGTTCACACCGTCGCGCTCGATACCGAAGCGGGCGCGGAAGCCCATGCCGCCTTCCATGACCGGGACGCTGGTGTCGTAGAGGTTGGGCGAGCCGGGGTGCTTGAACTCAGGCGTTCCCCAGCAGGGCCACGGTAGGCCGTAGTAGTCGCCATCGGCAGGGCCGCCCTGGGCACGCAGGTTCTCAAAACTGAAGGTGTGCCAGTTTTGCTGGTGCTCTTTCAAGCGCTCTGGGCTTTGGCCGGTGTAGCCGACGGTCCACATACCGCTGTTAATTTCACGCAGTACGTCTTCGATCACCGGTCGATTGCCTTCCATCGCGAAGTTTTTCACGAACTCGTTGCCAAAGCCGAGTTTGTTGGCAAATAGGTACATGATTTCGTGGTCCGGCTTGGACTCGAACAGCGGCTCGATGACCTGGTCGCGCCACTGAATCGAGCGGTTCGTCGCCGTGACGCTACCGGTCGTTTCAAACTGGGTGGCGGCGGGCAGCAGGTACACGCCGTCGGTACGGTCATGCATGACAGCGGCAACGGTGGGATACGGGTCGACGATGACCATCATCTCCAGCTTCTGCATCGCCTTCTGCATTTCGACGCCGCGGGTTTGCGAGTTGACCGCGTGGCCCCAGTAGAACATCGCTTTCAACGCAGTGCGCTGGGAGATGTTGTCATCCTCTTCCAGCACGCCATCCACCCAGCGAGAGACGGTGATACCGCTGGAGTACATCGGTTTGCCATCGGCGTACTCGGTGTCGTCGAAGCGGCCTTTCAGCCATTCGTAGTCCACGTCCCACACCTTGGCCCAATGCTGCCATGCCCCCTCTGCCAAGCCGTAGTAACCCGGCAGGGAGTCACACCCTAGCCCCAAGTCGGTCGCGCCTTGCACGTTGTCGTGACCACGCAAGATGTTTGCACCGCCACCGGATTTACCGATGTTCCCCAGCGCTAGCTCTAGAATGCAGTAGGCGCGGGTGTTGTTGTTGCCGGTGGTGTGCTGAGTACCGCCCATGCACCACACCACGCAGCCGGGGCGGTTGTCGGCAAGACGCTTGGCTACGTCGAACATCTCGGCTTCGGGTACGCCAGTAATGTCTTCGACGACGCTGGGAGGGAACTGGGCGACTTCGGCCCGCACATCGTCCATGCCATAGACGCGCTGGCTGATGTACTCACTATCTTCCCAGCCGTTTTCGAAGATGTGCCACAGCAAGCCCCAGATGTAAGCCACGTCCGAGCCGGGGCGAATGCGCACGTACTTGTTGGCTTTCGCCGCCGTACGCGTAAAGCGCGGGTCTGCGACGATGATGTCACAGTTGTTGCGCTCTTTGGCAATCAGGATGTGCTGCATGGCGACCGGGTGCGCTTCACTGGGGTTCGAGCCAATGAACAGGATCGCCTTGCTGTTGTGCATATCGTTGAGCGAGTTGGTCATCGCTCCATAACCCCAGGTATTGGCCACACCCGCCACGGTCGTGGAGTGACAAATACGTGCCTGGTGATCAGTGTTGTTGGTGCCCCACATGGAGGCGAGCTTGCGCATCAGATACGCCTGCTCGTTGTTGAACTTCGCCGAGCCCAACCAGTAAACGCTGTCCGGGCCGTAGCTGTCGCGCAGCTCGAGCAGCTTGTCGCCGATCTCGTTGACCGCCTCGTCCCAGTCCATGCGCTGCCACTCGCCCGCCACTAACTTCATCGGGTACTTCAAGCGGCGCGTGGAGTGGCCGTGCTGGCGCAGCGACGCGCCTTTGGCACAGTGGGCCCCACGGTTGATCGGGTGGTCGAAGGCAGGCTCCTGTTTGGTCCAGATTCCCTCTTGCACTTCGGCATAGACACCACAACCCACCGAGCAGTGGGAACAGATGGTGCGCTTGGTCTCCACCGGGGAGTCGAGCACCGGCGTTTTATTCGCCGCTTCGGTGCGCTGCATCATCGGCGCGCCCATGAAGCCTGCTGCGGCAACGCCGCCTGTGGCGACGCCCGTACGCTTCAAGAACTGACGACGGGAAATACCCAGTCCAGTGGTCGCAGGGGCGTTCGTTTTACGAGTTAAACGCATGGCAAATCTCCTGGCAGTTCGCCGTCAGTCACGCAGCGATGCGTAGTAAGCACGAATATGGTCGGTCTCACGGTAGTTCACCGTCTGCTTGTCGCGCTCGACCGGGCTCTTGTCATCCGCCTGTGCCAAGGTGACGTGGCCGACCGCAGCGGCGGCACCCGCAGCAGCGGTGCCTAAACCAACGGTTTTCATAAACCGGCGGCGCTCAGGGTTATGTGACTGGTGCATGGGGTTCTCCTCTTTCATGCTTTTCTTATACGTGGCCAGCAGGCCTGTCGTTCACTTACCGCTGCGCACGGTCACGTCACGGTGTGGCTTTGCGCGCTGCACCGGCGTCATAGGAAGCAGGCTCCACTATGCGTACCGGTCGATAGGCCGCCTGATCGCTCAAGCGTGCCTGTTCGCTCTCCATGAAAGCGCTACCCAACTGCCCCAGCGCTGCATAGAAAGCGGTGTCTACGTTGGCAAGGTCATCCCAACAGCGGCTGGCCCAAGGGGCAAGATGCCGTTGAAAAAAGGTAAATTGCTCGCCATTTTGTGCCGCGATGAGCATGGCCATCACTTCACACACCGCGGCCAGGTGATCTTCTGGATCCCGGGTATGCTCGCTGCGCTCGAAGCCCAGCGCTCGGAGGTCTTGGCGCAGTGCGACCAACGCGGCTTCCATCAATTCGCCATTTCGGTACCAAGACGCATAGGGGACTACGTCGCCTTGAATCACGCCGACCAAGTGGCGAAAATGCGCCCGTTTCAAGCCGTCGACATCGCTCTGGGCCGCGGCCAGCGACAGCGCCGCCCAACACTCGGCAATACGGCTACCGTCTTGCTCGTTATCCAAGCTCGCCAACCACGCCAGCAGCTCGCCATCCGGCGCTTGGCGCAGCAGGCTGGCGAGCAGCTGGTAGATATCCATGCGCAGCGCATCGGTGTCGCTTAGCGTCGGCATTGCATCGCTCATAGCTTCATACCTTTAATTGCGCGTTAGGGTCGCGCGCCATGGTTTTCCAAACGTCTTTCACCCGGCAGTCTTCGCACATTTCCAACCGCGCCATGGCATCCCCGGCAAAATAGGGGTGATTGGCCAGCTTGGCTTTGATGGTGGCCACGGTACTGGCCGTGGCGAACGGCTTGCCGCAGCCAATGCACTCGAACGCCGCCTCTTCATGGCAAATGTGCCGTGTGTCGCGCTCGGGCGTGGCGAGGAACCCCGGCGCCAGCGTAATGGCGTCTTCAGGGCAGGCCTGTTCGCAGAGCCCGCACTGCACGCAGTCTGCTTCGAGAAAACTCAGCGCGGGGGCGTTGCCCCCTGACTTCAGCGCAGGCGTTGGGCAGTTGCTGACGCAGGCGTGGCACAGCGTACAGGCCGCGCTATCCACCTGAATACCACCGTACGCCGCGCCCTGAGGCATGGCATGACGTTCACCGCTGGGCGCACCCAACTCGGCCAGTCGCGTCAGAACCACGTTCAGGCGGGCACGCTTGTTAGGCTCGTCGAAGTTCAACGGCGACTCGGTGAGCGGAGTGAGGCTCGGCAGCGCATCGCGCTCGCTCTCGGCTCCAACGGGCAGCAGCTTGATGCGTGCCGTGTCGTGGCCAAGCGCGGTCAGTAGCGCGTGCGCCTGGGCGATTTGCTGCTCTAAAAACGCGCTGAGCCGATTCGGCATGTCATCGTGAAGCTGAATGCGCACTTCGGCGGCACCGCTGGCAAGTGCCGTCAGCCACTGGTCGTGACCCGCCGCGCCCAGTTCTTCTAAGGGTGCATCGATGATATGACCCGGCGTGGTAATACCTGCGTTGCGCTCGGCTTCCAGCGAGTCATGGGTGATGAAGCGCAGCACCGGCACCTCGCCACCGGCGTCGCGGTAGGCAGATAGCCAAGTGGCGAGCGTATCCTGCTGCCGGCGGGTTTCCGGTAGGCGAAACTCGATGGCACCGGTCGGGCACGCGCTGGTGCAGCTCCCCACGCCCTGGCAGAGAAACGGATCGATCTCGATGCGCGACTCGATGCGGCCTTGGATGCTGGTAATCGCATCCGCCGGGCAGACGTCGAGACAGCGGGTGCAGCCAACGTTACCACTGGAAGAGTGGGCACAAAGATCGGTATTGACCTGGAAATAGCGCGGTTTGTCGAATTCGCCCACCAGCTCGGTCACGCTCTCCAGCACGTCGGCGCGCTCTGCCTCCTGACGCTCCCACGCGAGGCGCAGGTAGCCCGGCGGCGGCAACTCCCATGCAGCCACGTCCAATGCGCCTTCGGTGAGATCCAGCACCACGTCGAAAACGTCGCGTTCGATCAATGCTTGTGCCAGATTTAGCGCGTCGCCATCGGCTTGAGCCAGGGTGGTTCGGAACCCGCCCAGGTGACCCGCAATACGCAGTTGGGGCTGCTGATGTGTGCTCAGCAAGTGTGCGGTGACCGGCTCGCTGGTGGCAGGAAGATCGACAGCGACATCCGTCGTCAGCAGCGTCAGCGACGCGAGCCCACGACCTTGCAGCGCACGCGCCGCTGGGCTGACGGACGCTGCACGACCCAGTAGCAACACGTGCCCTCGACTATGGTAGGTCACGTTGGCAGGCGTTAAATTCACCGGCCATGAGATACGCCGACGCACCGCTTCACGGGCGGCGGCGTTACGCTGGTCGTCGATCGACGCCAGTTGGATTCGTTGGTTCATGCATTCTCACGGTCAAGAGGTCGTTTTTGTTATAATTAGCGTTTAGATGTCGTCATTTCGAGGATGACTTTCGACGTTATATCGACATAGCTTATTGTATCAGCGTACGGCGCAAACCGCTTTTTTGCCACTTCCATTGGTCGAATCGCTGTCAACGCAAGCCTGCTCGGTTTTTTACAACCCACTGATTCAAAAAGCTAACCGTCTTTTTTTCGCTCTTCCAGAGCGTGATCGGAATCATCAGACCGGTCGTCTAGCCCGGATTTCTCATAGCACCTCAGCAAGTATCTTACCCAAGACGTAATGCTACTAAAAACCTATTGGCACGGTTTAAACTGCCTACTTTTTAACCACTTCCCGTCGTTCAGACACACTTCCCC